>NZ_CP047656.1:2975000-3303910 GCF_009906955.1 Paraglaciecola mesophila
ACAAAGGCATATTCCTAAGTATTACTCACCCGTCCGCCACTCGTCATCTTCTAGCAAGCTAGAAATGTTACCGTTCGACTTGCATGTGTTAGGCCTGCCGCCAGCGTTCAATCTGAGCCATGATCAAACTCTTCAATTAAATATTTATCGAACATGAATTTTTTTTGGTAGACACTCATCAAGTGAGTGCCCACACAGATTGTCTTGTTATTAATTGTTAAAGAACATTGCTACCGAGGTAGCGTGCTTCCTTAGAAGCGGCTTAAGACGCTGTCCGTGGACCCTCTCAAGCGGGAGGCGTATAATACGCTCTCAATCTTCGATGTCAAGGTGTTATTTTTATTTAATTTTGAATCAATTTTTGATGTAAATCTAAAACCGACAAAACCAAACTAAACCGCCTTGCATCACGCTGATTAACTGACTTACAAAAGCATTTAATCACCTGGAAAATCCAGTGTCGTTTCAGCTGTTTTAGCGGCTGTCCCGAAGCGAGATGCGCATTATAGAGATGAAAACTTACAGCGCAACCCTTAATTTAAAAAAAACGTTCAACCGCCCAATTAATAAACAAAGCGTTTAAAGTAGCAACTATTTGCTGTTTTTTACGTCAGTAATAGTGATTCCAAGACATATTCAGTTTGTTATCATCACGACATATCAAAGTAAAATGGACTGACAATGAGTATTAGAACGTATAAAGGTATAAAGCCAACACTAGCTGAGAGCTGCTATATAGATGAATCAAGCGTGATGGTGGGCGATATCGAATGCGCCGATCACGTAAGTATTTGGCCATTGGTAGCAGCGCGGGGTGATGTTAACTATATTAAGATAGGAGCTAGAAGTAATGTTCAGGATGGTTCAGTGCTGCATGTGAGCCGCGTGAGTAAAGAAAACCCGAAAGGCCATCCGCTTATAATAGGTGAAGATGTGACTGTCGGTCATAAATGTATGTTGCATGGCTGCGAGTTGGGTAACCGCATTTTGGTTGGTATGGGTGCGATAGTAATGGATGGCGCTATAGTTGAAGATGACGTATTTATAGGTGCTGGAAGCTTAGTTCCACCAAACAAGCGTTTAGAAAGTGGTTATCTTTATGTAGGTAGCCCAGTTAAACAAGCTAGGCCACTGAAAGATTCAGAACGTGCGTTTTTGAAAGTATCGGCTGATAACTACGTCAGGCTTAAAAACGAATACCTAGAAGAAGTATAAGTTTACTTTAGTAAGCTCAAAACCGAGCTTTCTGATAACATTTTCAGGCTCCAATCGCGTTGGCGTTAATGTGAATAACGCCATTTTCATCCCACTGTTCATTTTCTACACATTCAGAAATCATTTCTTCAAGGTCAAACTGGTGCGCTTGGTAAAATGTAGCCATGTCATCTGCTGCTATTGCGCTAACATGGCAATACATGATTAGCCCCGACACGACTAATGTTAAAACCATAACGTCGTCGCGCATTTCAAAACCGTCTTGAATTTGTATCGCTTGATTCACAGCATTTCTCGCACAGCTTCAATAACAGGTTCTATTTCTGGCCTTATATTACGCCAAACATAAAAGCTTTCCGCCGCTTGCCCTACCAACATTCCTAGCCCATCAGCCGTTTTAATATTTACGTTGCTCTTTTCTGCCCAGACCATAAAAGATGTTGCTCGTGCTTTATACGTCATGTCATAGGCAAACGACGCGTGAGTAAAAATGCTCGAAGTGATCTCGGGTAAACCTCCATCTAAGCTTGATGAGGTACAGTTAACAATTAAGTCGTAGTATGTTTCGGGTAAATCGTTGAACCCTGAAGCAGTAATCGCCCCTTCTTTTTCAAACATAATAGCGAGTTGTTGGGCTTTGCTGGCAGTGCGGTTGGCAATATGAATATTGTGTACTTGGGCTCTGAGCAGCGGGAGTATTACGCCTCGGGTTGCTCCACCAGCACCGATCAATAATAAATTTTTACCGTCTAACTCTCCCCGCAGGCGCTGAAGATCCTGAACTAAGCCAGCTCCATCAGTATTGTCGCCTAGAACTGAGCCATCTTCGCGCTTATATAAAGTATTAACCGCCTCTGCGGCTTTGGCGCGCGGTGTTAATTCATCAGCAAAACGAAACGCATCAAGCTTGAAAGGAGAAGTGACATTCGCGCCGGTGTATCCCTGGGTAAAAAAGCCTGCGATAGCATCATTGAACCCGTTGATATCGGGCTGCTGACGTCCGTATTCGATATTCTGCTCAGTTTGCTTAGCAAACATGCTGTGGATCAAAGGGGATTTACTGTGCTCGATGGGATTACCAAAAACTGCGTATCGGTCCATAATCTCTAAGTCGTATTCAATTTATTTGGTAAGACTAGCGTAATTTACGATTCGACTAAACAGTTAACGGACTTAAATCCCACCAGGATTGAAGATTAAAAGCACAAAAGAAGAAGCGACAAGGTCATGTCGCTTCAACCGCTGTCAGAACGTGTAACCTATCATAATAGAATACACCCAAGGATCTATATCTACAGATACCTGCGCTGGCAAATCCAATACATCAAAGTTAGCTTCTGTATCAATATCGATATAGCGCAACGATGCATTTATCAACCAATGCTGGTCTAATTTGTAATCCATGCCTATTTGCGCTGCAATGCCAAATGATTCGTCGAGACTTAAGTTATTAAAGGATTGAGCTTCTCTATTATCGACAAACTGTTCATCGAAGAAAACAGTGTAGTTCAGGCCAACTCCCAAGTATGGCTGGATAACCTCAGTAATGGGAAAATAATAAAGAAGGCTAAGTGTAGGAGGTAATTGTTTACTTTCAGCTAATTTACCGTCACCTAACCCTAACTCATTATCGAGTGTGTTATTCAACGTAATATCATGTGTAAATGGACTGGCAGCTAACAGTTCTAGACCTAGGTTACTGCTAAACATGTAAACAACATTTAAACCAAGCTGGGTATTACTGTTTACCGATGTCCCCATTCCCACATTACCCACGCTTTGTACTGTTACATTTGAACTCGCTTCATCAGGAGCGACCGTCGTTAAACCCGCCCGTACAATCATATCTCCGGCTTCGTGAGCATTGGTTGCGCTCATTAAGGAGGTCGTTAAAGCTAAACTGAATAACACTATTTTGAAGACTCTCATCTTTACCTCTGCGTATAAATTCTAACGGCAGTGTAAAGAGCGCGCAGAAATGACTATTGATTTATATCAATATTTTTAGCAGGGAATTTATGTAAGGAAGACGTTGGGTAATTAAAATTGAGCTGGATCAATTTAGCTGAACATTGACACTGGACGCCACCCACTAGAGCCCAGTGCTTTACGGAAAATAACTGCGATACTATTCGTTTAACCAATCTCTAGGGTGCAAAAAATCTCGATAAAGTATAGCTTCAGGGCTTTCTGGTTCCGGGGTGAAATCATATTCCCAGCGCGCGAGCGGTGGCATTGACATTAATATCGACTCTGTACGTCCCCCCGTTTGCAACCCAAACAAAGTCCCTCTATCCCACACTAGGTTAAACTCTACGTAACGGCCTCGTCTATATAACTGAAAGCTTCTTTCATGTTCAGAAAAAGACATATCTTTACGTTTTTCTAGAATAGGTACGTAAGCATCCAAAAAGCCATTACCTACTGCTTGCATAAATTCAAAACTACGCTCGAAGCCCCATTCATTTAAATCATCAAAGAATAACCCCCCGACTCCGCGGGTTTCATCACGATGTTTTAAGTAAAAGTAGTCGTCACACCATTTTTTATATTTACTGTATACATCTTTACCAAAGGGATCACATAAATCCTTGGCGGTTTGGTGCCAATGGAGTACATCTTCATGCACCGGATAAAAAGGCGTTAAGTCAAAACCACCACCGAACCACCAGATAGGATCTTCACCTTCTTTTTCAGCAATGAAAATACGCACATTGGCATGTGAAGTTGGAACATGTGGGTTTTTAGGGTGAATAACGAGAGATACGCCCATCGCTTGAAAACTTCGCCCTGCAAGCTCGGGACGAGAAGCTGTAGCAGATGCCGGAAGTTGCCCGCCATATACATGGGAGAAGTTAACGCCACCTTGCTCAATAACTTGACCATTCGTCAGCACACGAGTGCGCCCTCCTCCGCCTAGCTCTCGCTGCCAATTATCTTCAATGAAACTACCTTTACAGTCTGCCATCTCTAAGGTTTGACAAATATTATCCTGCAAATTAAGTAAAAACTGCTTTACCGATTCTATATCGGTCACTTGTGGTTGAAGCATGGTTTAATTATCTCTAATGGTTTGGCCGCTATGACCATGACGAATTTTACTAGGGCTAAGTGCTCCGCCAAGTAAACCATCGATTAAGACTACTTGATCAGAAAAATAGGACTTAACCTCATCAGCGTTCAAAGCCGGGGGGTTACCTGCAGTATTTGCACTAGTGGAAATAAGCGGTTTATTGACTCGATTGCATAAGTCTTTGACGACTGGATGAGCACTTACTCTCACTGCAATGAACTCAGAGTCCCCTGTGACCCATGCCGGAGCATTTTTCGCTTTAGGCAGCAGCCAAGTGACAGGACCTGGCCAGCTAGAGAAAATCTCTGTGCGTTTAGTCATTTTTATTGCATCGTCATTAACGTAGGGTAATAACTGAGAGTAGTTGTCAGCAACTAGGATTAGCCCTTTACTGACATCGCGCTCTTTCAAAAGTAGTAACTTTGACACCGCTTTTTCATTGTCAGGATCACACCCTAAGCCAAATACCGCTTCTGTTGGATAAGCAAAAACCTCCCCTGCAAGAAAGTCGATAAAAAAAGGATCGTCGGAATGGATTGTTGTCATTTTTACATTGCTTGTGGTTTAGATGGCCCTGAGTGTAAAACAGGACGCACAAAGGATAAACCTAAAGACGTTATTGCGCTGGCTGTTTGTGACCACATTTACGCTCTGGGCATTGCCAAATTACCCCTGAAGCGGCTTTTTTTTCTTGCATAACAGGCCAAGCGCATTTTGGACATGCATGGGCTACAGGGGTGAAATTGAGTGCATAGTGACATTTGGGATATTGGTCACAAGGATAAAAGTTTTTGCCATATTTGTTCGCGCGCTTAATTAACTGCCCTTTGTGACAGGACGGACAATCTATTTTATCTGTCTCCTGTACTTTATTCGATTTAATATAGTGACATTCAGGAAAGTTACTGCAGCCGATGTACATACCATAGCGCCCTTTGCGGATCACTAACTCAGATTCGCATTCGGGACAATGAGAGCCTTCAATAACGGTGAGTTCAGTATTGTCGCTATCATGAAGAGGTTTACTATATTCACAGACTGGATAATCACTGCAACCTATAAACGCGCCGTTTTTACTGTGACGTAATTGCAAGGGTGCATGACACTCAGGACATGGGCCCGGGTCAAATGCAGATTCGTGGGTGTTAAATAATGAATGATCGATTTTAGACATACAGCGGATTTGCCTTGGCAATCACGGGTTTAAGATTTAAACCCGTGTCGACGGGATTAATGTAACGGCCCTTCAGGTTCGTCAAACAGCAAATCTTCCATTTGGGCATAGGCGTTTTCTTTACCTGGCACATTAAATAGCACCATAAGTACCACCCACTTCATATCTTCTAAGCAAAATTCCTTAGAATCAATCTCCATTACACGATCAATGACCATTTCTCGGGTTGTAGAATCAAGAACATTAATATGCTCTAAGAACATCAGAAACCCACGACATTCAATATCTAGGCGCATTTCTTCGTCATGAGTGTAAATACGCGTGACAAAAGAAGTTGGCCCTTTGACTAAATAGGGGTTGATATCCGTTTCTTGTAAGGCTGCAAGCTTCTCGAGCCAAGATAACGCTTTATATATTTCATCTTGGTGAAAACCTGCACGCACCAACTCATCTGTCAGCTCGTCCTGATCAACGCGGATTTCTGTTTCACTATGAATAAAATTTTCAAATAGATACATGAGGATATCAAACATGTTACTTCTCCCCCAATTTAAGGTAACCACCTGGAACCGCTGTCACTAGCCCACGCAATTCATATTCTAACAATTGAGACATAACCTCAGCAACTGGCATGCCACATCGCTCAACAACTATATCCAACGGTGTGGTTTCAAAATCTACACTATCTAACAATTTGTCAGATGCCAAGCTTTGTCTCTCGCTTTTTTGCAATTCATTCTGCTGAGTATTCAAAAAGTTAAGCGCCAGATGCTGATATTCATCATTGATGTCACTGACACACTCCACCAGCTTAGCGCCCTGTTTTATCAAGTAGTGACACCCTTTTGATAACACATTATGAATGTTCCCCGGTACCGCAAAAACATCTCGATTCTGCTCCAACGCATATCGAGCAGTGATCAATGACCCACTTTTTAAAGCTGCTTCAATTACCAGTGTTCCTAAACTCATACCACTGATAATCCGGTTTCTTCGTGGAAAGTTTTCGGGTTTCGCTGGCGTATCAGGAACAAACTCGGAGACTAACGCCCCATCTTGTTCAATTACCCTACTTGCCATACTCACGTGACGTTTAGGATATATATTGTTTAGCCCTGTCCCAAGCACCGCAATAGTCTTACCTAAGGCCTGTAACACCCCTTCGTGAGCTAAACCATCGATTCCCAAAGCAAGTCCACTTGTAATCGTCCATCCACTTGTTGATAAGCTTTGAGCAAAATACTTTGCATTTTGCTTACCAGCGGCAGAAGGGTTGCGGCTGCCCACAATGGCAATTTGATGCGTACTCAGTAATTCTTTATTTCCACTACAATATAATAGTATGGGTGGTCTGGCAGTTTGCAATAACACTTTAGGGTAATGCGTCGAGGTAATACTAATTAACGAATGGTGATTTTGCTCAGACCACAATATACATTTATCAAGTTGTCGCTCATTCGGATGTAATAGTTTCTGAGCCTGAGTATCGGAAAACCCGTATGCGGTTAACTGTTTTGAATCAGCATCAAATATATCCGCTATTTGAATGTCATTTTTTTGCACAATCACTCTGAGCTTTGCGACCGAAAAGCGCGGCAGTTGGGCGAGTACCAACCATTGACGGTTTTCTTCTTCAGAGGGTCCTAGGTGTTTTGCTGTGTTTTGTTGGTACATAGGGCTCCACTTAATCTGGTAGCCCTAAGGTTTAGCAACGATAGCGCCTTTTCGAATAACTGTAGACGAACGCGTGACGAGTGCATAACTTACTTTAGAAAAGACGTTAAATACTAAAAGCTCCCCTACTTTCAACCAAGGTTGGGGTAACACATCACCTTGTTTAAATATTCGCTCAATGGTTTGTGTTTCAGTTAGGTATTGGGGCGGCTCAGCATCTATCACAGCCGCTCCCTGCTGGTATATCCCCATCACCGTGCCACGTTCAATGCTTTCCCTTCCCAGATCAATAATGACGACACTAAACTTTCCCGACAACTGATACTGGGAAACATCAGCAATAATGTTCCCTTTCTGTTCCGTGGCAGCGGTTATGTGAGCCACTGATTCAACATGCGAGGTAGCTAATTCTTTTACCAGCCGATCCCCTCTTTTCACTTCTAGTTTTGCAGATGACAAGGTAACCAAGGATTGTTGGGGTATCGCTGGGGCGAGTACTTGTCCTTGAGCCACGTGACGTATGTGAATCCCCAGAAATTCACCGTTTTGATTAAACAGTGACTGCTGTTTGCGCACAACTTGATAATCCCCCATGGGCAATGCTTCTTGGTTGACCAAAACAAGGTCTCCATTGGCGAAATATTCTGTGCCTTTGGTGCTGCCCACAATTGCTGGTAAGTCGGCATACTCCTGTTCGCTTAACACCAACTCATGATTAAAATATGGTTGAATTTCGTGCCAAGGGAGCACAGCAATGGGTTGCTGGGACTTCGAAGCCTGTTTTGTTGATGGCGAACGCACAATATAGGGTTTTTGCTCACCTCGAACTAAATCAATAATAGGCTCGCCCTTAGCATTGATGCTTAGGCGCAATTCATCTCCGGGAAATATTAAATGAGGGTTGATGATTTGTGTATTCGTGCGCCATATTTGCGGCCAATGCCAAGGTTTATATAAAAAGAGATTTGAAATGTCCCATAGGGTATCTCCCGGCTTAACAACGTAAACTTCGGGCGCGCTATCTTTTAGTTTGATCACGTTAGCATGTGCAAGAAGTGGCAAAAGCAATAGCACAAGGCTCAAGCGAAGTAGATTGTTAAACATGTGGCGAGATACCTTGTTTTTGTGGCTATTATGTTTTGATTCCATATCGGTTAGAATAGCCTGTTATTACAAAGATTAAATAGCCTGATGCTCAGGTTAGTATGATTATTAATACCAAGTCACTGATTCCCTCATCGATAGACCATTCTTAGATTTGGGCACCAGGTACAATATTTTTGAACATCTCTCAGCAAATTTGACTATTTGCATGGGAATAAAACGAGTTAAGTGTAGAACATGGCCATATTAGACGTATTAAGATTTCCTGATGAGCGCTTGCGCACCGTTGCCGCGCCGGTAGAGAAAATAGACGACACCATTAAAACATTGATCAGCGACATGCTAGAAACCATGAAAGATGAAAATGGAATAGGCTTAGCTGCAACCCAAATTAATGTGCATAAACGTGTAGTAGTAATTGATGTATCAGAGAAGCAAGATAATCCACAAGTGTTTATTAATCCTGAAATTACCCACATGGATGGCACCACTATCAGCGAAGAAGGTTGTTTATCTGTCCCTAATAATTACGCAAAAGTCGAGCGAGCAGAAACAATAACCGTAAACGCGTTAAACGAAAATGGCGATGCATTTACCTTAGATGCTGACGGACTACTGGCAATTTGCATTCAGCACGAACTAGACCATTTGAAAGGGAAGCTCTTTGTGGATTACTTGTCGCCTCTAAAACGCCAGCGTATTCGCACTAAATTAGAAAAAGAAGCCCGCTTAGCAGCCAAAGGGTAAGAGGTTACATTGAAATCAGGACTTAACATTGTCTTCGCTGGTACGCCAGAATTCGCAGCTAAACATTTAATGGCATTGGTCCAGTCTGAGCATCAAGTCGTCGCCGCTTACACTCAACCCGATAGGCCGGCTGGACGAGGTAAAAAACTTCAGGCTAGTGCTGTCAAACAGCTCGCGGAACAATTCGACATTCCGGTATATCAGCCCGCGTCTCTCAAATCAGATGACGCTCAACAGCAATTGGCCGCGTTAAATGCTGATGTCATGGTCGTTGTTGCTTATGGTTTGATTTTACCCCAAACGATTTTAGATACACCTAAGTTCGGTTGCCTAAATGTTCATGGCTCACTGTTACCCAAGTGGCGAGGTGCTGCGCCTATTCAAAGAGCCATCTGGGCGGGAGACGCCGAAACAGGTGTCACCATAATGCAAATGGATAAGGGGTTAGACACAGGCGACATGCTGCATGAGTTACGCATTACGATAGAACCTTCAGATACCAGTGCGACTTTATATGCCAAATTAGCTGAGCTTGGCCCTAAAGGGTTAATCGAAACCTTAGCTTCACTGAGTGATATCACACCTCAGGCACAAGATAATCAATTGGCAAGTTATGCAGAAAAGCTATCCAAACAAGAAGCTAAAATAGATTGGAATATGACCGCAGCTCAGTTGGAACGCAATGTACGCGCGTTTGATCCATGGCCCGTTGCATTTTTCGAAACAAACAATGCCGCCGTAAAAGTGCGAAGTGCTCAAGTACACGCAACATCAGCGCCAAGCGAAGCTGTTCCCGGGCAGATCGTTCAGGCTGATAAACATGCTATAGGTGTACAAACTGGTGAAGGTATTTTGTTAATCAACACGTTACAGTTACCAGGTAAAAAGCCGCTCGCAACACAAGATATCTTAAATGGTCACAGTGATTGGTTCAAAGTAGGTACAATCCTTTCATGAGCAGCACAAAAAGTAGATATCAACAGAATTTACGCGCCGATGCTGCCCGTGTGCTTTTTCAAATATTAGAGCAAGGAATGTCAGCAAGAGAATGCTTACCCAATGCTCAACAAGATCACAATGAAAAAGACAAAGCATGGTTGCAGGAAATGACTTACGGCGTGCTTCGTCAGTTGCCCTTGCTTCAACACTGGTTAAGATTACTGTTAGACAAACCGCTAAAGAAAAACGTGAAAGTGGTCGAGCATCTAATCATGCTGGGCTTTTATCAGCTTGCTTTTTCTCGAGTATCAACCCATGCAGCGGTTTCCGAATGTGTTAATGCATGCGCCCCACTCAATGCCATCGCTACCAAAGGATTGGTCAACGCGGTTTTACGCAACTTTATTCGTCAGGAAATGGCTAACCAGTTACCTGACAATGAACAGATACTAAGCGGCCAACCGAAATGGTTATATAAAAAGCTATTAAGTGCTTACCCTGAAAAACACACGCCAATATTAGACGCAATGCAAGTAAAGGCGCCTATTTGGCTGCGTGTAAATCAAAAACAAAAAAGCACTGATGAATACTGTCGCCTTTTGGATGAAAGTGACATTCTTTATGAGCGCCAAGATGAACAGCCCCAAGGCATAATATTATTAAAAGGATGTGATATCACCACGTTACCTGGCTATGACGAAGGGTGGTTCGCTGTTCAAGATGGGGCTGCGCAACTTGCAGCGAGTTTACTCAATAGTCAGCCAAATGAACGTATTTTAGATTGTTGCGCAGCCCCAGGCGGGAAAACCTGCCATATATTGGAGCTTGAACCAGACATAGCTTGCTGTGTCGCAATGGATATCGACCCCAGTCGACTTCAACGCATAGAACAAAATTTAACGCGATTAGGTCATCAAGCCAGCCTTATTTGCGGTGACGCAAGTGAGCCTAGCGCATGGTGGGATGGTGAGCAATTCGATCGCATATTGCTTGACGCGCCATGTTCTGCAACAGGTATTATTCGTCGCCACCCGGATATAAAGTGGTTACGCAAGTCCAGTGATATTGATACGCTGGTGACATTACAAGCAAAGATTATTGACGCAATATGGCCATTACTAAAACCCGGCGGCACCATGTTATATGCGACTTGCTCTATTTTACCGGCAGAAAATCAGCTACAAATTTCAGCATTTTTAGAAAGAACAGCGGATGCCGCTTTAGATCCTGAGTTCAATAATGACGCAATAGATAAACCAGGCCGGCAGATTTTACCTGGAGAGAAACACATGGACGGTTTCTATTACGCGAGACTGCTAAAATCGTAAAAAACCGTATATTGTCTAAACAGAGCAACACGTTAGAATGAATCTAGAATGAAAATTATAATTATCGGTGCAGGCCAAGTCGGTGCGACACTCGCAGAAAACCTAGTGGGTGAAATGAATGAGATCACCGTAATAGATTCTGATCAAGACACGCTTAGGCAATTGCAAGATCGATTAGATTTACGCGTAATTAATGGCGTAGGTTCCCACCCCGATGTGTTAAAAAAGGCCGGTGCAGAAGATGCCGACATGCTCATAGCCGTGACCAGCAGTGACGAAAGCAATATGATGGCCTGCCAAGTTGCATATAGCCTGTTTAAAACACCGACCAAAATTGCACGTGTCCGCTCAGAGCAATACATTATTTATCAAGAACAACTGTTTAAGCACCAAGATGTGCCAGTGGATCATTTAATCGCCCCAGAGCAATTAGTTACCAAAGCAATTAAACGGCTTATTGATTACCCTGGTGCGTTGCAAGTGGTCGAATTTGCTGATGGCAAAGCCAGTTTAGTTGCAGTAAAGGCATACTATGGGGGCTTGCTAGTAGGACATGCCTTGTCCACGCTAAAGCAACATATGCCAAACGTAGAAACACGCGTCGCGGCAATTTATCGCCGAGGTCGACCTATACGCCCGCTTGGTACAACCGTAATCGAAGCTGATGACGAAGTTTTTTTCATTGCGGCGACTAAGCATATACGAGCGGTAATGAGTGAACTACAAAAGCTAGAGTCCAGTTACAAACGTATTATGATCGCTGGTGGTGGCTTGATCGGAGCTGGCTTAGCGAAATTACTAGAGCATAATCACAACGTAAAGCTAATTGAATATAGTCAAGAGCGTGCGAAATACCTCTCGGCACATTTAGACAAAACCATCGTCTTTTATGGTGATGCATCAGACCATGAATTACTCACTGAAGAAAACGTTGAACAAGTTGATGCGTTTATCGCTGTCACAAATGATGATGAAGCAAATATTATGTCAGCCATGCTTGCCAAACGCCTAGGCGCACAAAAAGCCATGGTATTGATTCAACGTAGTGCTTATGTAGATTTGGTTCAGGGCGGAGAAATTGATATTGCATTTTCGCCGCAACAAGCCACTATTTCCGCATTGCTGACTCACATTCGTCGTGGGGATATTGTTAACGTTTACTCGCTAAGACGCGGTGCTGCTGAATCGATAGAAGCGATTGCCCACGGCGATCAAAATACCTCCAAGGTAGTTGGACGGGAAATTCGCGACATAAAGCTGCCTCCAGGCACTACTATTGGCGCTATTGTTAGAGCAGATGAAGTGATTATCGCCCATAGTAATACCAAGATTGAAGCTAACGATCATGTTATCTTATTTTTGGTCGACAAGAAGTTTATTAGTCATGTCGAAAAACTGTTTCAACCAAGCGCATTTTTCTTTGGATAAATACTTACCACCCTTAGCCTAAAGGCTAGATTGGCGAATGAAACGAAATAACCTAAAATCCGCTCCAACATCTCGCTAAATTAAAGGAATAAACATGAAAAAATTAAGTATCGTACTTACTGTTGCAGCACTCAGCATTCAACCTCAAGCCCATGCAGAAGGCTGGCTAGACTCAATAAAGAGCATGCTTGGAATGGAAACACAGCAAGAAACTGCGACGCCCTCAGCCTCAGGCATGGTTTCCTCAGTGGCAGACTCACTTGGCGTCACACAAACTCAAGCATCTGGTGGTTTAGGGGCGATTTTTAATTATGCAAAAGAAAATATTTCCTCTGATCAGTACAGCCAATTAGCTAACTCACTTCCCGGCGTTGGTGGTTTGTTAGAATCGGTACCAGATATTAGCAACATGACAAGTGAAGGCGGATTAGGCGGTATTTTAGATAAAGCAGCCAGCTACAATGAATCACTCAAAGCAATCAATGATGTGAAAAAACAATTTGAAGCTCTAGGCCTAAAACCCGAAATGATCACGCAATTCGTTAGTAAAGCTCAAGCTTATTTGGATACGCCTGAAGGTCACCAAGCCAAACAATTGCTAACTCAAGGTCTAGGTAAGTTATTAGGCTAAACCATTTAAAAGCGTGTTCTCTTAATAAAAACGGAGCATTAAACAAATCAAAAAGCCACGGTGTGGCTTTTTTTAATTCAAATAGATTCGGTTAGTATCAAAAATTTCTCCGAAAATTGCACTTTCCCCAAAAAAGCTAAAAATTCACACAAATGCACTTTGCATTACTTAAAATTAGAGTTAAGGTTTTTATACGCTGCTCAGGAAGAGGTCGTGTCAGCTCTATATGTCATGGTGAATTTATGGAGGAATATTATGCTAAATTTCAATTCATCCCCGCAAAAATCCCTTTTAACATCACAGGTGCTATTAAGCATATGTTGTATGTTGCTATCGTTTTTTACGTTCGCTCAAGAAGAATCTGAAGAAGATGCCCTAGCGAGAATGCAAGCACAACTCAATGGAGAGGTGATGTCTCGCCCATTTTTAGCTGAACGCCCTAAAGAAGTCGATAACTATATTGAGAGTATGCTGAAAAAAAACGTTAAGCCTCCAGAATACCAAGGCACCTATTGGCGTCGTGGCTATACATGTCGTGATTTATTACGTTACGACTGGACTCAATATCGAAACTGTCGCTACTACCATAGATACTATGGCCGGTATTATTACTAAAACCACAATTTAATCAATAACATAAGTAAAGGTAATTACTATGAAAAACTATGCTCGTGCAGTCAAAATTGCATTCGTCGGATTTGCTATTTTGGCCTTATCAAGTTGTGCAGCGGTTCACACATCAATTGCAAAAAAGGACTTAGACGTTCAAACCAAACTCAGCACCTCAATCTTTGTTGACGCAGTGCCACCAGAAAAACGCAAGGTGTATTTAGAAGTTCGCTCTGCCGTGATGGAATTCGATCGCAATGCATTTAGACAAGCATTAAATGAGCAGATTGCTGGTAGCGGAAATGGCTACTCTTTTGTTGATAGCCCAGATGACGCACAATATACCATGAGCGTCTTTGTACGTAATCTTGAAAAAGCTTCGCCTAGCGCTGCGGAAAACTACCTATCTAGTGGCTTCCAAGGCGTAGCTGCCGGCTCAGCTATTGGTTATGCGACAGGTGGAAGCTATCGTGGAGCGGCTGCAGCTGGTCTTATTGGTGGTTTAGCATCAACTGCAGCAAATGCGTTTGTTAAAGATGTCACCTATTTACTGGTGGCTGATATTCAAATTCGTGAGCGTGCCAAAAAAGGGGTCATCGTACGTCGTGATTCTAAGGTAAACACCAAAATATCCGATGATGGTGCGACAACTCAGACCTATTCTGAAGCAACAAATCAAAAAGAATACCGCACTCGTGTTGTAACCACTGCAAACAAAGCCAACCTTGAGCTTGAAGAAGCCCAGCCGCTTATGTTTGAGAAAACAGCATACGCAATGGCATCATTCTTCTAATCATCAAGTCTCGGTTTATAGATTTAAACGGCTACTCAGAGATGGGTGGCCGTTTTTGCATTGATAGACAAAGACTGAAACCCTACTAGTCTCATCCTAGAAGTATTCATAACGCGAAACTTAGCGTCTTATTAACGCTCTTATCATCCGCATTAAACCACTACACACCATGCCTGATTCGCTCACAACTAAAGGGACTTTTTTTGATAACGTCTTCCAGCTTTTGAGCATCTATTTTTTAAATATAAGCTGGTAGGCGAACTGGTATTAGCTTCGCCAAAATGTAGGCGAGAACAAGACAAGAAGAGAAAACACTTCTAGACGACCAAACAACATCGCCAGAATCAACAGCCATTTCCCTGTATCGGACACATCAGCAAACGAGCCAGAGACGGTTCCTAGGCCAGGCCCTAAGTTATTCAGCGTAGCAGCAGTTGCAGTAAACGCAGAAACGTCGTCCATTCCAGTCGCAATCAAACATACCATGATAATAACGAAAATCATCGCGTATGCTGAAAAAAATCCCCATACCGCCTCCACCACTTTGTCAGGTAAGGCTCGGTCGCCTAATTTCACTGTGTACACAGCCTTAGGATGGATAAGACGATCAACTTCACGTTTACCTTGTAAATAAAGTAAAAGCACACGCACAACTTTTAACCCACCACCGGTAGACCCTGCACAGCCTCCAATAAAGCTAGAAAAAATCAGCATGATAGGTAAAAAGGCAGGCCAATGAGAAAAATCCGTAGTGGCAAAACCTGCCGTAGTACTAAAAGAAACGGATTGTATTAATGCTTGGTCGAGCGCTATACCCGCATTGTCAAACCAACTAAATTTCATTAAAACGAAAAAATACACTGCAACTAGCACAAACTGGATTAAGAAAAAGGCACGTAGTTCAGGATCATAAAAATATCCCATTAGAGTACGTCCACTTGCTGCTGCATAGTGAAGGGCAAAGTTTAGTGCCGCAATCCAAAGGAACACAACACAAACGATATTGATCCAAGGACTATCAAAGTAACCAAGGCTAGCATCATAGTTGGAAAATCCGCCTATGGCGACAGTTGAAAAAGCATGACAGAGAGCATCAAACCAATCCATACCTGCAAACCAATAAGCAACACCACAACTGATAGTCAATGTAAGATAGATGTACCACAGGTGCTTTGCCGTGTCGGCGATACGAGGAGTCATCTTAGAATCCTTCACTGGGCCCGGTGTTTCAGCCCGATAAAGCTGCATCCCCCCGACGCCTAGAATTGGAAGAATAGCAACTGCTAATACAATGATCCCCATTCCACCGAGCCACTGTAATTGTTGACGATAAAATTGCACCGCTTTGGGCAAATAATCGATCCCCTGGATCACAGTTGCTCCAGTTGTGGTTAACCCTGAGAAAGCCTCGAAAAACGCATCTGAAACAGACATCTCGGGTTGCTCTAATAAAAGTAAGGGTAATGCCCCAAAACTTGCTAACACCGTCCAAAAAAGAACAACAATTAAAAAACCTTCCTTCGCACGTAAATCTTTGCGATGTAGACGATTAGGGTACCAAAACAGTAAACCAGTGCCCAAACACAATAAAAATGCAAGGAAAAATGGAAGGCCGCTACCGTCTTTGAAGTACAAAGAAATAATAGCGGGGGGGATCATAGTCACACTGAATAACGCAACAAGTAAGCCTAAAATCCGAGTTATCGTTCGGTACTGCATTACTTAATTTTTACCGTCTTCAGTACATAATGCGATGCGCTTGAAAATACCAACATTAGTAATCGTTCTTTCTTAATCTTTTTATTTACCAAGGGATATACCTTGATTGTCCGTCCCAACAAAATCAAAAGCAATACACAAAGCCGAATAATAATAAAAACAGTCTTTTACGAGCACGAGGCGAGCCGACACTATTTGTTATTTTCGCCCCTAGCAACCAAGATAAATGTAGAGCAGTGCAACAGATACCAAGAGCATAGCTACTTTTATCCTTTTGGGAGTCAGTAATAAACAAACGCGGCGTTAAATATACAAAACGTTAACAAAAATGAGGTTTAAACAACCGTCGAATAGCGTATTTATTAGCTAATTTTCAGTGCATTAAAAAAAATCTCCAAAGAAAAGCCAACATTTATTTTACAACTTGCACGCTATCCCTTATCTATATTGGCTTATACTTTTACACCAATAAACTGTATTTTTTTCAGACAAAAATAGTTTAAGATTTAATCTTCCTTCTCTCTCTATTTACGTGTAAAGTCTTCCTCCCTTTTGGATAACACTAAATATTAATTAATAATGTTATCCACATTGGTGATTTCTTCAAAGTAGTCCAAATTTGATCGACGTATTTAAATTCACCCCAATAAATTCAAGGGCTGTGGATCGTTGACTTGATCCATAATGATCCGTTTACTTACAACGCAAAAATTTATTCAACAGAGTTATCCACAAAATGATCGGATCTCCACATGGATGAATAGCGCTGTGTATGGCATCCTTTACCCGTTTAAATAATTCCTGAGAACAAAATACCTTATGAGCAATTCTGATCCCGCTACTACGCCCGTCATTCCTAATAACCCATTTATATTGGTTGATGGATCTTCTTATTTGTTTAGGGCTTTTCACGGCATGCCCCCTTTAACTAACTCTAAAGGACTGGATACTGGCGCAGTTTATGGTGTGATAAACATGCTGCGTAGCCTGATCAAACAATTTAATCCCACACATATGGCGGTTGTCTTTGATGCCAAAGGCAAAACGTTTCGAGACGAGATCTATACAGAATATAAAGCGAACCGCCCCTCAATGCCTGAGGAGCTGCGCAGTCAAATTGCCCCTTTGCATAAGATCATTCAGGCGATGGGCTTGCCCATTATTGTAGAATCTGGAGTTGAAGCTGATGATGTGATCGGTACCTTAGCCGATCAAGCTAGTAAACTTGGGATCCCTACCCTTATCAGCACAGGCGACAAGGACATGGCTCAACTAGTTAATGAGCATGTTACGCTCATTAACACCATGAATAACCAAGTCATGGATCCACAAGGCGTAGTGGAAAAGTTTGGCATCCCCCCTGAATTGGTAATCGATTTCCTGGCGCTAAAAGGTGATAAAGTTGACAACATCCCAGGTGTCCCAGGTGTAGGCGATAAAAGCGCGTTAGGTCTGCTGCAAGGTATTGGTAGCATTAACGATATTTACCAAAACCTCGACAAAATAGCCACGTTGGACTTTCGCGGAGCCAAGAAAATGGCTGATAAAATGCGAGAGTATGAAGAACAAGCTCGTCTGTCATACACATTAGCAACCATCAAGCTTGATGTTGAAATGGATTGCAGCCCCACCAGCCTTTCACCAACAGAGCCTAACTATAGTGAACTACGAGACCTATTCGCAGAGCTGGAATTTAAACGTTGGCTGAAAGAAGCAACTGACGCACTAAGTGGAAACGATCAACTAAGTCAAGCAGATCAAAGTAATGACGAGTCAACAGAACAATCGGATATAAAAACCAATTATCACACTATTTTGACGCAAGACGCTCTAGATGATTGGTTGAAAAAGTTAAATAACGCAGCGCTTTTCGCTTTTGATACCGAAACGACCAGCTTAAATTATATGCAAGCAGAGCTCGTCGGTATGTCATTTTGTATCGAAGAAGGTGAAGCCGCCTACCTGCCCCTAGCTCACGATTATGCAGAAGCACCAGAGCAATTAGATCGAGACACCGTTTTAGCCTTATTTAAGCCTTTGTTAGAAGACAAGAATAAAGCTAAGGTCGGACAACACCTAAAGTATGATAAAAATGTATTAGCGAATTACGATATTAATCTTCAAGGTATCGCTTACGATACGATGCTCGAATCATATGTGCTTGATAGCGTCGCAACCCGACATGATATGGACAGCTTAGCGCAGCATTACTTAGGTCTATCGACCGTTCATTTTGAAGATATTGCCGGCAAGGGTGCAAAACAACTAACATTTAATCAAATTCCGTTGGAGCAAGCCGCACATTACGCTGCTGAAGATGCCGATATCACATTGAGGCTGCACAAACATATTTGGAAAAAGCTAAATCAATCACCAGAACTAGCATCTGTGTTAAGCGAAATTGAAGTGCCTTTAGCAACCGTACTCGCTAAAATGGAGCAGTTTGGCGTGTTAATTGATAGCCAGAGACTTGGTCAACAAAGTCAGGATCTTGCCTCACGGATCCTTCAGCTCGAAAACGAAGTTCACACTTTAGCAGGTGAAGAATTTAATCTAGGTTCGACGAAACAACTACAAGAAATACTGTTTAAGAAGTTAGACCTACCCATTTTGAAAAAGACACCCAAAGGGGCTCCATCCACGTCAGAAGAAGTGCTACAAGAGTTAGCGCTTACATACCCACTACCTAAACTATTAATGGAGTTCAGGGTTCTAAGTAAATTAAAAAACACCTATACGGATAAGCTACCTAAAATGATAAACCCGCGCAGCGGACGCGTTCATACGTCATATCATCAAGCTATTACCGCGACGGGTAGACTATCGTCTACTGAACCTAATTTGCAAAATATCCCGATTAGAACAGAGCAAGGCCGCAGAGTGCGTCAAGCGTTTATTCCACGTCCTGGGTATAAAATCGTTGCGGCAGATTATTCGCAAATTGAATTGCGGATCATGGCACACCTTTCCCAAGATAAAGGGCTATTAAAGGCATTTTCTCAAGGTAAAGATATCCACACCGCCACCGCAGCTGAAGTATTTAACGTTTCCTTAGAAGAGGTAACGACAGAGCAAAGACGCAATGCCAAAGCCATTAATTTTGGTTTAATTTACGGTATGTCAGCATTCGGGCTGTCGAAACAGCTTAATGTGTCACGCCAAGATGCGCAGCATTATATGGATATTTACTTTGAACGCTACCCAGGCGTGCTTAAGTACATGGAAGACGCACGTGTTGTGGCCAAAGAAAAAGGTTACGTATCAACCGTATTTGGCCGTCGTCTTTATTTACCCGATATCAATGCCAGCAACGGGTTACGACGCAAAGGTGCCGAGCGAGCTGCAATTAATGCCCCAATGCAAGGTACAGCGGCAGATATCATCAAAAAAGCGATGTTAAAAGTTGACGCCTGGATTGATACCTTGCCCAATGATCAAACTAGAATGATTATGCAAGTTCACGATGAACTTATTTTTGAAATAAAAGAACAAAATGTCGAAAGCGACAAAAATACTATTGTTGAACTGATGGAAAAAGCAGTTTCCTTAGACGTGCCGCTAATAGTTGAGGCCGGAGTAGGTGAAAATTGGGACGAAGCCCACTAAGAAAAGCAATATAAACACAAAAAATAACCGCTTTATGTAATTAAATTACAGAAAGCGGTTGGCATTTGAATGAACTTTGCTAATATCTGTGCTGTAGGGTACAGAGGTATGTATTTTCAGACCTTTGCTTCAGCCCCAGCTATTTGCTGGGGTTTTTTTATGCCTGAAGCGTTGCGCCAAAAGCCGTTTAAAAATTTTTCAACATCCTATGAACTAAATCGAAAAGCCATACTCTGAATAAGTGTGTGTGTTCTAGATGTGAAAAAACCTTGTTCTTAAACAAGGTTTTTTTTTGCTTTTTATATTTAAGTTAATCCTGTTCTAAGTCTTCATCTGCAACGTAACCGAACCACTTGTCTAAAACACGTTCACAGTTATCCAAGCCTAATCCATTGAGTGATGAGAACAAATGAATCGTTACGTCACCACAAAATGCAAGGGATGCCTCTCGCGCCATCAGCAACTGTGCTTTACGCTTACCAGACTTAAGTTTATCGGCTTTAGTAAGTAAGCCTAATACAGGTAAATCAGCGGCTACTGCCCATTGAATAAGCTCTTGATCTAAATCTTTAAAGGGGTGGCGAATATCCATCAACACTACAAGCCCTTGCAGACTTTCACGTTTTTGCAGATATTCACCCAAAGACTTTTGCCACTTAAGTTTGATGGCCATGGGCACTTTTGCATAGCCATAACCTGGCAGATCGACTAAACGACGCTCTTCATCTAGATCAAACACATTGATCAGTTGAGTGCGCCCAGGGGTTTTACTGGTTCGGGCTAAGCTTTTTTGCCGTGTCAAACGATTAAGCGCGCTGGATTTTCCCGCATTTGAGCGTCCAGCGAACGCTACTTCAATCCCTTTATCCGCACCCAGATGACTGATATCTGGCGCACTTAAATTAAACTTAGCTTGACTATAATGACTCACACTTGCTCCTAATAAAAAACGATTTTCTGATCGTCGCCTCAATCTATATTCGTATTATATCAGGTAAATACACATCGAAAGTGGTTGTTATGTCGTATAATATTGCGCAAATCCTTTGGAATTTATTTTACTGGCGCTGTAAATGTGTAAAATACGCAGTTACTATTCTGATAATGGTCAATTAATCAGCAGCTTAATGAGAAAGAATATGAAAATGATGGGTTTATTAGTTAGCGTTTTTTTAGGTTTATCTGCTAGTGCAATGGCAGCCGGTGATGTTGAAGCAGGAAAAACAAAATCTGCTTCGTGTGGAGCTTGTCATGGTGCTGACGGTAACAGCATGATTGATATAAACCCCAAATTAGCTGGTCAACATGCTAGCTATCTTGTTAAACAGTTAAAAGAATTTAAACTTGCCTCGCAAACAGGTGGTAAAGAAGGCCGCAACAATGCCGTTATGAACGGCATGGCTGGCGTGCTATCAGAACAAGATATGTTAGATATATCAGCTTATTTTGAGAGCCAAACGGCTTCTGAAGGAGAAGCACCTGAGGATGTTATTGAAGCAGGCAGTAAGCTTTATCGTGGTGGTGACTTAGAGCGTGGCATAACTGCATGTACCGCTTGTCATGGGCCTCGCGGTAACGGCACGAGCCTATCAGGTTTCCCTGATATCAGCGGCCAACATACAGCTTACTTAAAAGCGCAACTAGAAGCGTTTAGATCAGGCCAGAGAGCAAACTCTCATAACGGCATGATGGAAGACATAGCAAAACGCTTGACTGACCAAGACATTGATATCCTGTCAAAGTATATTTCAGGCCTTTACTAATCAGCATAAAACGACCCTTCTGGGTCGTTTTTTTTACATTAAAAAGCATAAATTCAAAAAGTAATAACAGAATACTATGTAAATAAGTTGTAAAATATTAGTTATCGTGTATTCTCTGTCACCAGAAAAACAATAAGGAATGCAAACAAAGCGTTTGCTCATGGAAGACAATTAGCAAGCAGTGCTAAAACTTAGTGCCTTTGGTGAAAAGGCAAGGACGATAATAATAAAGTGTCAGGAAGGCCTATAACTATATTCTGTTTTCGTTAAAAAAAATAAAAGAGAAAACATGAAGGACCACCACTCTGTGTTCAGGATGAACAAATGTCGGGATTCGTGTCGTAAGACACATCTGTGATACAAAAGGCGATAGTTAAGCTATCGCCTTTTTTCTTAGTTAAATTTCACTCCTTGTGTGCCGAACCATATTTAACCAGCCTAATTTAAGGTAAAATCTGCGCAAATATTGTGGAGGTTAAAATGCCTAGAAAAAAGAAGTCTCGTAAAATCGGTCAAATAGGTACGCCATTGGCACCTAAAACTAACCGTAAACCCGCACCAGCCAGCCCCAAACGCAACAAAAAAACCTTGGGAAAGCCAGCAGGAACGCGCAATAACCCAGAACAAACTAACTCTCAGAGTAAACCAAATAAAACAGTAAAAGATCCTAGAGTAGGCAGTAAAAAGCCGATACCGTTAATTGTTGATAACAAGCCCAAAGCTAAAGTTGCCAAGCCTAAGTTCTTCTCACCGGCCCAAGAACTAGAAAGTATTGAACAAAATGAGCGTTTCGCCCTACTCTTAGAAAAGCTTGATTCAGATGTAGCATTAACGCGCGATGAAAAAGCATTTGTGAATAAGTTAACGGCAAGGCATCAAGAGCTATGTGATTTACTTGGGATAGCAGATGAAGATGACAGTCCTGAGAACAGTGAAAGCTCTGCTGAAAATGATCTTTATGAACAATTCGAGTCTATAGACATAAACAAGTTTAAGTAAGTATTCTTATGAGTTCTATTGCTATAACACTTATCGTTGTTGCACTTCTCGTTGTAGCGTCATTAGCATTCTATGCTGGTAAACTTTTGTTTATGCTGAATAAGCAAAACAAAAAAATGGCGCAAACTAAGAAACAGCGAGTTGAGCGGCTGCTTGAAAGTATCTACACCATTTCTTTGGCCATGGAGCAGCAACAATGCAACCTGTCAGAGGGAAGCATTCGCTTATATCATTTGCATGAAAGCTTACCTATTGATGACAAGCCAGATTTCCAAGCCCACTACCCTGGGCTTTATGCTTTGTATGCTAAAGTAAGTGATTTGCCAACACATGAAGCACGAGACAAACTTTCAACCCTTGAGCGCAGAAATCAAGATGACATGCGTGAAGCGATAGAAAGTGAGCTTGAAAGCCAAATACTAAAAGATGTAGTGAAGTTAAAAGCGTTTACCCCCTAAACGCTTTTAACTTTAGTTGTGTCATAACAAAAACAATCAGTGGTATGGTCATTTACCATACCGACCGCTTGCATAAACGCGTAACAAATTGTGCTGCCTACAAAAGAGAAGCCTCGCTTTTTAAGCGCCTTCGACATCGCATCAGATTCGCTTGATGTAGTGGGCACTTGGCTTTTATCGCTCCATGAGTTGAGAATCGGTTTAGCGCCGACAAACGACCAAATGAAATCTGAAAAGTCTGTGCCTTCACGCTCAATTTCTAAAAAACCTTTCGCATTTTTTATAATCGAATTTATCTTCAGCCTATTTCTTACAATTCCTTTGTTTTGCATTAAACGCTCTACATCTTGTTCGGTCATTTGACTAATAAGAAGTGGGTCAAACTGATGGAATGCTTGATAATAATTATCTTGTTTTTTAAGGATCGTAATCCAGCTCAAACCTGCTTGCTGACCGTCTAAACATAGTTTTGCGAAAAGCTCGTACTTATTTTGCACAGGACGACCCCAAACATTATCGTGATAATCTTGATATATCGGATCCTGAGAAACCCAAGCACAACGAGTATGGTGCATTTTTCTTCCTTTAAACGCTCAATAGCGTATTAATATGGTTATTTAACCTACATTCATTGCTGCACAGCAGGTATACTGTCCGGCGTTTTTTCGAATTATTTTGTGGCAGCAATTAATGAATAAGTTTGATAGTAAAACCTTTCAAGGATTGATTTTATCACTCCAAGACTACTGGGCAAGACAAGGGTGCGTCATCATTCAACCCCTCGATATGGAGGTTGGTGCAGGTACTTTCCACCCTATGACTTTTTTGCGCTCGATTGGTCCTGAGCCTATAAGCAGCGCTTATGTTCAACCGTGTCGTCGACCAACTGATGGCCGCTACGGTGAAAATCCAAATAGATTACAACATTACTACCAGTTCCAAGTCATGCTAAAACCTTCACCGAGCAATATTCAGGAACTTTACTTAGGTTCGCTTAAAGAGCTAGGTTTTGATCCGCTGGTACATGATATACGCTTTGTTGAAGACAACTGGGAATCCCCTACCCTTGGTGCTTGGGGACTTGGTTGGGAGGTTTGGCTAAACGGCATGGAAGTCACTCAATTTACCTATTTCCAACAAGTAGGTGGTCTAGAATGTTCACCGGTGACAGGTGAAATAACTTACGGCTTAGAGCGCCTTGCTATGTATATTCAAGGAGTCGACAGCATTTACGATCTTGTTTGGACAGACGGCCCTATGGGCAAAGTGACTTATGGTGACGTTTTTCACCAAAACGAAGTCGAGCAATCAACGTACAATTTTGAATATGCAGATGTAGACGCGTTGTTCGGTATGTTCGATCACTGTGAAAAAGAGAGTCAAAAAATGATTGAAGCCGGGTTACCGCTGCCGGCTTATGAACAAGTTATGAAAGCATCACACGCATTCAACTTATTAGATGCTCGCCACGCCATCTCAGTAACAGAACGTCAACGTTACATTCTACGCGTGCGTACACTTTCAAAAGCCTGCGCAGAGGCTTATTACCAAGCACGAGAAAAGCTTGGATTCCCTATGTGTAAGAAGGAGGCTTAATTCATGCGTTACGAAAACCTACTCATTGAAATCGGTACCGAAGAATTACCACCGAAAGCCTTGTGTAAACTCGCTCAAGCATTTGCTGATAATATGCAAAATGCCTTAGACACTGCAGAGCTTAAATATACTTCGATTAAATGGTTCGCCTCCCCTCGCCGTCTTGCAGTGAATGTCCTTGAATTAGCTGAGCAACAAGAAGATAAACTCATTGAGAAGAAAGGTCCTGCAGTGTCCGTGGCATTTGACGAAACAGGTCAAGCGACAAAAGCAGCCCAAGGCTGGGCGCGCTCGAACGGTATCACCGTTGAGCAAGCAGATCGCTTAACTACTGACAAGGGCGAGTGGCTTTTGTTTAAAGGTGAATCGAAAGGGGAAACCATATCTAGCTTATTACCATCGATGATTGATGGCGCGCTTAAAAAGCTGCCTATCCCAAAAGCAATGCGCTGGGGAAGTAGCTCAATTCAATTTATTCGCCCAGTCCATACTGTCACAGTGCTATTTGGAGCAGATGTGATCAAGGGTAACATTCTAGGTATTGACTCAGATCGCGTAATTCAGGGGCATCGTTTTCATGGTGAAAAGCAATTTAGTTTAGCTCATGCCAATGACTACCTTGCGCAATTAGAAGCACACCATGTACTCGCTGATTTTGCAACCCGCAAAGCCAAGATACAGCAACAAGTCAAAGCAACAGCACAAAAAGAAAATGCTGTGGCAGATATGAATGACGAACTTTTAGATGAAGTAACCGCCCTAGTTGAATGGCCTGTCGTGCTAACTGCTAGTTTCGACGAATCTTTCCTAGAGGTGCCGAAAGAAGCCCTCATCTACACAATGAAAGATGATCAGAAATACTTCCCGTTGCTTGACCAAAATGGTCAGCTCAAATCACGTTTCGTTTTTGTTACGAATATCGAAAGCAAAGATCCTAAGCAAATCATCGGTGGCAATGAAAAGGTTATTCGCCCTCGCTTAGCTGATGCTGAGTTTTTCTTTAATACCGACAAGAAAACCACACTAGAGTCACGCCTTGAGAGCTTAAAAACAGTCTTGTTTCAAAAGCAGCTTGGTACGCTCTACGAAAAGTCTCAGCGTATAGCTGAACTCTCCGGCACAATCGCATCCATGCTTGGTAGTGATGCAGTACTGGCATCTCGAGCGGGCTTATTGTCAAAAACAGATCTCATGACCAATATGGTCATGGAATTCCCTGATGTTCAAGGCGTCATGGGAATGCATTATGCTAAAAATGACGGCGAAAGTGATACAGTCGCATTAGCGCTCAATGAACAATATATGCCCCGCTTTGCTGGAGACCAACTGCCTACTTCTCATATCAGTAGTGCGGTCGCTTTAGCAGATAAAATTGACACGCTAGTAGGTATATTTGGTATTGGCCAAGTACCTAAAGGCGATAAAGACCCTTTCGCCTTACGACGTGCTGCCATTGGTGTGTTGCGAATTAGCGTAGAAATGAAGTTACCGCTAGATCTGACAGAGTTAGTACAAGCATCAATTGATTCTTTCGCTGATAAACTTACTCATGTGGAAGACCTAACGTCTCAAGTGGTAGATTTTATTCTCGGCCGTTTCAGAGCCTGGTATCAAGATCAAAATATTGATATCGATGTTATTCAGGCGGTCGCCGCAAGACGACCAACTAAACCAGCTGATTTTGCTGCGCGAATTGAAGCAGTATCTGAGTTCAAACGCCTTACTTCTGGTCTTGCTCTGGCCTCGGCTAACAAGCGCGTTGCAAACATACTTGCTAAAAACAAAATCACAGGTACTACAACTATTGATCCAAGCTTGTTTGAAAGTGAACATGAAACTGCTTTGGCAGACGCATTGAACTCAATAGAGGGCACCGTAAACGCATTTGTTAATGATGCAAACTACCAAGGTGTATTTGACCAACTGGCAACGTTACACGTGAAGGTTGATAATTTCTTCGACAATGTAATGGTGATGGCCGAAGATGAAAAGGTAAGAAACAATCGCCTTGCCTTGTTGTCAAAGTTGAGAACTCTATTCCTGCTTGTCGCTGATATTTCTATGCTGAATCAGCAGCAATAAGGACAGCAAATTAATTTATGGCTTCAGGTACTCACATATGAACAAACTTACACAACTCTATGGTGCTATCGCAATAAGCTTACTTAGTGGGTGTGCGAGCTATACAGTCGAACCGTACAAAGATGTTCAGCAACTGCCTGAACTTTATTTACGAGGGGTGTTTACGTGGTGGGAAGCCGATCCACAATATTTGCTCAAAAATCAAGGTGGTAGCGTTTATGCTACCACGATTGAACTGATAGCAGATGGCCAACCTTACGATTTCAAGTTTGCAGATAAAGATTGGACGCCTGGTTCAAGCTGTGGTTATAGAAGCAAATTTAGGGATCAAGATATAACCTTAAATGAGCCTGTCTACGCTGATTGCAATACCACAGATGAAAACTTTAAATTTGTCCCAAAAGAAACAGGTCGTTATACATTTTCGATTAACTTTTCGAATATTGATAAACCAGTCGTTAAAGTATCTAAATTGTGAACTAATTTGTATATAACTTAATCTACCTTTTGTGCTATATATCAATATGTTAGATTAATTCAAACAGACGGTGATTTTGTATTTTGATAAGTTTCAGCGGTAAAATTTATATCAAAGTAGCGCGAGCCATCGCAATTGGCGCGATAGGCACATCGCTAATTACCTCTGTCATTCTCTACTTTAACGCGATTAGTAGCGAACAAAGTAAAGCTGAAGCACTCATCGAGCAAATCGGTGCAACAATACGTAGCACGGCGTCCATTGCTTTATACGTTCAAGATCAAGAGTTGGGACAAGAAATTGTTCAAGGCCTAGTGATCAACGATTTGATTGCCGGTGCGTCATTATCAGACTCGCTTAGTCTAAATGTTAGCTATGGTGATCTTAGTGATAATAAGGGGGTAATTCGTACGCAAGTACGCCACCCTTTTATTCCCGAACAATCCATAGGTCAGTTACTGATCCATCCAAATCGGAACTATATTCAACGTATTGCACAACAAAATGCAATTAACGATGCGCTGTTGCTTTTACTTTATTCCGCCATAGCTGCGCTTTTCGTATCCGTATTAATCCATAAATTATTAACTCAACCAATTCAAGACCTCACTCAGAGCTTCCTTAAAATAGACCCGCGCAATACTGAAACCATGCGCACCTTGATCCACAAAGATAACGATGAAATCGGTCAACTCGTGCAAGGTATTAACGACCTAATGGGTGAGTTGAAAATAACCTTGGAAAATGAAACGAGTTTGCGTAAAAAAACGCAAGCGTTAGAAAGTAAGTTCAGACTTATTTTTGAACAAGCGAGTGCGGGTATCTGTTTGATTAATAACGATAATATGATTTCTGTTGCGAATCCTGCATTCAACGTCATTATGCCAAACTGGACTGAAGGCGTACCCTTTACCCATTTATTTGAGAATGTCGATCAGCTTGCTAGTTTGCTTATCAGGATCAGAAACGAAGAGTCGGTTAACCATTTATCTATTGATTTAAAGTGCCAGTCCCAATTGGGTCAAGCAAATAAATGGGTACACTGCTTATTCTCACGGGTAACCAGTCAACGAGCGAGTACTCGTCAGTCATCTTCTAACGGTCATAGTCCTCTCATCGAAGTCATTATGTACGATATTACCGTTCGGGCGGAAAAAGAGCGTAGAGCTCGGTTTGAAGCTGATCATGACGCATTAACGCACCTAAAGAATAGACGAGCTGGAGAAACTGTCATCGATTCCTTGATTCAAAAGGTCAATGTGATGGACATGGCCTTAGTCTTATTTATGATTGATTTAGACAAGTTCAAACCAGTAAACGATACCTACGGACATGATGCTGGTGATAGGGTGCTTATTGAAGTGGCCTCTCGATTGAAGACCGTGTTTGATGGCAAGGACGAACTTTGTAGCCGTTGGGGGGGCGATGAATTTGTGGCAGCTTATGTAGTTAACACAATTAATATCCCAGAGATTGAAGCCTTAGCTCAATCTACACTCGATAGCTTAAGGCACCCTATAGACATATCTAGTGATATAAGCTGTAAAATAGGCGGTAGCATAGGTGTTGTGATTGCTCCTCAACATGCTAATTCTACGAAAGAGTTACTGGCATGTGCTGATAAAACCATGTACAGAGTTAAAGAAAATGGTCGTGACCATTTCGAGATCTACAACCCGGACTGGCAATAACAGTCTACATTTCAGTATATTCGTATAGATAGTTATACCAATCCGCATTAATAAGTGACCGCCTCAGAATGCGTCCAGCGGTTTTTGATTAAGGCGTCGCTATGTAGTAATGGTTGTTCCCTTTCAAATAGTGAGAACGCAGAGCAAAAGCCGCTGGGGCATTCCTTGTAGGCGAGTTTTAAGAGGGCTTACACTGCGTTGCATGACTTCGAAAGAGAACAACTATTCATTCAGTCATGCGCCTTGTTTAAGCCCTTTTAAACTCTCGCTGAGTCATCACTTATTAACGTGGAATGGTATTAGAAGTAGATTACGACAATGCAGAGCTAACCGCTGCTAGTGCGTGCAGCTCGGTAGTATCAAATAACGGTACGTCGGTATCTATTTGCTTAACAAGTAAAGATATTTCGGTGCAACCTAGGATGACGCCTTGGCACCCATCAGCTGCTAAAGCGCTAATGATGTTTAAATATTTCTTTCTCGATTCATCTTTGATTTTACCCTTACATAATTCCTGATAAATAATATTGTGCACGACAGTTCTATCGTCAGCGTTCGGAATAATAACTTCGATGCCAAATTTATTAGTTAAACGCGACGTGTAAAAACTCTGCTCCATGGTAAATGCTGTACCTAACAAGCCTACACGCGATATATTTTCTTGCTGCAGAACTTCTGCAGTTGTATCAGCAATGTGCAAAACAGGAACTGATATAGACGCCGTTATTTCGGGAGCAACTTTATGCATAGTATTGGTACAGATTAATAAAAAGTCAGCACCGGCTTTTTCAAGATTAATCGCCTCTTCACTGAGTATTTTCCCTGCCTCTTTCCAATCGCCTTTTTGCTGCAAAAACGCAATATTTTCAAAATCTACGCTACGTAGGATCAGACTTGCGCTGTGTAATCCCTTTAAGCGATGATTTACTTCTTGATTAATGAGTCGATAATATTGAGCCGTCGACTCCCAGCTCATGCCACCTAGCATACCAATTGTCTTCATTTTCACCTCACGTCAATATAATTGGGTTTCTACCAATCCCGTTGAATAAAAACAGAGTAATATATTGCAAGGAAGACAGCGAATAATATACATATTATGGACATTCATAATCCGTTTTCGCTATGTATATGTTGTAGTAAGTGAGGACTTAGTTACTCATTTCGTTTTACATGAACTTTTATCCAAAAATTCTCTAACACTATTCATTTCTATCAGGCTGATTTTCTTGGCTAAAACAAAAAAGCCACACCCTAAGGCGTGGCTTGTCATTTTACGAAAGTTGAAAGCTTAAAAGGCTTTACTAAACGTCTAGGTTAGCAACTCTTAATGCATTATCTTCAATAAATGCACGCCTAGGCTCTACGTGATCTCCCATAAGCGTTGTAAACAACTGGTCTGCTGCAATCGCGTCTTCTACTTTAACCTGTAGCATGCGACGTGAGCCAGGGTCCATTGTAGTTTCCCATAGTTGCTCTGGGTTCATTTCACCCAATCCTTTGTAGCGTTGAATGTATTGACCTTTCTTAGATTCAGCCATCAACCAATCTAAACCTTCAGCAAACGAGAATATCGGCTTAACCTTATCGTTACGTTTAACGTAACCCCCCTCTTCAATCAGACCGTTAATAGCTTCGTTCAATTCACGCAAGCGGGTGTATTCGATTGATTCAATAAACTCCTGATCGATTTTGTATTCAGTATCGATACCATGTAAGCGGATGATGAGTGCAATGTAGTAATTATTGCGTTCGCTATTCACTCTAACTTCGTAGCTATAAGTAGCACCATCAACTTCATTTCTTGTAAGACTATCAGTGAAGCTTTTAGCAACGACATTTAAGCTGGCCTCGTCCTGTAGGTCTTGTAATGAAATAACTTTACTGTACACAAGGCTGGTTAGAATGACTTCAGGCATCACTCGGCTGACACGTTTAATCATTTTCATGGCGTTTTGGTACTGATTGACTAACTTTTCTAATGATTCCCCACTCAACCCTGGCGCTTCTTCATTCACATGAATTGATGCATTATCTAACGCTATGGCTGTTAGATATTTAGTTAGGGAGTCGTCGTCTTTAAGATACTGTTCTTGTTTACCCTTTTTAGTTTTATACAAAGGAGGTTGAGCAATATAGATATAGCCGCGCTCAATAATCTCTGGCATTTGACGGTAGAAAAAGGTCAGTAAGAGCGTACGAATGTGCGAGCCATCGACGTCCGCATCGGTCATGATAATAATACGGTGATAGCGCAGTTTTTCAGGATCGTATTCATCACGTCCGATACCACAGCCTAAAGCGGTGATCAGTGTTGCGACTTCTTGAGAAGACAACATTTTATCGAATCGCGCTTTTTCAACGTTAAGGATCTTACCTTTAAGCGGTAAAATTGCTTGGTTTTTTCTATTTCTTCCCTGCTTGGCTGAACCGCCAGCAGAGTCCCCTTCCACTATATAAAGTTCAGATAGAGATGGATCCTTCTCTTGGCAATCAGCTAGTTTTCCTGGCAGGCCAGCTAGATCTAATGCGCCTTTTCTGCGAGTCATGTCACGAGCTTTACGCGCAGCTTCACGGGCACGTGCAGCATCGATTATTTTATTGATAATGATTTTACTGGCTGACGGATTTTCCAATAAAAACTCATTAAGCTTTTCGCCCATTACCGTTTCAACCGCAGGACGAACTTCTGATGAGACTAATTTGTCTTTGGTCTGAGAAGAAAATTTAGGGTCAGGTACTTTTACAGAAACAACCGCCGTCAAACCTTCCCGCGCGTCATCACCGCTAGCGCTGGTTTTATTCTTTTTATTGTGGCCTTCCTTTTCCATAAACGTATTAAGGGTACGTGTTAGAGCACCACGGAAACCTGCTAAGTGACTTCCTCCGTCACGCTGAGGAATATTATTCGTAAAGCAGAATACGTTCTCTTGGAATGAATCATTCCACTGTAACGCCACTTCAACTGAAATTCCGTCGTCACGTTCGCTATTGAAATGAAATACTTGTTGATGAACAGGTGTTTTATTTTGGTTCAAGTACTCTACGAAAGCTTGAATACCGCCTTCGTACATAAAGTGATCGCGTTTACCGTCACGTTCATCTTCAAGAATAATGCTCACACCTGAATTCAAAAATGAAAGTTCACGAAGGCGCTTAGCTAGAATATCGTAGTGAAATTCGATTCCAGTGAACGTTTCTTCGCTCGGCCAAAACCGGATGCTAGTACCTGAAGTCTCAGACTCTCCTATCACTTCTAGTGGCTTTTGCGGAACGCCATGTTGATATTCTTGTTCATGCACTTTTCCAGCTCTGCGGATCAATATTTGTAATCTACGAGATAAGGCGTTTACAACCGAAACACCAACACCGTGTAAACCACCTGACACCTTATATGAATTGTCATCAAACTTACCGCCAGCATGTAGAACGGTCATGATGACTTCAGCTGCAGACACACCCTCTTCTTCATGGATTTCGGTAGGAATTCCACGTCCATCATCTTTAACAGACACTGAGCCGTCCGTATGGATTTTGACATTAATGTTAGTACAGTGACCGGCAAGAGCTTCATCAATTGAGTTATCTACAACTTCAAATACCATATGATGTAAGCCTGTACCATCGTCAGTATCTCCGATGTACATTCCAGGACGTTTACGTACAGCGTCTAATCCTTTTAATACTTTAATACTCGACGAATCGTACTTATTCTCTTCTGCCATTCGATTAACTCTCCTCTCTCACCTGGCCATGTTCCACGTGAAACATTTTTTTATTTTGGTATTTATCTATAAATTCTAGCTGATGCGCTTCTATAGCAGTTACGAAAAGCTGTGTGTTTGATTCAAGAAGCTTATCTATAAACACTTCTCTTTTTGCTGCGTCTAATTCCGCACCAACATCATCTAATAAGAAAATACAGGTCTTTTGGGTGTAGGACATCAAACACTGCGTAGTGGCCAACTGTAAGGCCGCTACGAGCATTCTTAACTGTCCACGTGACAAAACCTCATGTGCAGGTTTGCCATCTATTTTGAATCTCACGTCAGCCTTATGAGGACCAACGCTTATATAACCATTTCTGTAATCTCGGTCTGAGGCTTTCGCTAGCGCTTCAATCAATTCAAGGCCTTTTTCCCACCCCCTATAATACGAGATTTCAACGCAAAACTCAGGTAAAAAATGCGCCAAATTAGAAGTAATTAGCGGTATAAGCCGCTCCATCATCGTATTTCTGAACTGAGTGAGCGATTCGCCATACTTTGCTAGATGTTCAGTCCAATATGTTCTCTGAGGATCCGCATAACCAACTTGGTGTTTACGGCACAAAGCATTGTTGTGTTTGAGTAACTTTGTATAACTATTGGAGCAAATAAGAAAAGGATGTTCCACGTGAAACAAACACCAATCAATATACTTGCGTCTTAACTTAGGAGACCCTAGCAAGATATCTGAACTTTGTGGTGTAAATATTTGAACGGGCAACTGGCTAACCAATTCGGAAATCTTATTGCCCCTCACCCCATTTATACTCACACTAACCGCGTCATTAATATTTCTGGAAATACCTAAGCGCTTAACTGATTCTTGATCTGTACACTGACAAAAAACGGTAAACGATTCTTGCTCACTTTGAATAACGTGTTTGTGTTTGGTTGTGCGAAAAGAGCGCCCAAAACCTAGGTAGTGGATAGCCTCTAAAATTGAGGACTTACCACTACCATTAATCCCAAGTATAAAATTGACACCATGGCTGGGGTTAAGACTAACCTGTTGCAGATTTCGCAGATTGCGGATCTGGACTGAGTCCAGCTTCATAATAAACTCAACAAAAAACGAACTATAGTCTCATCGGCATAATGACGTACAACGCAGAATCATCAGAACCATCTTCGATTAATGCACTGCTATTTGAATCAGCAAGAGTGAACTTAACTTCTTCAGCGTTTAATGCGTTAAGAACATCTATAAGATAAGCAACATTGAAACCGATCTCTAAATCATCGCCTTGATAATCTACGTCAACGATTTCGACAGCTTCTTCTTGCTCTGGGTTATTAGCCGTAATTTTGACTTCGCCCGACGATAAATTAAGGCGCACACCTTTGAATTTTTCATTAGATAAGATAGACGCACGAGAAAACGCATTCTTTAAACCAAGTTTGCTAGCGATAATGTTCTTATCACCATCTTTCGGTAATACTCGACGATAATCAGGAAAACGCCCATCAACTAACTTACTGGTAAAAATAAAGTCGTTTGAAAAAATACGGATGTGATTTGAACCAACCTGCACCTTTAAAGACTTATCGCTGTCTTCGATTAGCCGTGTAATCTCCATAACCCCTTTACGAGGGATAATAACCTGGCGGTTTGGTAAAGTTGCATCCGTATAGTTTAAGCGGCATAGCGCTAATCTGTGACCGTCTGTGGCAACCGTCCGGATAACATTATCTTCGGTTTCTAACGACATACCGTTTAAATAATAACGTACGTCCTGCTGCGCCATAGAAAAATGCACGCTGTCGATCAGGCGCTTCAAATTAGATTGGGAAATTTCAAACTCTAACTCACCCTGCCAATCTTCTAAATTCGGATAATCATTAGCTGACAATGTCGACAAGCTATATTTGCTTCGACCACAGCGTATAATGGCCTTGCTACCGTCAATGTGAAAACTAATTTCGCTACCTTCAGCTAAGCCACGAATAATGTCTAAAAGCTTCTTAGCAGGAACGGTAATTTCACCCTCTTCTAATTCACCAGTAAGGGTTACGTTTGAAATTAACTCCACTTCCAAATCAGTCCCCGTTAACCACAATGCATTATCACTTACTTTGATTAATACATTGGAAAGGATCGGCAATGTGTGTCTACGTTCAACAGCCCCAGAAACTAACTGTAATGGCTGTAAAAAATTTTCCCTGCTTATGCTGAATTTCATCTTAATTCTCGTAACTTTTTATGAAGATAAGGTGCGAATTAAATTTTGATAGTCTTCTTTTATATCATGACTTTCTTCTCTAAGCTGCACTATTTTCCTACATGCGTGCAACACTGTCGTGTGGTCCCTACCACCGAACGCATCACCAATTTCTGGCAAACTATGATTGGTCAATTCTTTAGACAACGCCATAGCCATTTGCCTCGGCCTAGCCACGCTACGACTTCTGCGCTTAGACAAAATGTCAGCCATTTTAATCTTATAGTACTCAGCTACTGTCTTTTGAATATTATCAATTGTTACCAGCTTTTCTTGCAACGCTAACAAATCTCTTAGCGCCTCACGAACAAAATCAATGGTAATTGGACGACCAGTGAAATTTGCATTGGCAATAACACGGTTAAGTGCCCCTTCAAGCTCTCGTACATTAGAACGAAGTCGTTTAGCTATAAAAAACGCCACTTCATCAGGTAATATAATTTTGTTTTCTAGGGCTTTGCGCATCAAAATTGCCACTCGCGTTTCAAGCTCTGGTGGTTCAATTGCGATGGTGAGACCCCAACCGAAACGCGATTTAAGTCGATCCTCTACCCCGTCAATTTCTTTAGGGTAGCGATCAGAGGTCAAAATTATTTGCTGGTTACCCTCTAACAGCGCATTAAAGGTGTGGAAAAACTCTTCCTGAGAACGCTCTTTGTTAGCGAAGAATTGGATGTCATCAATAAGCAATGCGTCTACAGATCGGTAATATCGTTTAAACTCTTCAATCGCATTATTTTGCAGCGCTTTAACCATATCTTGAACAAAGCGTTCAGAATGCATGTAGACCACAGTTGCATCTTTCTTATTATCGATAATCCCATTACCTACAGCGTGCAACAAGTGTGTCTTACCTAAACCTGTACCACCGTAGATAAATAAAGGATTGTAAGCTTTACCCGGATTGTCAGAAACTTGCTTAGACGCTGCACGGGCTAACTGATTAGACTTACCCTCTACAAAGTTATCAAACTTATAATTGAAGTTGATGTTACTTTTATGCGAAGCGGCGAGTTTAACGTTAGGTGTTCCGCTATTAGTATCAGTTTGAGTATTTGCACTACTACGCGCAGTTTGATGTTTTTGCAAAGATTTAATGCTGTTCTCAACAGCCGATAAATTAGAAGCAGCAGCTACACTCGCTGAGCTACTTTGCTGTACATTGTTGGCAGCAGATTTAACTTCAATCCTCAATTGAGGGACGGCATCATTGGTACAAAACTCAACAAACAATGCCTCTATTTGCGCAATATACTTGTCCCGCACCCAATCTAAAACAAAGCGATTAGGTGCAAAAAGAGTAACTGCACCGTTTTCTTCATTTGCCACTAATGGTCTTATCCACATACTAAATTGCTGCGTCGGCAAATCTTGCTGAAGTCTTTCGAGACAACGATTCCATAAAGACATTAAAAAACTCACTCCGAACCAACAAAATAAAGGAAAAAATGAAGACCAATTAGAAAAAAGACAAAAAGAAGATAACTTAAAAACTGGGCTTTAACGATTAATTATTCAGCGAAAAGACTATGAATATAAGCTTATTATCCCTTTAATCTGTGCATAAGTAAATGGTGGGTTTAAAGTAAGCTATCCAAAAGCACTCTTTAAATATAAAGCATTGTTTTTTAACATTATTATTTATTATTCAAGTTGAGACACTTTTGATAACTTTAGATATATCAATCAATAATCAGGCCAGATTTCGACGTCACAACAAAAAATTTACAACATAATGTGGATAAATACCCTACAGAAGTAATAGTTACCCAAAGGAGCGGAAAAACAGTTAATGATCATTAATTACACAATGATCTGGATAACTCATTGACAAACGGTAGGCAGATCTCTAGAATTCAGCGTCCTTTTTGAGCATGCAAGTGTTCATTTGTTTTTAACCTTATGTAGCGGAACTAGGTCATGAAAAGAACTTTTCAACCAAGTAACTTAAAGCGTAAGCGTTCACACGGTTTTCGTGCCCGTATGGCGACTAAAAATGGCCGCAAGGTTATTGCTAATCGTCGTGCTAAAGGCCGTGCTCGTTTAACAGCTTAATCATTTAAAGTGGGTGAAAATTCATTTTCTCGGGAGTTGAGACTTTTAACTCCCACCCACTTTGAATTTGTTTTCAAAAATGCCACTCCTGCCGTATCCCCAAATTTAACTTTACTTGCCCGTCACAATGATAGTGCTAATCCTAGGCTAGGAATAACTGTCGCTAAAAAACGTGTCAAAAAAGCTCACGACCGTAATCGTATTAAACGTATTGTGCGTGAAAGTTTTCGCAATCATCAGCAAAGCTTACCTAACATTGATATAGTAGTTGTCGGCAAAAGTGGGCTAGATAAGCTCTCGAATCAGGAACTATTCCACGTTTTAAGTAAGTTATGGAAAAAGTTAGCCAAGCGCTGCGAAAAATCCCAATAGGTTTGATTAGACTATACCAGCTATGGCTTTCCCCCATGCTTGGTCCAAATTGTCGTTTTCATCCAACCTGTTCTTACTATGCAATTGAAGCAATAAAACAGCACGGAATCATAATTGGTGGTTGGTTAAGTATCAAACGCATACTAAAATGCCATCCGCTGCATTCTGGTGGAATCGACCCGGTGCCGGAAAAGAAGAAGCAGAACAAGCACTGAATTATTTGAATTTGCCCATATAAACGTAACGGACAAATTCACAAAATGTATGAAGGTCGTCGCCTAGGCAATACGGCTTAAATTAATAATGTAGTTAATATAGAGTATTTTATGGAATCCCAACGCAGCTTTTTATTAATTGGCCTTGCCATGGTCAGCTTTCTTTTATGGCAACAATGGCAAGTGGACTATGGTCCTAAACCAGCGCAGCCCGCAGAACAGAGTCAACAAACAACGAGTAGTGATGCCCCATCAGGCAATGGTGATGTGCCTATTGCAACATCAACAAGTAAAAGCATGCTACCAACCCAAAATGTCGCCGGTAAAGTGATTTCAGTGACAACTGACACGCTGCAATTGAGCATTAATACAGTTGGCGGTGACGTGATTTCGGCTAATTTGCTTAAATACCCTCTTGAACAAGGCTCAGAAGGTACGTACAGCTTACTACGACCTAGTGGCCCAACTATCTTTGTCGCTCAAAGTGGCTTAGTTGGTACCAATGGCATAGACAAAAGCAGCCGTCCAACTTACTCAGTTGCCCAAGATAGCTACGTAATGCAAGGTGACACACTCACGGTTCCACTTACCTACACAGCGAAATCAGGTCTAGTTGTCACCAAAGAATTTGTATTTAACAAGAATAGTCACGACGTGAAAGTGAATTATCATGTTGAGAACACCTCTTCAGACGTAAAGAATGTTAAGCAATTCGGCCAATTGAAACAAAGCACCCAAGATCAAGGTGGCAGTATGTTTATGCCGACTTATCGCGGCGGTGCATTCTCAACCGAAGACGAGCGTTACGAGAAGTACTCTTTCGATGACATGCAAGACAAAAACCTAAATCAAACAACGCCTGCAGGTTGGGCTGCAATGATTGAGCACTATTTTGTTTCAGCTTGGGTACCGCCACAGGACCAAACGAATAGCCTATACAGTAAAATGACTCAAAACGGCAATGCAATTATCGGCTTTCTTGGGCAATCTGTTGATATTGAGCCAGGTCAAAGCGTTGATATTCAAAGCTCACTTTACCTTGGACCTAAGGATCAAGATACCTTAAAAGAAATCGCGCGCGGCCTAGATTTAACTGTTGATTACGGCTTTTTATGGTGGATTTCTCAGCCGTTATTCGCTTTCTTGCAATTCATACACAGTTTAGTAGGCAACTGGGGATTCTCGATAATCCTTATCACTATCGTCGTTAAAGGCGCTATGTATCCACTCACGAAAGCTCAGTATGAATCAATGGCAAAAATGCGTGCCTTGAAACCCAAAATGGACGCATTGAAAGAACGTTATGGCGACGACAAGCAGAAGATGCAGCAAGCCATGATGGAAATGTACAAGAAAGACAAAGTGAACCCTATGGGTGGTTGCTTCCCTCTTCTTTTACAAATGCCTATCTTCTTAGCCTTGTACTGGGTGTTGTTAGAGAGTGTTGAATTACGCCACGCTGACTTCATTTTCTGGATCACGGATTTATCTGTTAAAGACCCTTACTTCGTCTTGCCGATATTAACTGGCCTTAGTATGTATCTTCTACAGAAACTACAACCAATGACGATGACGGACCCAATGCAACAGAAAATAATGCAATTTATGCCTGTGGCTATGAGTTTGTTCTTCTTCATATTCCCAGCAGGTCTAGTGCTATATTGGTTAATCAGTAACATCATTACTCTTATACAAGCGAAGATCATTTATGCATCAATGGAAAAGCGCGGTTTAAAAACCAAGTAAGTCGCTACTCCCATGTGCAAATAGCCCGCCTTACACAACTATGTAGGCGGGCTTTTTTATATTCACACCTAGCATTACAATGTGTTTATTCAATCAATAGGAAATCAACATGCCTTCATTTGATATTGTGTCAGAAATTAAATTAGAAGAAGTGAGAAACGCCGTCGAAAACGCTAACCGCGAGCTCTCCACCCGCTTTGACTTTCGTGGCGTTGAAGCCAGTTTCGAACTTAAAGAAAACATAGTTACTATGTCGTCAGACAGTGATTTTCAGTTAAAGCAAATGCTGGATATATTACGCGGCACTTGTGTAAAACGTGGTGTAGATACCGCAGCCTTTGAAGAAAAAGACGTACAGCACATAGGTAAAATATATAAGCAGGCTATCGCGTTTAAAGAAGGTATTGAACAACCTGTGGCCAAAAAGCTGATCAAGATGATCAAAGACGCCAAGATTAAAGTTCAAGCTTCAATACAGGGCGACCAAGTACGTGTCACAGGTAAAAAACGTGATGATTTGCAGCAAGTCATGGCGTTAGCGAAAAGCTGTGACCTAGAGCAACCCCTACAATTTACCAATTTTCGAGATTAGACATAAAAGTGACTTCTGAGCAAAGTACCCCAGACCAAGACACCATTGTTGCCCAAGCTACTGCAAGTGGACGCGGTGGTGTTGGCATAGTCCGCGTTTCAGGCTCCTTAGCCGCAAAGGTAGCTGAACAAATAATAGGGCATGTACCTCCTGTGAGAAGTGCCCAGTACGTCCCGTTTAAGGCCAATAACGGTGACCCACTTGACCAAGGTATAGCGTTATTTTTTAAAGCACCCCACTCTTTTACGGGTGAAGATGTGCTTGAACTACAAGGCCATGGTGGGCAGGTTGTTTTAGATATGCTGATCAAAGCAACATTGCACGTACCGAATGTACGTTTAGCAAAACCAGGGGAATTTAGCGAACGGGCTTACTTAAACGACAAGCTCGACTTAGCCCAAGCTGAAGCTATTGCTGATTTAATTGATGCCAGTTCAGAGCAAGCCGCTCGAGGAGCACTACGCTCCTTACAGGGTGAGTTTTCAACACAAATAAACTCGCTTGTTGAGCTACTAACGCATCTGCGAATATACGTTGAAGCAGCAATAGACTTTCCCGACGAAGAAATCGACTTTCTTAGTGACGGTAAAGTGCAAAATGATCTAACAGCGATTACCCAACAATTAAGTGTAGTCAAAAGCAAAGCTCAACAGGGCAGCTTGTTACGAGAAGGTATGCGCGTTGTGATTGCTGGTCGGCCCAATGCAGGCAAATCAAGTTTATTAAATGCCCTAGCAGGCCGCGATGCAGCCATTGTTACATCAATAGCAGGTACTACGCGAGATGTGCTGAAAGAGCACATCCACATTGATGGCATGCCGCTGCATATTATCGACACTGCAGGACTCAGAGACAGTTCAGATGAAGTAGAACGTATCGGTATTGAACGCGCTTGGCAGGAAATCGAGCAAGCGGATCGTGTCTTGTTCATGTTAGACAGTACAGAAACCCCTGAAAGTGATCCACATAACATTTGGCCAGAGTTTATGCATCGCTTGCCTGACAATATGGGACTTACTGTCATTCGCAATAAAGCGGACCTGTCAGGTGAAAGTATTGGTAAAGCAAAATATAAAGGCTATCCGGTTTTTCAGCTCTCTGCCAGTCACAAACAAGGTATAGAAGTGCTCGCAGAGCATCTAAAAGAATGCATGGGTTTTCATTCATCAAACGAAGGGCAATTTATCGCACGACGCCGGCACATTGACGCAATCGAGCGAGCAGAAGAGCATTTATTATTAGGTAAGCAACAATTAGAAGACAACCTAGCAGGTGAATTACTTGCTGAAGAACTGCGCTTAGCCCAATCATATTTGAGTGAAATAACCGGTGAATTCAGTTCTGACGACTTACTAGGAAAGATATTTTCATCGTTCTGTATTGGTAAATAACACCCAATCCTTTTAGTTAATCCCAAAGTAATAGTGATATGAGATGCGCCACCTTGGTGTGTCTCCTCTTCATCAACGATGCAATATGTCGTTCAAATAACACACACATTAACTATTTATATTGTCTTTAAGTAGACAATAGCAAGCATTAATACCAATTCCATTAAATAATTAACCACTCAGCGAAAATTTAAAAGGACTTAATCAAGGCGCTTGAATGAAGTAATAGTGGTGCTCTTTCGAGTTCGAGCAACACAGAGTAAGCCCTTTTAAAATTCGCCCGTAGGGAATTCCCCAGCGGGTTTTGCACTGCGTTCTCGGTATTTGAAAGGGAACAACCATTACTGCACACCGACGTCTTGTTCAAAACCCGCTGGATGAATTCTGAGAGGCCAATTATTTAATGGAATTGGTACAAGTTAAATATATTTAACCCAAGAGTTTATTTTTAACATTGCGCTCATTATCCCTTGAGTTCAGACGTAGTCGCGCACATCTATGCAAGGTACAATAACGTCTGTAATTAACGAGAAAGAAAACCCATGACAGATTTTGAGATAGTGGTTGGCAGTATGTTAGGCGCCAGTGAGTATGTTGCTGACGCATTACAAGAAACACTGAATAAACACGGCTTAACATCAAATATTCATTTAACACCTAATTTGAGCGACATATCTCGTGAAGGTACTTGGATAATTTGTACCTCAACCCATGGGGCCGGAGACCTACCGGATAATATTCAGCCTTTTGCTAAGCAGTTAGCAGAAACAGATACAAGTGATGTGTCTTTCCTAGTCATTGGATTAGGCGACAGCAGTTACGATACCTTTTGTTTTGGCGCAGCCCAAATGGAAAAAGTACTTAAAAATAGTGGTGCCCGAATGGATGCTCCTGCTCTGAATATCGATGTGCTTCACCACCCTATTCCAGAACAAACCGCTGTTGACTGGTTAGAAACCTGGTTAAGTAGTAGAGGATAACGTTTGAATACCTGGTTAAATGAAGCCGAACAAAAAGCGCTCAATCAAAATCTAAGTAATGATGCTCGGGTGCTCTACTTATTAGGTTTAAAGCCTTCTATCGACCAAGCAACAGGTCAAACACCAGCATTAAATTATAAGGCTCTTTTGGCTATGCTCAATGCAAAAGAGACTAAGTACACGCTTGGGCGTCAGGTAAACGCGTTAATAAAAGAACTACTTCAAGTTGAGTTAGTTGCCTTTGTTGAAGATGTCGATTTAAGTAAAAGCTTCAATGGTAAAATTCTGCTGTTACCTTTGTTAATGTTAAAATCCGACAATTACAGCCAATTGCATTTACAGTGGCAAAAAATGAGCACTGACTGGACGCCAAACAACGCTTTATATAGAGATTTGGCAAAACTTGTGGGGATCATCGATAGCGAGTTTTCAGACCATGAAATCGGTGATTTTGTCGCTTATTGGTTAGGCAGACCTGAAACCCAGTTCACCCAATTTCAATGGACTCAAAAATTTGTTTTTAACGTCAAACAAAAGCGCCTAGCAAAAAATATGAGTGCTATTCATAAAGTAGGCAATCAAGTTGTCACAGCCAAAGCTGGCGTCGTGGCTGATGAGAATGCCAAAAACCTTGTTGCTAAGTATAGTGGCAAGCTAAAGTCTACCTCTAATTCATGATCATCAACGGAACATTACCATGCAAAGTTTGAAAGACAGAATCGAACAACTCGGTAAAACACTTGGCAAACAAAATATTCCTAAATCTTATACCGACTACAAAACGGTAAGATTAGAACATGAAGCGTTAGCTAATCGAGATGTGCGTCAGTTACAAAAAGAAGGAAAGCGCAGTCGTATTCAAACCTTGCACGGTCGTTCTGATCTGAATCCAAAATGGACATTCGATAACCTTATTGAAGACAGCGAAGATGTTAAAGAGGCTATCAGCATTGCCCATTCGTTTATTGCAGCTCATGAAGATACAGCATGGCGAAAAAGCGGTTCACATATGATGATATTTTACGGCGATTATGGTCGTGGTAAATCACATACTGCTGGTGCTATTGCTCACGAACTTATTAATCAATATGAAATTACAGTCTTGTATCGACAACTTTCAACCTTATTAGAAATGCGATTTTTCTCGTACGATTACAGCGCCACTGATAATGTAGGTGAGAAATTTCGCGAAATTAACCAGGAACTACTCGATGTTGATTTGCTGATACTCGATGAAGTATGTGTCAATGAATCTTCTCTTAAAAAGAATGCTCAAAGTTGGTTAGGTAATCTGCTCAGACAACGTCTTGCACACAATAAGAACTGTATTTTAATAACAAACCATAATTTAGCGCAGCTTGAGCAAGCCCTAGGGAGTTACTGCTTTGAGTCGATTAAAGAATACGACACCTATAAAGTGCGCTTTGAAGGGCCAAGCAGACGTAAAGAAATCATCCCCTCGCAAGTAGAGACTCAAAGAACGACAGGCTACCAACCTAATCAAGTTAAGTAAGTTAAACTATCTCTTAATCGGTATTAGCATGCAGCGAAGATCTTAAACAACTAGGATCTTTGCCATACTGATCTGCCAGCACGATCTTTTAACAACCAATTAAGTAAGCAATGTCTCCTCTAACTGACAATAAATAATCACGCTACAATCGCTTACAAGCCAATAAATCTCTGATTCAGTAATTAATTTAAAAAAAATGAAATTATTTTTTCATCTAGATCTACTGGTTATACACAAGATGATCGAGGATCGAGATCCACTTAGGTAAAGTCAGGTATAATCATGATTGCAGGAAGCTCTTGGTGAATAAGATCACATTTTATACACAGCTAGATCAAAACTTATCCTTTATTGTGCACAAGATCCTGCATAACTGCTGTATAGTCATTACATATCCACTTGATAATAATGACGGCAGATCTGCTTGTGGATAAGATCGCTACTTACCCCCAAGCTATACACGTTAGATCAATGAATGATCACAACAAAAGTTTATTTGTAACTAACTGATATATATATAATTAGTAGGCTTACGCACAGATCTTACGATCACTAATAGTAATAACATTAAGTAAAGATCTAAATAGATCATATAAAGATTAAGCAAGATCGGTTCGATCTTCTGACTGAATTTTAAGCATTTTAATTCAGTAAAATAACATATAGAATACGCGCCCCTTTTTTGGGATATACATGATTGAAGAGGTATGAAATGTTTTATCAACAACAATTTGATGTCATCGTTGTAGGTGGTGGTCATGCAGGCACTGAAGCCGCGCTAGCAGCTGCGCGCATGGGTTCAAACACGCTGCTATTGACGCACAACATTGAAACCTTGGGTCAGATGTCATGTAATCCAGCAATTGGTGGGATCGGCAAAGGCCATTTGGTTAAAGAAATCGATGCTTTAGGTGGCAGCATGGCTACGGCCATCGATAAAGCCGGGATCCAATTTAGAACGCTTAATTCAAGCAAAGGCCCTGCTGTTCGTGCTACCCGTGCTCAAGCGGATAGATCCTTATATCGATCTGCCATACGCGACATTGTTGAACATCAAGATAATCTGACTATTTTCCAACAGTCTTGCGATGACCTTATTGTTGAAAATGATCAAGTCACAGGTGTAGTAACACAAATGGGCCTTAAATTTCACGCTAGAAGCGTTGTAATTACCGTAGGCACGTTTTTAGGCGGCACCATACATATCGGTATGGAAAACTATAAAGGGGGCCGTGCTGGCGATCCTCCTTCCATTGCTTTAGCCGATCGCTTACGCGCTTTACCATTTCGTGTATCACGTTTAAAAACAGGGACGCCGGCCCGCTTAGATGCAAGAACGCTCGACTACAGCGTGATGCAAGAGCAATTGGGTGACAGCCCTACTCCGGTATTTTCATTTATGGGGAAAAATGAAGATCACCCAAGGCAAATAGCGTGTTATATCACTCATACTAACAGTAAAACGCACGATATCATTCGTGGCGGGCTGGATCGTTCCCCTATGTACACAGGGGTTATTGAAGGGATTGGCCCACGTTATTGCCCATCGATAGAAGACAAGATTAATCGTTTTGCAGATAAAGATTCACACCAAATATTTGTTGAACCAGAAGGCTTGAACAGCATTGAAGTTTACCCAAATGGCATATCAACAAGTCTGCCGTTTGACGTTCAATATGAGTTAGTTCGTTCGATCAAAGGGTTTGAAAATGCACATATTATTCGTCCTGGTTATGCGATCGAATATGATTTCTTTGATCCACGAGATCTAAAGCAAACCCTAGAAACAAAATTTATTAAAGGATTATTCTTTGCTGGCCAAATCAATGGTACTACTGGCTACGAAGAAGCAGGCGCCCAAGGGTTAGTTGCAGGTGCGAATGCCTCACTGCAATGCCAAGGCAAGGATCCTTTGATCTTGCGTCGTGATGAAGCCTACATGGGCGTACTGATCGACGATCTCGCCACCATGGGTACAAAAGAACCTTATCGTATGTTTACCAGCCGCGCTGAATACCGTTTGTTGCTACGTGAAGATAACGCGGATATCAGATTAACCACCAAGGGACATGAGCTAGGTTTAGTCGACGAAGCTCGCTGGCAAGCCTTTAACCGCAAGCTAGAAGCGATCGAACTTGAACGTCAACGATTACGTGATACTTGGGTGCATCCAAAACATGTAGCTGCGGAGGTGTTAAACCCCCTATTAAAAAATGCGTTGAGTAAAGAAAATACCTTAGAGGATTTGATTCGTCGTCCCGAAATGACCTATGAAACCTTGATGAAAGTAACGGACTTTGGACCAGGGATCGAAGATCCAAAAGCGGCAGAACAGGTAGAAATACAGATCAAATACGCTGGATATATTGAGCGTCAGCAAGAAGAGATCGCGAAATCCCGTAAGAATGAGAATACGTTGATCCCTGTTGACTTTGACTACAGCCAGATCTCTGGTCTGTCGAATGAAGTGGTTGCTAAATTGACTGATGCTAAGCCTGAAACCTTAGGCCTTGCCTCTCGTATATCGGGTATTACACCAGCTGCTATTTCTTTGCTGCTTGTATATTTGAAAAAGCATGGGTTGCTTAGAAAATCAGAGCGAAAATCAGCCTAATGACAGACAATTTCCACACGTTAAAGTTAAAATTGGAACAATACATAAGCCAGACAGATTTACAGGTTTCTGAGGAGCAAATCAGTAAATTAGTCGGGTTCGTGCAATTAATTCATAAATGGAACAAAGCGTATAACTTAACTTCGGTAAGGGATCCTGAGTCTATGTTGATAAAACATATAATGGATTCCATTGTCGTAGCGCCCCATTTACAGCAAAGCCACTATATCGATGTGGGGACTGGACCTGGTCTACCGGGGATACCCCTTGCGATCATGTTGCCGCAAACACACTTCACTTTGCTTGATAGCCTAGGTAAGCGCGTCAGGTTTATGAAACAAGTCGCGTATGAACTTAAACTTGACAATATTCAGCCTGTGCAATCTAGAGTGGAAGAATTTACTAGTACTCATCAACTCAACGGCGTACTCAGTCGCGCATTTGCCTCATTAAATGACATGTTATCTTGGTGCCAACATCTCATTGATAGCAAAGGAACATTCATCGCATTAAAAGGGCAATTACCTCAACAAGAAATCGACGAATTGTCTGAGGGCTTTACTGTAACTGATATTATGGCGTTACATGTTCCTGAATTAGAGGGTGAGAGGCATCTAATAAAGATTGTTAAGTCATAAATGAACATTTCTTTTTAGCCTTAAAAGCATTATCTTCTGCAGATAATTTTTTTCTACGCTAGTTAGTTGAATGAAACGGATTAGCGTTAAATAACTACGGAATACTATTTTGGGAAAAGTCATTGCCATTGCCAATCAAAAAGGTGGCGTCGGTAAAACTACTACTGCGGTAAATGTGGCTGCTTCTATGGCAGCAACGAAGCGTAAAGTCTTGTTGATCGACTTAGATCCCCAAGGTAACGCCACCATGGGTAGCGGTGTTGATAAATACGACGACCCCAATACCTGTTATGAATTGTTGATTGAAGAAAAGCCCATTCAAGAAGTGGTGATCAAAGATACTTCTGGGAAATATGATTTAATTGCTGCAAATACCGACGTAACAGCAGCCGAAATTAAGCTAATGGAAGTTTTCGCCCGTGAGGTAAGATTGCGCAACGCATTGGCTCCTGTACGCAATTATTATGACTTTATCTTTATCGACTGCCCTCCTTCGTTAAACCAGTTAACTGTGAACGCAATGGCCGCAGCAGATTCAGTCCTTGTTCCTATGCAATGTGAGTATTACGCCTTAGAAGGCTTGACCGCGTTGATGGATACCATCAAAAAGCTTGCGTCGGTAGTCAATCCTGAATTAACAATTGAAGGGGTATTGCGCACCATGTACGATCCGCGTAATCGCCTTGCCAATGATGTATCTGAACAGTTAAAGCGACATTTTGGCGAACAAGTATATCGTACTGTTATTCCGCGCAACGTACGCTTGGCTGAAGCGCCAAGTTTTGGTACTCCGGCTATGTACTATGATCGTTCATCAACTGGGTCAAAGGCGTATTTAGCCCTTGCAGGTGAGATATTACGTCGCAGTAAAAAAGAAAGCGTTGCTAAAGTTAGTTAACTTAAATTAATACGGGTCGAATAGAGAAATACATGTCAGCGAAGAAACGTGGGTTAGGAAGAGGTTTAGATGCATTATTGGCTACAAGTCAAGCGTCGCGGAATGCACAGGGTAACCAGCCTGAGCAAAACGACAGTGAACTACAGCAATTAGCAGTCGAATTCCTCAAACCAGGAAAATACCAACCCCGTAAAGATATGTCTCCTGACGCGCTAGAAGAACTGGCATCTTCGATTCGCTCTCAAGGCGTTATTCAGCCAATTATCGTGCGCACAGTAGGGAATAATGAATTTGAGATTATTGCCGGTGAACGTCGTTGGCGTGCTTCTCAGTTAGCGGGTTTAGAAACCGTCCCTTGTTTGGTTAAAGATGTACCCGATGAGGCTGCGGTCGCTATCGCATTGATTGAAAACATTCAGCGTGAAGATCTTAACGCTATGGAAGAAGCTCAGGCGTTAGAGCGTCTGATGAGCGAGTTTGAATTAACCCATCAAGAAGTAGCTACGGCCGTAGGAAAATCACGTACCACTGTGACCAATTTAATGCGTCTCAATAATTTGCACGACGACGTTAAACTCTTATTAGAACACGGTGATATAGAAATGGGACACGCCAGAGCATTACTTGGCTTAGAAGGAGATGCTCAGTTAGAAGCTGCTCATATAGTGTCAGGTAAGGGATTAACCGTTAGAGACACCGAGAATTTAGTACGTAAATTCCTCGAACCTGCCACGCCTAAAGAAGAAAAAAAGCTTGATCCAGATGTGGTGCGTTTACAAGATGAATTATCACAAAACCTAGGTGCTCCCGTGCAGATCGCACACAATGCAAAAGGTAAGGGTAAGCTTGTTATTAACTTTTCTAGTTTAGATCAATTAGACGGAATTTTGTTGCACATAAAGTAATGTTACAAATAGACAGTCGAAATACCCTTTTCAGTTGTAAATTCGTCGCAGATAAGTATACTTTCGGCGCTTTTGAAGGTATCAGCAAGTAGAGGAATAAGTTGATAGCGAGTTTAACCGCACCGGGTCGAGCGTTGGCGAAAAATATTTTTTATTGCCAAATGACTATTATCATCGCCCTAAGTGTATTTTTTGCGGTAATTTATGGACAAAACTCGGCAATATCATCCCTGTTTGGTGGAGTAATATGCTTACTCCCAAACGTCATTTTTGCCTACTTTGCATTTAAATATGCCGGTGCGAGTAAGAACAAACTGGTTGTTCAGCAATTTAATAAAGGCTCAAAACTCAAATTCTTCGCCACAATCGTATTGTTTATCGTGGCATATCAATGGAAAGGACTACAACCTTTACCCTTGATGTTGAGTTACGTTGTGACATTAGTCAGTCAATGGCCAGTAATAATTTTTTTAGGTCGCGTTAAACAGTAACGAGTCCAATACAGATTTTTTAACTTTACATACTTGGGTGGCAAAATGGCAGGATCTGCTGGCGAACAAACCATTAGTGGTTATATTCAGCACCATTTGACCAATGCAGCGGTCGGCGAAGGTTTCTGGACCTTTCACGTCGATACATTAGCGTGGTCTGTGGTACTCGGATTAGTATTTATATTGAGCTTTCGCGCGGTTGCGAAAAAAGCAAGTGCGGGCGTGCCTGGCAAATGGCAAGCGTGCGTAGAACTTATCGTTGAATTTGTTGATGACACGGTAAAAAGTACCTATCACGGTAAGAGTGCGTTAATTGCTCCTTTAGCATTAACCATCTTCGTTTGGGTTTTACTGATGAACTTGATGGATTTAATCCCAGTTGATTTCCTTCCTACTGCAGCTGCGTTAATCGCAGGTGAGTCTATGGATGTTATCGCTGCGGGTCAGTCACATACTTACATGAAAGTCGTACCTACCACTGATGTCAACATGACCTTTGCATTGTCGCTTGGCGTGTTCGCGTTGATGATCTTTTATTCGGTAAAAATTAAAGGTTTCGGCGGTTTCATGAAAGAGCTTTACGCTCATCCTTTTAATACGCCTTGGTTGTACTGGTTCAACTTCTTATTAGAACTTGTTTCATTGCTTGCTAAGCCGTTGTCTTTATCACTACGTTTGTTCGGTAACTTATATGCCGGCGAGCTTATCTTTATTCTTATTGCAGGGACCATAGGGGTATGGCAATTGCCAATTCACTTCTTGTGGGCTGCATTTCACTTGTTAGTTATTCCGTTACAGGCGTTTATTTTCATGATGTTGACCATCGTGTACTTAAGCCTAGCGAGTGAAGAACACTAGTTTTACAACGTTTTATTTTTTTAACATTAACTTAAACACAAAGGTGAAAATCTATGGAAATCTTAGGAAATCTTTATATCGCGGTTGGTATTTTGATAGGACTATGTGCATTGGGCCCAGCGATCGGTTTCGGTCTTCTAGGTGGTAAATTTCTTGAGTCTGCTGCTCGTCAACCTGAGCTAGCGCCTCAACTACAAGTTAAAATGTTCATTGTTGCTGGTCTTATCGATGCAATCGCAATGATCGGTGTAGCTATCGCTCTTTTCTTATTGTTCGTTGAAAGCGCGAAGTTTGCTGTTTAAGCACCTAACTAGACAATAACGAATATAGGAGGAGCGGTTTTGAATATCAATGCCACTCTATTTGGCGAACTAATAGCATTTATATTCTTCGTGTGGTTCTGCATGAAGTTTGTATGGCCCCCAATCATGGGCGCTATTGAAGAACGTCAAAAGAAAATTGCTGATGGTCTTGCTGCGTCTGAACGCGGTGAAAAAGATCTAGAACTAGCTCAAGCGAAAGCAACTGAGCAGTTGAAAGAGGCGAAAACTCAAGCAGCTGGAATTATCGAGCAGGCTAAGAAGCGTGGTTCTCAAATTGTTGATGAAGAAACGCAACGTGCCCACCAAGAGCGTGAAAATATCATTGCTCAAGGTCATGCTGAAATCGAAGCTGAGCGTAACCGTGCAAAAGAAGATTTGCGTAAGCAAGTCGCAGCGTTAGCTGTTGCCGGTGCTGAGCGAATTCTTGAGCGTCAAATTGATGCTGCAGCGCAAAGTGACATAGTTGAAAAACTTGTCGCCGAGCTATAAGGGGAATTTGAGCTATGTCTGAATTGACAACGATTGCTCGCCCTTACGCAAAAGCTGCGTTCGATTATGCGGTTGAGCAGAAAATTATCGCAGGCTGGCAAGAAATGCTGGTTTTCGCAGGTGAAGTAGCAAAAAATCCGGACATCAAAAACTTAATGTCTGGGGCCGTTGCGCCTGACACTCTTGCGGAAGTTTTTAACCAAATCTGTGGTGAACAACTTGACCAACATGGTCAGAACCTGATTAAGGTTTTGGCTGAAAATAAACGTCTTCAAGCACTTCCTGAAATATCAGAGTTGTTTAACGAATTCAAAACTGAATTCGACAAAGAGATCGAAGCAGATGTTATTTCTGCTACCGAACTTAATGAAAAACAACAGGCTGATATCAGTGGAGCTCTTGAAAAGCGTCTTGCACGAAAAGTTAAGCTGAATTGTAGCGTCGACCCTACCCTGATCGCCGGAGTAAAAATTAAAGCCGGTGATACAGTGATTGATGGCTCGGTTAAAAGTAAATTAAACCGTCTCACAGACGCGTTACAAGCATAACGGGGAAAAGAGCATGCAACTGAATTCCACTGAAATTGCAGAACTGATCAAACAGCGAATTGAACAGTTTGAAGTAGTAAGTGAAGCTCGTAACGAAGGAACTATCGTTGGTGTAACTGACGGTATTATCCGTATTCATGGCCTTGCAGATGTAATGCAAGGTGAAATGATTGAGCTTCCTGGTAATCGCTACGCTATCGCATTGAACCTAGAGCGTGACTCTGTAGGTGCGGTTGTTATGGGCCCTTACGCTGACCTTCAAGAAGGCGCAAAGGTAACTTCATCAGGTCGTATCCTTGAAGTACCAGTTGGTCGTGGTTTGCTAGGTCGTGTTGTTAACACACTTGGCGCACCGATCGATGGTAAAGGTGCAATTGACGCTGATGGTTTTGAGCCTGTAGAAAAAATTGCCCCTGGCGTTATCGAACGTCAGTCGGTTGATCAGCCTATTCAAACTGGTTATAAATCAGTCGATGCCATGATCCCAGTAGGTCGTGGACAACGTGAATTGGTTATCGGTGACCGTCAAACAGGTAAAACTGCTTTGGCCATTGATGCGATCATCAACCAGAAAGATTCTGGCGTTAAATGTGTTTACGTAGCGGTTGGCCAAAAGGCTTCAACTATCGCTAATGTAGTACGTAAGCTTGAAGAGCACGGTGCAATGGCTCATACCATTGTTGTTGCGGCATCAGCTTCTGAATCAGCAGCATTGCAATACCTTGCTCCTTATTCTGGTTGTACTATGGGTGAATACTTCCGTGACCGCGGTGAAGATGCGTTGATCGTATACGATGACCTATCTAAGCAAGCTGTTGCGTATCGTCAAATTTCACTATTACTACGTCGTCCGCCGGGTCGCGAAGCATACCCTGGTGACGTTTTCTACTTGCACTCGCGTCTTCTAGAGCGTGCAGCACGTGTTAACGAAAACTACGTAGAGAATTTCACCAAGGGTGAAGTAAAAGGTAAAACAGGCTCTTTGACTGCATTACCGATTATCGAAACTCAAGCAGGTGACGTATCAGCATTCGTACCTACCAACGTAATCTCAATTACCGATGGTCAGATTTTCTTGGAAACTGACTTGTTTAACTCAGGTATTCGTCCTGCGGTTAACGCGGGTATTTCAGTATCACGTGTTGGTGGTGCAGCCCAGACTAAAATCGTTAAGAAGTTAGGTGGTGGTATCCGTCTAGCACTTGCTCAGTACCGTGAATTGGCAGCTTTCTCTCAATTTGCATCTGACCTTGACGAAGCGACTCGTGCTCAATTAGAGCATGGTGAGCGTGTTATGGAATTAATGAAGCAGAACCAATATGCACCACTTTCAGTGGCTGATATGTCTGTTTCATTGTTCGCTGTTGAAAAAGGTTACTTGAAAGACGTTGAGCTAGACAAGATCTTAGATTTTGAAGCTGCGTTGCACTCGTACATGAACAGCGAATACGCAGAGCTGATTAAAACTATCAATGAGACAGGTAATTTCAACGGTGAAATTGAAGCCACGTTAGCTGAAGCTTTAGAGAAATTTAAAGCGACACAAACTTGGTAGTCAATGGCACTGCCTTTACTGGCAGTGCATTCGTTGAATAATCGGAGATAGATTTATGGCTAGCGGTAAAGAGATAAAAGGTAAGATCGGGAGTATTAAAAATACTCAGAAAATCACCAGTGCGATGGAGATGGTTGCTGCGTCTAAAATGAAAAAGGCGCAAGACCGTATGACTGCAAGTCGTCCATACGCTGAGAATATTCGAAACGTGATCGGTCACCTGGCTAACGCTAACCTTGAATATCGCCATCCTTATTTAGAAGACCGTGAAGTTAAACGTGTCGGCTATATCGTTATCTCAACTGACCGTGGTTTGTGTGGTGGTTTGAACACCAACGAATTTAAAAAGGTCACGAAAGATGCGAAGAAATGGCAAGAACAAGGTGTAGAAGTTGATTTTGCAGCTTTAGGTGCTAAATCTTGTGCGTTCTTTAATCGTTTCGGCGGCAATATGTTGGCTGCTGAATCAGGCCTTGGTGATGCACCAAGTGTGAAAGACGTGATTGGTTTAGTACGTATTATGCTTAACGCCTTCAACGAAGGTAAAATCGACCGCCTGTATTTGGTGTTTAATAAGTTTGTTAACACCATGGCTCAAGAGCCACTGATCGATCAATTGTTACCTTTGCCTAAATCTGAAGATAAAGCATTAAAGCACCGCTGGGATTACATCTACGAACCTGATCCAAAACCCATTTTGGATACGCTATTGGTTCGTTACATTGAATCTCAGGTTTATCAAGGCGTAGTAGAAAATGCTGCGTCCGAGCAAGCAGCTCGTATGGTCGCGATGAAAGCGGCCACAGATAACGCAGGTGACTTAATTGATGACTTACAACTGATATACAACAAAGCTCGTCAAGCAGCAATCACACAGGAAATCAGTGAGATTGTAAGCGGCGCGGCAGCGGTGTAGGCAAAGGTTTTAGAATTTAAGAGGAATTAACATGAGTCAAGGTAAGGTCGTCCAAATCATTGGCGCCGTTGTGGATATTGAATTTCCACAAGATTCGGTTCCAAAAATATATGACGCATTGCGTATCGCCGAAGGTGATTTGCAAGGTTTGACCCTAGAAGTGCAGCAACAACTTGGTGGTGGCGTAGTGCGTACAATCGCATTGGGCACGACCGATGGCTTGCGCCGTGGTTTAGCAGTAGATAATACTGGTGAAGCTATTCAGGTTCCAGTTGGTAAGGCTACTCTTGGTCGTATCATGGATGTATTGGGTAACCCAATCGACGAAGCAGGCCCTATTGGTGAAGAAGAGCGTATGTCTATTCACCGTGAAGCGCCTACTTATGAAGATCAATCAAGTTCAATTGAACTACTTGAAACAGGCATCAAGGTTATCGACTTGGTATGTCCGTTCGCTAAGGGTGGTAAAGTTGGTCTATTCGGTGGTGCCGGTGTTGGTAAAACCGTAAACATGATGGAGCTTATCCGTAACATCGCTATCGAGCACAGTGGTTACTCTGTATTCGCAGGTGTTGGTGAGCGTACTCGTGAAGGTAACGATTTCTATCATGAAATGAACGAGTCTAACGTACTTGATAAAGTATCGTTGGTTTACGGTCAAATGAACGAGCCTCCTGGAAACCGTTTACGCGTGGCGTTGACTGGTTTAACCATGGCTGAGAAATTCCGTGACGAAGGTCGTGACGTGCTTTTCTTCGTAGATAACATCTACCGTTATACGCTTGCTGGTACAGAAGTATCTGCATTGCTAGGTCGTATGCCTTCTGCGGTAGGTTATCAGCCCACATTGGCTGAAGAAATGGGTGTGCTGCAAGAGCGTATCGCATCAACTAAGACAGGTTCAATCACGTCAATCCAAGCGGTATACGTACCTGCGGATGATTTGACGGATCCATCACCTGCTACAACGTTCGCTCACTTAGATGCAACGGTTGTATTGTCACGTGATATCGCCTCTCTTGGTATCTACCCAGCGGTTGACCCACTTGATTCAACTTCACGTCAACTTGACCCACTAGTTATTGGTCAAGAGCACTATGAAACTGCACGTGGCGTTCAATCAGTTCTTCAACGTTATAAAGAGCTTAAAGACATCATCGCTATTTTGGGCATGGACGAATTATCAGAAGAAGATAAATTGTCTGTATCACGTGCTCGTAAAATCCAGCGCTTCTTGTCACAGCCTTTCTTTGTTGCTGAAGTATTCACCGGTTCACCTGGTAAATACGTATCTTTGAAAGATACCATCAGTGGCTTTAAAGGTATTCTTGAAGGCGAGTTTGACGACCTTCCTGAACAAGCTTTCTACATGGTTGGTTCAATCGAAGAAGCATCTGAGAAAGCCAAAAAAATGTAAGCGTGTCTTCGGATACGTTTAACTTTTTTTGATAGGAGGGTACATGGCAATGACAATTCAACTGGATGTAGTAAGCGCAGAAGACAGTATTTTTTCTGGATTAGTACAGAGTATTCAAGTCACTGGCAGTGAAGGTGAACTTGGTGTTCAGTACGGTCATGCTCCTTTGCTGACTACTATAAAAGCTGGAATGGTTAATGTGGTTAAGCAGTTCGGCGAAGAAGAATTGATCTATGTTGCTGGTGGTGTACTCGAAGTACAGCCCGGTCATATATCAGTACTTGCGGACACTGCGCTTCGAGCCAGCGACTTAGATGAGCAAGCCGTTCTAGAGGCGAAAAAACGCCTTGAGGAAAATATTGCAAATCCTAGCTCTGATTTCGAGTATGCAGAAGCAGCTGCAGAGCTTGCCGAAACCATCGCGCAGCTACGATTGATTCAAAAGCTACGCAAATAATTGGAATAGAAATGTTTCATGTGAAACCCGGCTATAAGCCGGGTTTTTTGTATCTGCACGTTCAAGAAAAGCGATAACGATTACTATCGCTTTATATGATTGTATTTTAGCGCCTCTGAAAGACTCTGTAGCGTATTTCTAACTGATGCCAATACATTGATGAAAGTATCGGCGTTTTGCTGTGTATGCGCGCTTAGGGGCGCTAGTTCACTAAGTAAGTTACTTGCTCTCGTCAATGCATTGTTGTCGAATAGTTGTTTTGCTTGGTTTAGGGCGTCGGCGGTTGCCATATGATCGCCCTTTTGCGCGCATTGGCTTAATCTGTCAATCGCGCTCTCACAATGCAAAATAGTTTGGGGCAGTTGGTTGAGATACTCGTCTAACTCGTATTGAGCGTTTACGATGGCTTGCGCTACATCTACGTCTGGTAAATCTATACACATGTGTGCAAAGCGTAGAACGTGAGCAATTGAATCCTCTAGACCGGCTTCATCGTCGTTCAATGCTGCTTGTTCAAGTCGGCTAAAGGCCTTGCCCACATTGGCTAACCCGAATGACCCTGCGGCACCTTTAATACGGTGAATAGATGTGGCGATTGCGGGTAAATCTCTTACGTTCCATGCTTGTTCAATATTAGCCAACTCTTCTCGTAAATCGACTATATAACCTTGAATCAACGGCAGCATCTTGTCATCAGCAACCGATACTTGTTTGACAGATAGGTTAAGGTATTGCCGTACTTTACGAATAAATACATCCCGTTCAATAGGTTTGGCTAAGTGGTCGGTAAAGCCGATGCGAAGGTAGTAATCTATTTCGTGTTGCATGGTGTTGGCTGTTAAGGCAATAGCCGGAGTTTTGTTACCTGATTTTCGAATATTTTTAAGGGTATCTACACCGTTTAGCCTTGGCATGTGAATATCCAATAGCAATAAATCGAACTGACTAGCCCGTATAGCGTCTATCGCTTGGTGGCCGTCGGCAACCTCGGTTACGGTAATATTCATGCGCTTTAGTAGCAAAGCAACAAGCTCTCGGTTATTTGGATGGTCGTCTGCCAGTAGCACCTTACACGCACCAAATTTAGGCACATGAGATTCTTGCGTTATCTGGTGAATGCTGGACAAGTCGATTTCTTGAGCGGTGTTTAACCAAGCAACATCCGTAGGGGTATCAAGCTTTATTGTGATAGTAAAAGTACTGCCCTTGCGAGGTTGGCTCGTGGCTTGTATGTCACCCCCTAGACCTTGCGCCAGGCGTTTTGCAATACTTAAACCTAACCCAGTTCCACCCACTTGACGGTTAATCACACTATCGGCTTGAGTGAAGGGATTAAATAGCTTCTGCATATCGCTTTGGCTTATCCCTTCGCCGGTATCTACTACTTTGATAGTCAAGGTTTGGCCGACTGCTTTCACATCTAAGCATATATGACCACTGTGGGTAAACTTAAGGGCGTTATTGGTCAGATTGAACAGGATTTGCTTAAGTCTGGTCGCGTCAGTGATGATTTTTTCTGGTAGTGGAAAGTCGTAATTTACATGAAATCCCAAACCTTTATCTTTTGCGCGTTTACCGACAACCGACTCAATTTGGCCAAGCAGTGAAAATAAATGACAAGGCTGAGATTTAAAGTCTAATTTATTTGCATCGATTTTACTTAGATCAAGTATATCGTTGATAATTCGTAGTAAATGGGCACCATTTTGGTAAATGATACTGGTCACGCGCTCTTGCTCTGCTTTATCAATATCGCCCAGTAACATGCCGTCGGCGTACCCAATGATAGACGTCAGCGGTGTGCGGATTTCGTGGCTCATATTAGCCAGAAAATAGTCTTTTGCTGAATTCGCTTCAATAAGTTCTTGGTTAGATTGGGCAAGTTTTTGGTTTGCTTCGCGTAGCGCTTGGGTGCGAAACTCTACCGTTTGTTTTAACTGGGACTTAAGTTGACTGTTGCGCAAGTTTACCAAGCGCATTTTTTCTGCCAAAGCAAAGGCTAGAATGACAGTATCTGCCGCGATTCCGATAAAGCCAAGTAAATAAATATCAACATTAATACTTGGCAACACTCGCAGGTTCAGTAAATTCCCCACCACATTTGGGATGATCACGCACAAAGAAGCGAGGACAAAATAGCGGGCTGGTTTATAACCCTTTTTCCATGCAACAAGACCTACTGATAATCCGGTCAATAACACTGCTGTGGTCAAAATAGACACAATAATCAAGCCAAGGGCTTGGTTATAAAACGCAATAGGTAAGGCGAGCAAACACAAGCACCCAAGCACCAAAAGAAATAGCATGGTTCGTTTTGCTGTAAGGTTTAGCCTGAAAAACTCTATTTGGAAAAAGGCGGAAAAAGCGCACCCGAGTAAGAATCCGGGCATTAACCAATCTTTCGCACTGAATAAGTTTAGATACTCAAATACGCCAAAAATAGCGGCCCATGCACTGGCGTAAAAAAGCGTTGAAAGTGCGTAAAACAAATATTGGGTGTCGCGCATCACTATGTATATAAATAGATTATATAAACCTAGTGCTAAATAAATTCCAAAGCAGATAAAAAGGATAACATTGTGACTCGCTACAGATGCAAGCATACGCTCTTCGGTTTTAAGCACGATTTTGATAGGAGCAAAAAAGAAATCACTATCAAACACCATGAGTAAAGTGGCGGTTTCTCCTGCTCGAATATTGAGTTTACTGCCGTAATGTAAAGGGTAACTGTTGGTATGGTTTAAGCCTGATACTGAGCTTTCAACTGGGGTATGCTGAGAGTAAAGTGAGACTTGAACCGTTTCGATAACTGAACCGCTAGGGTAAATAAACCATTGCTCATTTTGAGTATCGTTATAAATTTCGAACGCAGTGACATACCTGTTTTTGAATGGGTCATTGGGATTATGTTGCTCGAAAGTACCAAGCCACTCTTCCAATGGTTCTCGGTAATGTGGTATTTCCGCTCGGCCAATACTGAAATAAACTAACTGTTGACTAATGTCTCTTTGACTAATTTCAGATGCAGAGAAATGCGCTATTAAGGTGTCTTGAGCCTTAAGACCGAAACTGAACAGGGACAACAATAAAATGTAATATATAGCTGATTTCAAAATGGTACCAACATACTAAAGGGATCTTGAGGCTAACCTCTGACCCACTTAACTGTGATGACTACATGTGTTAGCAGACACCTTTTAATGTCGCCAATCTACGACTACTGTAAATTATGCCCGATAATGCGTCTGCACGGTTAGTGTTTTTACCTTTTTGCTACATTCCAACATAAATTGACGGTGACCATGCGATATTTTTGCGTATTTCTGCCTATCCTTGGCTTTTAACTTGCTGACTTGCTAGTTGGCGGGCAAAAACACGCTCCTGCATCTGGGTAAAAGTGGACAATAACGGAGTAGTATCAATACCTTGGGTAAAATGTAGTGTGTAGGCAAGTGCCTCTAAGGTTGATAAACCGCCTGTTACCGATGTTTTACGTATCCTATATTGGCTTTTTGGGGGATGTATAAAATGCCAAGCAGGCAGAGTATGTAGCCACGGGTTATTCATCCATAGCTTATAGGCTTTTCGCCATGTGGCGTCGAGCAATATGAGCGCTGGTGGAGCACAACGCTCTCGGCTTATCGTTGTTTCTAAAGGTTTGCTGTTATCATTTGGGTACACTAGGCAGGCTGATTCTTGCTGTGCGTTTATCCAACTAATTAGGAGGCTGAAGTCTTTTGGATTTTCGCCCACCCAAATTTCGCTGTTAGGTACACAAAGCCGAATCAATTTAGCGCTATTTTTAGCATGATTTACTTCACTCGGATGCTGTAAAATAATAATCTTTTGTGCACTGTGAACAGAACATAATAGATCACAAATACACACTGATTGTGGGTAATCGCAATGGTGACATATCACTCTGTTCATGTCATTGAGCCGAATTGTTTAGGTGACAATTTACGGTTGTTGGTTGGACCCAATTAGAAATAGTGAGTATTAAAAGCAAGTTTTGCATAATGAACACGTTTACGTCTGATTAAAATAAAATACATATGGCTCGAAACCCACATTATACCCAAATTTGGCAAACTGTTTGTGCGATACCTGTTGGCAAGGTAGCGAGTTATGGGCAAATAGCCGATCTTGCTGGCTTACCCGGGCGTGCACGTCTAGTCGGCAAGTCTTTGGGCTTTACGCCTGAAGACATGAATATACCTTGGTATCGTGTTCTTCGTTCATCCGGTCAACTGGCTTTTGCCGCAGGGTCAGAACAAGCCTTACGGCAAACAGGTTTACTGCAAGAGGAAAACGTCGTTGTAGTAGGTAATCGGGTAAAGCTGGCTGAATTTCAATGGCAGCCAACCTTGGATGAAATGCTATGGAAACTTACCAATTAAAATACGTTTAAGTGATAGTGGGTACTAATTAACTGAACTTTATAAACATATTGCTTGTGAGGCGTCCTTGTTTAGGATCGGCCTTCGTATCCTTGCTTGTTGTGATCAGAGCACTGTGAAGTAGGTTGCCAGGATAGAGCACAATTCTGTTTTGCTTAAACGGTACCTGATAAAAGCAGGTGTATGCAGGGTGAGATGTTTCACAGTAGGCTTTTGGATATCCCTTTTTGGCAAAAGATTGCGCTTCATAAAGATAGGCCTGTTCATTTTTTGAGGTCACTCGTTCTGTTCTACTTCTATTGTGACGATAAAAGCCAGTACCACCATGTTGATTTGGGCTTAAATAGTGTACAACCGCGATTAAATTTGGATCTGGCGTATCGTAGTGAGGCAGTGTTTGCATCGGCGTTAATTCTTCGGGAGGCAATGTAATCAGTGAAAAATAATTGTCGATAGGGGTCGGTGATAAGCCAATCGGGATATCAAACAAGCGGTATAGTCCTTTCATCAAGGGTTTTAGGCTCGCCACAACATATGCTTTTGGTAGGGCACTACGTATACCTGGGTAGAAGGTAGTTTTGTCTGGCGAAAATGTAGTGCGCCGAGCTGCATACTCAATTAAATCTTCTACCGTTTGCAAATAGTCATCGATGATTAGAATTGGTGTTTGAGACTCCCCTATTCGTAGCATTTGAATGTTGTGATCTGGGTTTATTCGAAAGTGAGATACCTCACTATGATCGCTGCCCAATGCCGGTTTATCCATGTGTTATGACGCCTTACTAGGACAATAATGACGAATAAATGCGAGGTGATCAGGTAAACTGCCGACTCTGCGAGCGGTTTGTTGTTTTATGCTGGTCAGAAAATCTGTTAATTCTTGTGCTGGCATCAGATCGACGATTGGGTGATATGTGCTAGGTGTTATTCCCTGACCTAACATGACTTGCAACCAAGAAGCCTCACCAAACAACTCCCCTTGGCCTTGATGCACATGGCCACTTTGGGCAAATTGCTGCATACGTTCTTGCAATGTTTTGGGAATGGGCATGTCTTTGCAATAGCGCCAAAATGCAGAATCTCTGCGAGCTGTCGCATGATAATGTAGAACAATGAAGTCGCGGATATTGTCTATTTCACTGCGCATGGTTGCGTTGAACTTGTCGACAATTGCGCTCTCCATATGGATTGAAGGCAAAGACTGCATTAAACGGATCACACTTTGTTGAATTAAATGAATGCTGGTGGACTCCAATGGCTCTATAAAACCACCTGCTAACCCTATGGCAACACAGTTTTTATTCCATAATTTACGTCGTACCCCTGTTTTAAATTTAATGATCCTTGGAGTATTTAAAGGTTGGCCTTGAAGTTTACTGAGCAAGTGTGTTTTGGCATCTTCATCACTTATATATTTGCTGCAGAACACCATGCCATTACCCATACGATTTTGGAGCGGAATTTGCCACTGCCACCCCGCGTCATGAGCAATTGAGCGCGTGTAAGGGGCACTTGTTTCTAGCAACTCAGTTTGTACTGCGACGGCACTGTCACAAGGTAGCCAATGACTCCAATCTTCGTAGCCTGTGTTTAACGCTTGTTCAATTAATAAACCCCGAAAACCAGTGCAATCAATAAATAGATCACCAGAAATACATTGCCCATCTGCCAAGGTGAGAGATTGAATAAAGCCGCTATCATAGTTGAGGTCGACCTGTTGGATCTTCCCTTCGACTCGATTCACACCAGATCGCTGTGCAATATGTCTTAAAAATGTTGCATAAAGACCAGCATCTAAGTGAAAGGCATGGTTACGCTCTTGTTTGGGGGCGGTAGCAAACTTTCCTAATCGGCAAGCGAGATGTTCAGGGCAGTAATCCCCAATCTCACTTGCAACACCTAGCTTTTGCCCGCGCAACCAGAAGTGTTGAAATCCTGCTGCCCAACAACCATGGTTAAAGTGCCCGAATGAATGTATGTAAGCTTGTTGCTTTTCGTACCAATTTTCGAACTTTATGCCTAGTTTGAATGTGGCATTCGTCGCTGCCATAAAATCCGCTTCTTTGATTTTTAGCAGGTCGTGAAACAAGTGTAAGGTAGGAATAGTAGCCTCACCCACACCTACAGTGGGGATTGCATCAGACTCCACCAGCGTCACTTTTATATTTTTGCCAAATAGCTTTCCAAATGCCGCAGCTGTCATCCAGCCTGCGGTGCCCCCGCCTGCGATGACGATATGTTTGATTGCATCTTGTTGCATAGACTGATACTCGCTTTTCATTATATTTATTATCGTCTGAGCTTATTTTGCAAATCAGCAAGCAGCTGTCTTCGGCTTGTTTCGCCCATTGGGCTTGCAAGTATGCTTTTTGCTGTTGCTGGTATGTGTGAAAAGTGCTCTGGTTGATACTCAAAAACGTAATGATCAAACAGGTTCTTCCAGGCATCCCGTTGATGTTTAGGTAGGTCTCGCACACTCATCATGGCTAATAATAAGGCATTCATCGGTCTTCCCATTTGGGCAGGCGTATCTCGCCACCAGTGCGTGACGAGTACATTAAATCCACTTAGGCCCTGTACATAATGCCACCACATACTGGGTAAAATAAGCGCATCTCCAGCTTCTAATTCTGCGGTTTGTGCGCTTGCTAGGGCTTGAGAAAATTTGGGGTGCTGTGATAGATCAGGGTTTGCGAAATCGACGGTGCTAATTTCTTGTCCACCAGGGGCTTTATCTAAAGGACCCACATAGAGATTGCTTAGTTGCTCTGGGGGGAAAAGGGTAAAACGGCGTTTTCCCACTGCACAGCAGGCGAGATTTTGGGCGACATCATAATGGGCTGCTATGCGGCTCGCATTCCCCAGCCAAATATTAACTAGTGGCATATCGACGTCGGGCAGTATGTCAATTTGCGCGAGTAGTTTTGGTAAACACTGCGCTAGGCTGGTGGCACTGACATAAACACATTGGCCGTTTTGGCTCTGTGCATTGTCTTGAATATCGTTGAGTATCTTAGGTAATGTTTGTTGACTTGACTGAAAATTAAACCCTGTCATGTCCTGATTATAAAAGATGCGACCTTGCTCGTTTTTTGGTAGATAATGAGTATGAAACCTAGCCCCTTGATCGCATTGTAATAGGTGCTGTGCAGCATGTGTATCAGACTGTTTAGCGGCTTTTACTAGTGGCCAATGCGCGCAATAGCCTTTTAACACGATAGGCTCTTTGCTATTTAGCAGTGCGACAGGAATATTTTCTGCTGTCACGCCGCTAATCTGTTTTACCTCAGAACAAAGCGGTTTGTCATTTGACTGCGACATCTCTGCGATCTCCGATTATACCGTTTGTGATACCAGCCTATTTTTTAGTGCCACCAAATCGTTAAAGTGAACCTGTGAAGCTAAAATGAGGTATGCGGCTTGCAAGTATCCAGCATTATGCAACTGCACTATGTTGTCTGGACTTAGATTATTCAACACATCTTCGTTGATCGTGTAAAAGCCAACCAACTGATGATTTGCTCCATTATCTAGGGTGATATCAAGGTTCATTGTTTCCAGAAGGTTAAGCGAGACCAACGTATTTACGAAAGCTTCATTACCTTGCATACCGTGGTGCAAGGTTTCAAGTATGGCTGCAATATCTTCTAAGTATTGGCTGTTACCACCGTATTCTAAAAACAACTCGATGCCCTGCGTTTTACTTACCCGAGGGGAGTCTATGTCCAAGGTGATCACACGTTGTTGCTCAGTCACGCCGTCAGTTGTGATGTTTTGTCGGCCGATGAAAAAAGGCATGCGTTGTACAGACAAAGGAATATAACTCGCATTCCATTGATTAGACTGTAAAAATAAATTTTCATTTTGCTGAAAACCAAATAACGCCACTGGTGTAAATTGCGCTGTACTTTGGTCTTTGTGAAACACAATAGGGTAATGTGCTTGCACACTGCGCATTTCATCGACAAACGTAGGGGAGAACCAAAGGTTATCTCCAAATTCATCACTACGCTCAGTGATGATGCGTAAATCACTGTGTTCAGCGCTATTTAGTAACACATGGTTTGCCATATAAGCCCCATTTTTTATTCTAGTTTGTGGTTAACTGCACGGTATAAAACAATTTCAGGAAAACATAAAAGCCACGATAACGATGTAAACATACGTATCGTGGCTGGTTATCTTACGTTCTGCTGGCGTTACAAATTAAAACGTATACCTAGCCCCAATATTGTAGCGGGCTCCCGTTTGCGTTAATTCATAAATCAAACGGTTATCACGACCAAATTCATTGGTATATTCATCGGTAATGTTAATACCTTCTACAAATACGGTCAGTCCTTCAAGCTGTTTTACTTCGTAACTTAGGTTAAAGTCAATTTGATAATAAGCGTCAGTGAATATAGGCGCAGTTAAATCACCATTGACTCGCCGTTCATTTAAGAACTCATCACGCCAGTTGTAAGCGATACGCGCTTGTAAACCGTCTTTATCATAGAACAAAACCAAGTTTGCCGTGTCACTGAGACCGACAAGTGCTTCGGTATCACTCAGTGAAGACTTATCGTATTCTAAACCTGAGTCCACCATGGTGTAGTTAGCTATCGCACCGAACCCTGATTCCCCAAACAGGTGTTGAACGTTAAATTCGATCCCGTCTATTGTGTGTTCAGTATCGCCATTCACAGGGACATTGATTCTAAAGTTCACCGTATTATCCGTGGCTGGGTCACCCAAAATAGTACCGCCATCTAGCTCACCGCTTTCATCGAAGTTTGGCATGACGTTCGGGTCATCCGCAAAGTTCTCAAAAATATAGGTGCGCAGCTGTTGGTTACTTGCACTCGCGCCTAAAGCGGCAACCGCAGCATCAAATTTTTCGCCGTCTAACGGGTTAGCCAAGTTGAAAATGGTCGAATTGGTTGTACCGGTTGTAATCCAATTGGTGACGTCTTTTCTGAAGTAGCCTAATGATACATAGCTGCCTTCGTCGTAATACCACTCTGCAGATAAGTCATAGTTCACTGACTCTAATGGACGTAAGCCTGGATTACCTGAGTTCCCAGAGTAACCGCTTAGGCTCCCTGAGGTGTTAATAGTGGTGCCCCCTTGTAATGCACCATAACCCGCTCGAGAAATTGTTTTGCCAACCGCCGCGCGTAAAATGACATCATCAGTGACTGATAAGTTAAGATTTAGGCTAGGCAAAAATTGCGAGTAATCCGCTTCTTGACTCAAGGTTTCAATACCGGTGACCCCAGTTACTGCTGTTGAAGTGGCTTCAGACCATTCAACGCGGCTGTAGCCTGGTGCCGATGCGGTAGAGGTTACGTCCGTTTTTTCATAACGTAACCCTAAGTGAGCATCATAAGGCATATCACCTAGCTCACCATCATAATGAAACTGAACAAAAGCCGCGGTGGTTTCTTCTTCAGTAAAGCGGTTGGTATCAGCATCCCAATTCGACGAAGCACAAAAGTGTCCTTCACCATTCGGGCCAGCCGACGCCCCTTCTGGTGCTAAGCAGTCACCCCAAACGGTGTCTACATTGGCGACAGGATCCGCAAATTCCGCAGCTCGAACAATCTCATCGAAATCTGCGAACCAAATGCGGTTAAATAAATCGTAGTCACCTTGGGTAGCGGTGCCTTCGAAATTCCCTGCATTAGCGTTGAATTTGTCTAAAATCGTGTCTTCAGTCCAATTGACATCTGCAAAGTCTCCTTCTTCGCCTACTCCACCCCAGTCAGCGCGTTGTACTTGGGTGTGGCGATAGCGATTATTCACCGTATTAACTGACACACCAAAGTCAATGCTGGCCTCATCGGTTAAGAAGTACTTACCTGTTAGCTGGGTTTGGTCAATTTCAGAGGTATAGAAGTCATTGGCAAACCAGCTACCTGACAAGCGCATGGTACTCGGGTTGAAATTTTCTATGTTGCCAGTGGCAATGCCTGGCAACTTACCGGTTAAATCTAGTCCCGTTCGGGTGCGCGTATAAGAAGGAAGCTGCAGGTTGTTGCGAGTGCCGTGACGAGGATCTGATGCTTTCATTTCAGCTTCTGAGCTGTGATGATCCAAAGTTAGTTGCAGCGAGTCATTTACCTGCCAATCCACGTTCAGTCCGATAGAATCAATGCTTTCTTCACGGCCCCATGCACCCACAGTCAAAGATGTATCTTTAAGGTCTGCGTCGCTGTTTATTTCGTATATTTCTGAATAAATTAAAGGTACCGCGTTTGGTTCACCTGCCCATACGGATTCACTGCGATCCCCTGCATAGTTAAACCAGACTGAGGCATCAGTGTGCTGCTCTTCTATGTTATTGCGAATTAATGTGTAATCTAGAGTTGTGGTGATATTGTCAGTCGGTCTGAATTGCAATACCAATTGACCATTAGTGCGCTCACGTTGGCGTTCTTCAAAAACGTATCTAGGTTGTTGCGGGTTAGAGTAAATCCCTGAGGTTGGGCGATTTGTGCCACCGTCAGCACCTGCTGGAACGCCGCCCCATCCTGTATTGGTATATTCACTGGCACGGTAACCCTGATCAGCTAAGAATTGTTGCATTCCGCTTTCACGTTCTTGATAACTACCTGATATAGATATACCAAAGGTTTCATCAGCAAATGTTTGTGAATACAAACCACTTATTTCTGGCGTGATATCTCCCTTTTCAGTGGATTTATCATCGATTATTTTGGCTCCAAATGTCGCTTTTGTGCCGGGTGACTGGAAAGGCTTATGGGTTGAAAGGTTAATGGTTGCGCCTATTCCACCTGAAGTTACGCTTGCGTCAGCCGTTTTGTAGACTTCTACGCCGGATACACTTTCCGAGGCTATATTGGCAAAGTCAAAAGTTCGACTGCCTGTGGTTGTCGGCAATTGACGACCATTCAAGGTTATCAGGTTATTCGCTGCGCCGAAGCCACGCACTGTGACTTGTGAGCCTTCTCCGCTTGCACGATCAATCGATACCCCAGTAATCCGTTGCAGTGACTCAGCAAGGTTAGAATCGGGGAACTTTCCCATGTCTTCAGCCGAAATGGCATCCACTATGCCGGTGGAGTCGCGCTTAATGTCCATGGCGCGCAATAAGCTGCCGCGAATACCACTGACCTGTATAACCTCTACATCTTCTTGAGCTGTTTGTTCTTGTGCTATTACAGAGGTAACAGCGGCGCTGCTAATTAGCAGCGAAATACTGCTTGCTAACATCGACTTGTTAAACTTTTTGTGTGTGTTCATAACGTGTACCTTGTGATCCTGATTTGTAATCATCAAAAGAGGCGTTGACCTTGGTGCTTCGAATAGTTTGAACCAACAGCAAGATGTAAACGCAGCATTACGTTAAAGTCACATTAACTATATGTCAATCGACACTATTTAACTTGTTGTTAACAAAAATTGTTATTAATTTGTTTTTTTTCGTGAAACGGCAGTTTTCAGCTAATTTCGTTATTTTTGGCGCTAACAGCACTGTAAATTTACGGCGAAAATAAAAAGGAAAGCGGTTTTTAAAGGTTTAATACCAATTCCACTAAATAATTGGCCTCTCAGAATTCATCCAGCGGGTTTTGAACAAGGCGTCGGTGTGTAGTAATGGTTGTTCCCTTTCAAATACCGAGAACGTAGTGCAAAACCCGCTGGGGAATTCCCTTCGGGCGAATTTTAAAAGGACTTACTCTGTGTTGCTCAAACTCGAAAGAGCACCACTATTACTTCATTTAAGCGCCTTGATTAAGTCCTTTTAAATTTTCGCTGAGTGGTTAATTATTTAATGGAATTGGTATGATAATTAAAATCTAGCGTTAGGTTGGGTTTGCGCTAATTTGTAAAATCGTTTATTTTTCTCACATCCCTCGTGTTTCACTGATTGGAATATATTTTTAGTGTTGAAAACTATCCCGGTAGACGAATTGAAAGTCGGCATGTATGTCGATTCAATTGCTGAACAAAACGGTAACCTAAAGATTAAAAGCAGAGGGAGAGTCACCACTAACGCCGCTATTACTGCAATGAAAAAGCAAGGTATTGTGTCCTTGGTGATAGATTTGAGTAAGCAAATCGAAAAGCAAGAACAAGCAAGCCCAGTTGATGAGCAAGAATCTCAAGAGATTGACGTTTCTTTTGCTGATGAAATAGGCAGAGCGGCAAAATTACACGAAAAAGGCAAAGTACTGCAGCGAAGAATGTTGCAGTCAGTGGGTAAAGGCTTACCTATTGATATAGCCATACCAAAAGAATTTACCACTAATTTAGTCTCATCCATTGATCGTAATCCGAATGCCTTGCTGTGTATGACTAAAATTCGTGAAAAAGACAGCTACTTGCTAGAGCATTCACTAAATGTGGCCATTTTACTAGCTAATTTTGCAACCTATTTAGGCATGTCTGAAAGTGAGGTACAGGAACTGGCGCTTTCTGGATTTCTACATGACATTGGTAAGATCAAAGTACCCGATGAGATCCTGCATAAGCCTGGCCGCCTAACCGACCAAGAAATGGTGATAATGCGTGATCATGTATATTACGGCGTGCGGTTTTTAGAAGATATGGGCATTCCGCAGCGTATGATAGAGACAATTTCTCAGCATCATGAGCGCCTTGATGGTTACGGTTATCCAGACGGTGCGCGCGGCGATGAAATTAGCCATTTTGGGCGTATGATTGCAATAGTCGATACTTATGACGCTATCACTGCAGACCGCTGTTACAAGGCGGGCATGCCATCGCAGAAAGCGCTTAAAATTCTACATGCAGAAGCGCCAATCAAGTACGATCAGGACTTAGTCGAGCAATTTATTAAGTGCATTGGTGTTTACCCAGTCGGCAGTTTGGTTAAACTGTCTAGCGAAAAAATTGCCGTAGTGATCAAACAAAATGAGAACCACCCATTAAAGCCGTTGGTAAAGGTATTTTACTCTGTTCGCAGTGCCCATTACCTCCAACCTGTGGAAATTGATTTGCTGCATTCCCAATACCGAGTCGAAAAAGCGGTTCTCGCGAGTGAGTTCAAGCTAGATTTCAATCGTTACTTTAATGAATCCATCGCTATTTAGCTGCTACGCACATCCTGCAGTATGACCTTTACCTGATCGGTTGTAACATCTGAAGGACACACACCTTTACTGACTAAAACATCGCGAACTTGCTCTGCATTATTTGCTGTTAGTGCGTTGCTATTACGTTGAATATAACGCGTAAGTTGTTGCTGTAATTTTCGTGTTAAACAAGACATCTGTGCATCTAAACCAGTTAGTTATTTATCAATTAAATCATGTATACCATCTAGGAAACCTGCTCTAAATTCGCATACAAAGTTGGAATATACTCAGTACTACATCTCTAAATTAATAAAAGCATATAGCAAGCCAAAAAATAAAAAACCTTAAAAATCAATATATTAAGATGTAATGACGAGCTTTTTTACAGTTTTTGTTAAATTTTTCGACAGTGACAAGCTTATTTGAGCCCAGCTACAACAATGTAACAGGCTAAGAACCCTCAGCTCATATTGCGAGGCCGGCATACTAGGTTACTTCAGGAGAAAATAGAACCACTGTGTTAGTGATAATGCTGATTATATATGCAGATTGATTGTTAAAAGTACTGACTAGCAAATATCAAATCACGGGGTTATTGCTGATTTCATCCTTCAATATGTCGTTAATGTTGTTGAGCCATTGATCCATAAATAAGGCCGTATGTGATTCTAGTTTAGAGCCTTACATTAGGTATTCGACGATCAAGCCACTGACATTTTTGCTTGTATTTCAGCATTATGTTCGGTTAACAAGGTGACAAAACTAGACACTGTTGGGCTCATTGGTGAGTGTTTAAATTGCGCCACTAATGGAATTGAAATACTGACATCATTAATTTTAACAAAAGCACAGGTATTACTGACCAAGCGTTTAATGCAATGTGGTGCAATACCAATTCCTAAACCGGCACCCACCTCAACTAACAAGGTTTGCATTGAGCGCGGTTGACTGGAAATGATAGGTGTCACGCCTGCCGCTTGGAATGCACCTAAGGTTTGTTCATATAAGCCTTCTGCTTCTTCGCGTTTAAATATAATAAACCGACTATCGCGCATTACGTTTAGTGCGATGCTCGGCACGTTAGCAAGGTGGTGATCTTTAGGAAGTACCAACACGAGCTCGTCGTTGTAAACTAACTCTGTCGCTAACCCGATTGGCTGAACGTCATCTAAAATGGGACGTGTTAAGGCGATATCAATGTCGTTATTTTCAAATGCTTGCTGCTGTCCTTGTACCGTTAAATCAAATAGTGATACCTGAACGTTAGGGTGCGCCAAACTGTATTGCCTGACTAAATCAGGCAAAAAACTTGAGCAAGCTGAGCTGATATAGCCTATGCGCAGCTGTCCTGTCTCACCCTTAGCCACTCTACGTACTCTTTCAGTAGCGCTTTGTTGCAAGGCTATTAATCGGTTACTTTCAACGAGCAATGCTTCCCCCGCAGAGGTAAGTTTTACTTCTCGGGTGTTTCGCCAGAACAGCTTTACTCCTAGCTCATTTTCTAACTCTGATATTTGTCGACTTACTGCCGGTTGAACAGTATGCAGCGCTCGAGCAGCGCCAGAAAAACTACGATATGTTGCGACCGCAACAAATGTTTTGAGTACTTTTATTTCCACGTTTTTCACCTTCAGAATCGACGTCCTATAGCAAAATGGTATCAGTTTAATCAATAAATAACATTTCTGTTATACGTGAATAGTCCTTACCCTACCTGCGGTTTCAAACTCAACGACTTAAGGATTTTACCCCTATGTTATCGATAAGGCCTGCGGAAGCTCTACAATCTAAACCAGCGAGCACTAAACCGTCTGTCCTTAGTACAAGGCAGTTGTTTCTTTTTGCCTTTGCTATTGCCGCGACGGTAGCTAATTTGTATTACGTACAACCCCTGCTGCCTGAAATAAAAAGTAGCTTTGTATTAAGCGGTATTGAATCAAGCTTACTTGGCTCGTTAACCCAGCTTGGTTATGCAGCCGCGTTACTCTTTATATCTCCCTTAGGGGACATATTTCCGCGTAAAAGTGTCGTCAGCGTCTTGTCCTGTACTTTGATTACTGGCTCGCTAATGGTGGGCTTGAGCGAATACACCATTGCTTTGCTTCTGGGACTCTTCTGCATCGGTGTTAGCGCCAATATCACCCAGCAAATTATTCCTTTAGCCGCTTCACTATCTATACCCTCAGATAGAGGGCGGGTAGTGGGTACCTTAATGACTGGCTTAACCGCGGGTATATTAATTTCCAGAGCCATAAGCGGGTTTATCGCTCAGCATTATGAATGGCGTGCAGTTTTTATTTTTGCCGCAGTGATAGCCGCGTGTGTTGGTGTCTTGCTGAATGTCCGTTTACCGCTAAATCAGCCCACTGCTAAGCTGGCATACCCTGCTCTTTTACGCTCAATGTTGACCCTTTTTAGACAACATAAGTTACTTAGAGTGGCTTCAATCACCGGTGCTTTGTGGTTTGCTGCGTTTAACGCGTTATGGGTCACCGTGGCTATTCACGTTATGGATGGGCCACTGAATTTTTCTGTTCAGCAAGCGGGTTTGCTCGGTTTTGTTGGCTTATCAGGCATTGTCGGGGCAAAAGTGTCAGGTCGTTTAGTCACTAAACTGGGTGCGAGTCGGTTAATCAGTAGTGCGATAGGGCTGACTATAGCTGGGTTCGCAGTATTGATGGTGTTTGGCGCAAGTATTTGGGGACTGGTAATCGGAATTATTCTGATTGATGTCGGCGTCTTCGCTGCTCAAGTGCCTAATCAGGTCAGTGTGTTTTCTATCGATCCCGCTGCGCAAAGCCGCATCAATGCAGTTTACATGTTGATGTATTACACAGGCGCCTCACTCGGTGCGGCAGGTGCCATGTACTTGGTCAATCATATGGATTGGCAAACGGTTATCTACTTCGCTATAGGCCTAAGCGTTCTTGCGCTCACTCATCATCGCTTTCAAGCGAAACACTACTAATTATTAAAGGAAAGTTTATGTTTCAGTTATCTCGTATTGCTGGGTTCACTTTGTTAGTGATCTCTAGTCTAACGATTATGGTGGGCACTGTTGTTGCCCCAGGCTTACAGGGGGTCGCGATTGCCCTAGGCGTTGACCACTTTGCTACTTGGCTCATCACATTACCAGCGTTAGGAGCGGTCATTTTTGCCCCTTTCGCTGGGCGTATAATTGATAATTTCGGCGCTTACTATGCGTTGTTACTTGGCCTGGCTTTGTATGGGTTATTAGGAGCTGGAGGGATTTTTTTACACGGGCCTTACTTTGTGTTTGCAGACCGTATTTTATTGGGTGCGGCAACCGCAATCGTTATGGCGGGTGGTACGACATTAATATCACAGTGGTATCAAGGACATAAGCGCTTAGCTATGATTGCCAAGCAAGGCATGGCCATAGAGCTTGGTGGGGTAATATTTTTATTTATTGGTGGTCAACTCGCCCTTGTAGGTTGGCAAATGCCCTTTGGGCTTTATCTAATGGCCTGGGTTTGTTTAGTACTCATGCTGCTATTTATTCCTCAGCAAAGCCCAAAACCGCTTAAAAACAGTCATGCAGTTGAAGATGAAAAGCGCCCAGCTACTTCACTCAAGTTAGTTTATTTAATGTCAGTACTTTCGATGATACTGTTTTTTATTGCCATTGCAGTGCTACCAATGAGTATGGCGAGCTCAGGTTTCAGTGAGGATGAAATAGGCTTTTTCTTAGCATTCATTTCACTGATTGCTGTGGCGGGAGCACTTATCATGCCTAAGTTGGTGACTAAGCTGGGGGAGAAAGCTGTGCTCATTCTTGCCACATGCATGTTTACACTGACCCACTTGACCTTCTTCAATGCTGAGACGTTGCAATTATTGGTTCTTGGCGGTGTGTTTTGTGGCTTGGGTTTTGGTTTTTCTATTCCTCTGTTAAATCACATGGTGGTTGAGCAAAGCCATCCACAATATCGCGGGCGAAACTTATCGTACTTCACTATGGCGGTTTTCCTAGGTCAGTTTCTTACCACTTTTGTCGAGTTTCTGCCGGGAGAGCGCAGTGCGGTATATGCCGTTGCGGGTATCGCCGCAGCAACTATTGTCTGTCTGTTAATTGCGGGGCGCGTTATCAATCAGCGTAAAACAGTATTAGAGTGACAATCTCTTAGGAAAAACAAGCCAAATTCTTTTAATTTTTGCTGAGTGGCTACTTATTTAATGGAGTTGGTACTATAGCATCGCTCACCCCGCAGATCTTAAACGAGGTGAGCATTCTGATTAGTTCTTAGCGCTATAATCTTAGGCTGTAAGTGTGTTTTCTATATTCACTTCGACAATATCGTTAGCTTTTCGCAGTAAGTGAGCTGACTCACTATTTAAGTTGCGTAAATAAACAGTTTTGCCCTGCTTTTTGTATTTCTCACTAATACTCTGTACAGCTTCAATTGCAGATTGGTCAAATATACGGGCGCGAGAAAAATCAATTGCGACACAATTTGGGTCTTGGGACGGATTGAATTTAGCTTTGAAGTCAGTGATCGAGCCAAAAAACAAATTACCGCCAAGGTGATAGGTTTTGCCCTTTTCAGCTTCTTCTACGGTTACGGTAATATGTTTGGCGCTATTCCAAGCATAAACGAGTGCCGACAAAATCACACCAATGCTCACGGCAATTGCTAAATCGAAGATTACAGTTACTGTGGAAACACAGACGATGATGAAAATTTCAGACTTAGGCACCTTGCCAAAAAGGCGTAGTGAAGTCCATTCAAAGGTTGCAATTACCACCATGAACATCACGCCAATCAGTGAGGCAACTGGGATCATTTCAATTACACTAGGGAAGAACATAATAAAGACCAACATAAACAAGGCGGTTGATATGCCGGCCATGCGACCTCGGCCACCCGAATTAAGACAGATCATGCTTTGTCCTATCATAGCGCACCCACACATGCCGCCGAAAAATCCACTTAGTATATTGCCTGACCCTTGGGCGATAGCTTCTTTATTACTGCGCCCTTTAGTCTGTGTAATTTCATCTATGAGAGATAGAGTCATCAGTGATTCAATCAACCCGACTGATGCTAATACTAGAGCTAAAAAGAATACGGTTATCAGTGCGCTCGTGGCACTGGAGTCTGACAAATCCCAATTTAAGGTCGGAATATGCAAGCTCGGTATTTCTCCTCTTAAACTACCATCTAAGGGATTAGCATGTTCTTTTTCACCACTGTCGAGCATTCTTTGTTGGTTTTCATTCCATCTTGCGTTTATTTGCGCTTGTGAAGGACGGTCAGCGGCAATCTGCGTTGCCACCGCGTCATATTGCCCGTAGGGGATCGTGTCTTTAATGGCATCGAATCGTTCATCAATGATTTGTTTTTCGATCATTGACGTGCGCTGATCAAGCGCGACTTGGCTGACTAGTTTTGATTGTAACGGAGTGAATGATACTAGTAAGGTGCATAGTATAATTGCAGCCAAAGGGGCTGGTACAGCTTTAGTGACCTTGGGCAGAAAATGCACTATTGCCATCGTCAGCGCAATAAGACCCATCATTGTCAGCATTTCAGGACTGGTTAGAGAAAGCCAATCACCAGCATACGTAAAGAAATTATTCTGGGCATCAAACACGACGTGGGTATTGTCTTTGAATTGGTTAAATTGTGCTAAGCCGATAACAATCGCGAGGCCATTTACAAACCCAAGCATAACAGGATGAGGTAGCAGCCGAATGAATTTACCCATTTTGAATATGCCAAATAGCACTTGTAAAATACCGGTCAAAATGACGGCAGCTAACAGATACTCCAAGCCAAACATAATAATAAAGGCAGTAGTGACCACGGCCATTGAACCCGCTGCACCAGAAATCATGATAGTGCGGCCACCAAATATCGCCGTGATCAAGCCAATGAAAAACGAGCCGTACAATCCCATCATCGGATCAATACCCGCGACAAAAGTAAAAGCGACCGCTTCTGGGATCAATGTCAGCACGGCCGTTAGACCAGCCAGAACATCGTTCTTCAAATTCGCCTGACGTTTAGTGATTAAGTTAAACATGTTTTCCTCGTAAAAGTCTGAAAGAAAAATTCCTTATACGCACCGCATCAAGGCTGACGCATGTGCAGCAAATTTATAAGAAGCTTGAAAGAGTGTTGAATTAACGTGGGGTGGTTAACGGGAAAGAATTTTAATTTTAGGAGGTATAAAAACAATGAATTTTAAAAGGAAACTCTTTATTGATTTTGTTGATAACAAACGAATATTTATCCTATTTTTTATAAAAATCAATACAATACGATGGGGCCTTACAGTGTTTTTTTGGCCGTCGTGGCGTTGAATGATAGCAAAGCTAGCCGCTTTCTACGGACACAGTGCAGGGTTAACAAACTATGACTTCCCGCATAAAGGTGGAGCAGAAGAGAGACTAAGCGATAGAGCAAAAAAGGGGAGGCAAAGGCGGAGAATAAATAATAAAGACATAGCCACAAGTGACCCAAATATACGAGGGCTTATCATGTATTTCAATGTGGCCAAAAAGTTTGATAAGCCCATAGTGTTCGTGGTGTTTGGTTAAATCATGTCAGGAAATTTATTCTATATTAGCTATCTGCTCGCGCATTTGTTCAATCAACACTTTTAGTTCCACAGCGGATTGAGTGATGTCACTATTAATTGACTTTGAGCCTAGTGTGTTTGACTCGCGGTTAAATTCTTGCATCATAAAATCTAGCCGGCGACCTACTGCACCGCCTTTTTTGAGGATTTTGCGTGTTTCACCTATGTGTGACACTAAGCGGTCGAGCTCTTCGGCGACATCGACTTTTTGTGCCAGCATGATCATTTCTTGTTCCACTCGGGTGGCATCAAGTTCAATCTTAGCTTCTTCAAAGCGGGCAAGTATTTTGTCTTTTTGCCATTGGATGACATCCGGCATATGCTGCGATACTTTGTCGACTTCCACCTGAATACCGTCAAGGCGTTGCTCGATCATGGCTTTAAGATTTGTGCCTTCGGTGGCACGGGCAGTGATAAAGTCAGTCAGGGTGGCATCAAACTCAGCTAAAATATCAGCTTGAATACCTTCCATGTCGGTTTCTTCTGCTGCGATAACACCCGGCCAGCGCAACACGTCTAACGGATTTACACCTGATGATTGACCATGAGATTGCACCCAATCGGCAGCGTCCATAACCTGACGAGCTAAATCTTCATTTAAACTGAGTTTACCCACTGCAGCATCGTTTGCTACGAAGCGCAGCGCGCACTCTACCTTGCCCCGTTGTAATTGCTTGCGAAAACGTTCACGTAAAATGGGCTCTAAACTTTTGAATTGCTCTGGAAGACGAAAGTATGTTTCGAGAAAGCGTTGGTTGACGGAGCGGATTTCCCATACGGCTGTACCCCACTGTGCTTTGAGTTCGCGACGGGCAAATGCGGTCATGCTGTAAATCATTAGGTTAATTCCTTGGTGAAAACTGATAGGTATTATACCCCTGTGACGGCCATGCGCGATAGCTAACATTTTTTCTGACGTTTTCTGTGACAGATAAGTGATAATTTGCCGGCATTTTTGTAAGAACCCGCGCCGTCATTTGGGTATAATGCGCGCAAATTATTTAAAGGAGTTATTCATGCGTCCGAACGACAGAACTGCTAGCCAAATTCGCCCAGTAACTATTACCCGAAATTTCACTTGCCATGCAGAAGGCTCTGTACTGATAGAATTCGGCAACACCAAAGTGTTGTGTAACGCCTCTGTGACTGAGGGTGTGCCTCGTTTTATGAAAGGTCAAGGGAAAGGCTGGGTTACAGCTGAATACAGCATGTTGCCTCGCGCCACGCATACCCGTTCAGACCGTGAAGCTGCGCGTGGTAAGCAAGGTGGCCGCACGTTAGAAATTCAGCGTTTAATCGCCCGTTCATTACGGGCGGCTCTTGACTTAAAACTACTTGGTGAAAATACGATAGTGGTTGATTGTGATGTGATTCAGGCCGATGGTGGAACTCGTACTGCCTCTATCACAGGAGCATGTGTTGCTTTAGTTGACGCCCTAACGTGGATGCGTAGCAAAGGGATCATCAAAACCAACCCAATGAAGCACATGATCGCAGCAATTTCTGTAGGGATTTACAAAGGCAATGCCATTGCTGATTTGGAATACACAGAAGATTCAGACGCTGAAACCGATATGAACGTGGTGATGACTGACACCGGCAAGATGATTGAAGTACAAGGCACTGCAGAGGGCGAACCGTTTAGCATCGAAGAAATGCATGAAATGTTAGAGCTGGCAAAACACGGTATTCGTGAATTGTTCGACGAACAAAAAGCTGCGTTGAACTAAAGCCGACAACAACTCAGATCTCAATATACAGGTAGATAAATGCTAGATTATCAAAAAGAGTTTATTGAATTTGCCTTGGGCCGTGGTGTGCTCAAATTCGGTGAATTCACTTTGAAATCGGGACGTAAAAGCCCCTATTTTTTCAATGCTGGCTTGTTTAATACTGGTCGCGATTTGGCTAAATTAGGCCAGTATTACGCTCAGGCATTACAAACGTCGAAAATTGACTACGACTTGTTGTTTGGCCCTGCGTATAAAGGCATCCCTATTGCAACAACAACTGCGGTAGCATTGGCTGATAAGCACGACGTTGATAAGCCTTATTGTTTTAATCGCAAAGAAGCGAAAACCCATGGCGAAGGCGGTAATTTGGTAGGCAGTGCGTTGGTTGGCAAAGTCATGTTAGTGGATGACGTGATCACGGCAGGTACGGCAATTCGTGAATCAATGGCGCTAATTGCTGCCCACGAAGCGAGCCTTGCTGGCGTGTTAATCGCGCTTGATCGTCAGGAAAAAGGCCAAGGCGAGTTGTCTGCGATCCAAGAAGTTGAGCGCGATTTTGCTACGAAAGTAGTATCGATTGTTAGCTTAGCTGATTTAATTGAATACTTGCAGACACAAGTAGAATCGCAGCCTGAATTGGCAGCCCACTTAGTTAACATCAAGCAATACCGTGTTGATTATGGGATCTGAAGTGGCTACTGAAGATTTTGACGCGGCCAATCATCAACTTGATGCGATTGGCCTTCGTTGCCCTGAACCTGTAATGATGGTGCGTTTGAGTATTCGCAATATGCAGTTAGGTGAGACATTGGCGATCAGTGCTGATGACCATTCCACAACGCGTGATATACCCAGCTTCTGTCGCTTTATGGGGCATACCTTACTTGCCAGCGACGTTGTGGGTAAACCATATCGTTATTTGATCCGCAAGGAAAAAAGTTAGTACTCACTTCTAAATAAGTTAAATAAATAGGCTTCTTAATTAAGCCGCTGAGCTAAACAGCAGCGGCTTGTAATAGTAAACGCATTAATATGCGCTTACTACGTGTACAATCACAATGCAGTTCCTCCGCACACACATAGTGCTCAGCTAACAGGCGTTTGAGTACATCCACACGTAATTGAATGGGTACAAATTGCTCTTGTTCACACGTCTTTGCGGCATAATTTTGCATAATTCCACCCAGTCTGATGATTAATGAAGTGCGTGTTCTTCGTTTGTCTGGCTGTGCATAAACTTCTGATGGAAGCCCGCACCTAAGGCCAAAGACTTAATGCAATCTATCACGCAGCGCTGAAGCTTAGGCTGCTGGTAGCTTAAGGTTAGTTCGGGCTTTAGACGCTTTTGAGCTTGATCGTAGATGGCTAAACTAAGGGCTTTCTGTCCAAGTTTTTGCAGAGTATCAGCTAATAAGACTGCCGTTGCGGTAAAGTCGACGACTTTTGCAGAGGTTTGCCTATCGGCTTGTGTCATAACAATTTCAGCTGTTTCATAAGCGCAGCCTAAATAAGGTAAAGCTTGCTGCCAAGCTCCCTGATCACGGTAGTATTGACCTGTGTCTTGTGTTTCACGCAAATGCGTATGTGCAGCTAGCGGATTAGTTGCTAACCATTGACGATGGTTAGGACATAGAAAGTTATGTGACATATCGATTCTCGTGTTGAAAGCGTTTTATCAAATTAACGCAAATGAGAATGATTATCAATTATTATTGTTAAGTTTATTAACCTTTCTTGAGAAACCGCTAGTCGGAACGCAAGAAAGGTCGATTTTTTTAATTTAAGTTATTGTTTTTATGTGTTTTTATTTTCACTCTGGCTTTTTGAATTTTAAGGTCCAGCGGTCTGTGTTACCCGTCACGCTTTTGGCTCCGACTTCATATCTTAGCTCGTCGTCTTCTCTGTAGTGTAAGTCGCTAACATCCACCAGCTCGAAACCAGCTTGTTGAATTTCATGGATCGCCATTACAGGATCAATTCTTCGACGGTTTGCGTTGCTAGCTGGTTCATTATGGCGTGCCGTGTGATCCACCACAGCATAGATTCCACCGGGTTTTAAGGCTGCAAATGCTACTTCATTCATTTTACGGCGGCCTTGTTCATTAAAGTTATGATAGTTGCGAAACGTCAGGACCATATCCACATCACTTACACCGAGTGAATCAACATCAAGGGAGTAAAAGCGCGCACCGTCTTCACGCCATAAGCGTGCATCTTCAGCAGTCGTTTTCGCTTTTTCAAAACCGGGTTGATTGAATAACCTTTCTGCCACTCTACCGCTGCCGATAGCAGCATAATATTGCCCTTTATCAGCGACAACTGGCGCCAGTATTTTAGTGTACCAGCCACCACCAGGAATAAGCTCCACAATGCGCATGTCAGGCTGTAAGCCAAAGAAGGATAGTGTTTCCAGAGGTTTACGATTTTCGTCACGTTCAGTGTCGCTTGTTTGGCGTATATCACTTGCCATGGCCGCTTGTACTTTTTCTTTTAAAGTGGATTCAGCAGAAAATGCAGAGCCGCTAATTAATAAGCTAGCAGCAGTGAATATGGATAGTGTGCGGTGGGTCAAAATCATAGGTTGCTCCAAAGTCGTTAAGGGTAGAATTCGTGATATGTTGTTCAACGTAATGACCGAGCAGCATAGCTATCCTGTGTTAGGTTAACGGGTTATGCTGCTGGCATTGTATTCAGTTGAGTTATGCTTCAGGGGCTTTGTAAATCTTGCCGTTTTTCATTACAAAGGTGACGTGCTGCATCTGCTTAATGTCGTCGAGTGGATTTCCCTCAACAGCCACTAAGTCAGCGTACTTTCCGGTTTCTACTGTTCCTAAGTTATCAAGTTGGTTGATCAAGCTTGCACCATGATAGGTCGCGGCACGAATAGCCTCGATGGGTTTCATACCCGCTTCTACCATAAGTACAAATTCTAAACCGTTATCACCATGTGCTGACACACCTGAATCGGTGCCAAAAGCTATTTTTACCCCAGCATTGTGGGCATCGGATAAGGTTTGTAAAATCAGTGGACCGATGGTGGCGGCTTTTGGTCTGACAAGTTCGGGGAAGAAGCCATCAATTTTGGCTTTTTCAGCTACCCAGTTTCCTGCCATGACAGTGGGAACATAGTAGGTTTTGTGTTTTTTCATTAGTTTGAAGGTTGCTTTGTCCATGTAAGTGCCATGTTCAATAGAGGTTACGCCGGCTTTTACTGCGCGCTCCATACCCTCTTTGCCGTGAGCATGAACGGCGATCGTCATGCCGTAATCTTTGGCGGTATCTACGATGGCTTGTAACTCATCGTTCATAAATTGCGGATTTTGGCCACTCTTCGCGACTGATAACACGCCCCCTGTGGCGGTAATTTTTATTAAATCTGCACCATCTTTGTAGCGCTGACGTACCGCTTTGCGGGCTTGCGCTACGCCGTTTATGACACCCTCATTTGGTCCCGGATCACCTTGGATTCTCTTCGCGGTGCCGTTAGTGGGATCAGCATGGCCTCCCGTTGTCGCAATAGATTTAGCTGCGGTGAAAATTCGCGGACCTTCTACTATCCCTTTGTTGATAGCGTTGCGCAGGGCCACGGACTCATTGTAGGCATCCCCTAAATTACGAATAGTGGTAAAACCTGCGAGTAGTGTGCGTTTTGCGTATTGCACCCCTTTAATCGCATAGTCTGCTTCGTTAAGCGTAAAACGCTCCATATAACTGGCTGGGCCGTTGTGTTGAGAGGTAACATGAGTGTGCATGTCCATTAAGCCCGGCATCAGAGTATGCGCTTTAAGATCGACTACTTCATCTTGTTCGCCACCCACGACATAACCTTGATGAATTTCGCTAATTTTATCCCCATCGACCACGACGGTTACTTCACTCATGAGCTTGTCTGAGTCTGCTGGAATAAGGTTACCGGCTTGTATATAAGTGGCTGCAATGGTTTGAGTACTTATCAGTGAAGCGATAAAGGCAATGCTGGTAATCGAAACTCGCATAGTATTATTCTCGTTTTAGCTAGTGAGCATTCAGATTAGGGGAATTAGCTCAGCAGGTCAAAACGATACCGCGCACTAAATGTTAACGAAATGTATCATCAGTAAAGTAATCACAACACTATGATTTTTATCGACAAAGCGTCAGCACTGGGGTCTTCAGGGGGGACCTTAGAGTTGCCCTAAGCAAAAACGGTAGTCGCCGCTGTTGATATACAAAGCGTCACCTTCCTGGTCGGCTTGTTCTATCAGTTGGTAGTACACATTTTGATGTAGTCGTGCCCACAAATTACGCCTAACATTGATATAAGGCAAAGCGAGGTTATTTTGACTGTCGTTCTTTAACTTAACCGGGTTTTCAGCACTAACAATAATTTGCTCGTCAGTCTGGGTGGTAAACACCAGCAAATCATCTTGCTGTTCCCATTGCGTGATAACATAAGGAACGTCTTCGACAGTGATGCCAAGTTTTTCTACTGGCGTGACTAAGAAATACTTTTCACCTTCTTTTTTCAACACGCTAGCAAAAAGTTTTACTAGGGCTTTTCGGCCGATTGGCGTGCCCATATAAAACCAATTACCATCGTGTTTTATAACTAGATCCATGTCACCGCAAAAGTCCGGATCCCATTTATCTACTGGGGGCAGCTTGCCTTGTTGATCGCCAAGCTGCTTTTGTAGTTTTGCTAAATCCATGGTCCCGTTGTTTACTCTTGATCGGCAGCGATAGCGGTTCGTAGTTCGCGCAATTTCGCTTTAATACGACGCATATTCTCAGGGCCTGTGCGCAGCAATTGTTTTTGCGGGGCGGCCAAAGCTTCTAAGCGTTGATCTTTGAACTTAAACATGACGCTGTCGGTGTACACTTCCACAGGCATGGGGACTTCAGGCGTATCCAATAACAAGTCTATGGCCTCAATCAAGGTTTCATCGAAATCTTGTCCTGGGCTGCTTATTTCGGCAAAAATCTCGTTGATTGCAGGTTTATATTCTTGGTAAAGCTGCTCTAAAGATTCCGGATCAAGCGATTCCAATACATCAACGTACGGGGTGTAACGTTTGTAACTGGCAGGATCTATCCATTCTTTATCGGCTTGTTGAAAGGTACGAAACGCTTGGTCAGGTTTCGCTAGTACTTGATGATTAGCGGGTAATTCTTCATCCGCTAAATTATTGGTAGTGATCACAAAACGTTGTAGTAAATCGTCATTAACCAACAAACGAGCTAGCTCACCGTAATCTGATAACTTAAGCAACTCGGTTTTAACCGCACCGTCACTGGTATCTACAGGTTCTGGCTCAGGAATGGGTTCCGGTTCAACTTCGGGTTCAGGCATCACCTCTGGTTCTTCTTCCATCGGCTCTTCTTCAGGCATGGGCAGCGGCTCAACCTCTGGGATGGTCGTAACTGGCACATCAACCGGCGGAACTGGCTCTATGGGTTTATCAGCAGGCCAAAAAAGTACCGCGCCAATTACCACGATTAGCACAACAGCTATCGCTACATAAGGCACTAGTGATTTACTTTTAACGTCTTCTTCACTCATAAAAACTCCTTTAGAGGCATTAACTTGGTCCGAAACTATGAATGTACCTGTTTGTTACTTTGTTGAGAGTACTTCGTCTTCTACCTGCTAACTTATAGTGTTGTGATAAAAGATCAATCTATCAAGGGCATATATCTCAAATCATTGAATTTAATATGACACGTTATACCGTTCAAAATTCAATTATGACGGTGGGTTAGCGTTATTTGCATCCACACTTTTGTTAATAAAATGTTGCTAACAGGCAATGAACGTCTTAATTTAGAGAGGGAACCGTCAATAAATGTTCGTTTAAGGCCGTTGTGCAATGAGTTACATAATATATGCAATACCCTTCTTCTTTTTATTAATCGCGCTAGAACTATTAGCAGAGTATGTCAGAAAAACCGACTACTATCGCACTAATGATGCGATAAACAGCTTAACCGCTGGGGTACTGAGTCGTATGTTCGGTATTTTAAAAGCGTTGGTGCCATTCACTTTATACGTCATGCTCTATGAAAATTACGCTCTTTTTTCATTGGGAGATAATATTTGGCTCGGGCTGGTGGCGTTTGTATTGTATGACTTTTGTTACTACTGGAACCACAGGTTTGGCCACGAGATGAGCATTTTATGGGCGGCCCATGTGGTGCACCATTCAAGTGAAGAATACAATTTGACGACTGCTTTGCGTCAAACCAGTGGCAGCTTTTTAAGTTGGATATTCTATCTTCCGTTAGCTTTTCTTGGCGTAGATCCTTTACTGCTGCTGAGCGTCGGCTCACTTAACCTTATCTATCAGTTTTGGGTTCATACTCGTCACATTGGTCGATTGGGCTGGTTGGAGTGGGTATTCGTTACACCCTCTAACCACAGAGCACACCACGCGCAAAATCAAATTTACATTGACCGAAATTACGGTGGTGTTTTTATCATTTGGGATCGTCTGTTTGGCTCATTTCAGGATGAATTGGATGAGGAACCACCGATTTACGGTATTCGTAAAGCTTTACACAGTTGGAACCCTATTTACGCCAATACTCATGTGTATCAACAGTTAATCAAAGACAGTTGGCGCACCAAGGCATGGTCAGATAAGTTTAAAGTGTGGTTTGGAAAAACAGGCTGGCGCCCAGCAGATATGGAGCGCGATTACCCGCTCGGGCGAGTGGACTTAACCCGTTTTGAGAAATTTGATATCCCTCTTTCAACGTTGCGAAAAGTGTACGGGTTAATTCAACACGGACTAACCACGTTTATTGGCTTAGTGTTTTTACTCAACATCACGCAATTGGTTGTAACACAGCAAATATTGGTTATTGCATGGATAGTTTATGCCAGCGTTTCAGTGGGTGAGATATTATCCGTAAAACGACTAGGTTGGTGGCTAGAGATAGTGAAGTATTTTTTCGTGCTCGCTGTTGCCATAACGCACCCTCTACCCATTTGGTTAAGCATGACGATACTCGCTTTTGCGTTAACGAGCGCCTTGATGTGGCCAAGATTGAGAAAAGAACACGCCCATCATGCAAACCCCGAGGAAAATGAGGAAAATATAGCAATTACTAGCTGATCCACGCATAAAACTTGTCAGTAAACATAGGCACGGTGGGAATTTACCTATCTAAGTAAGTCATTAACGTGGAATGATATAACTATGTTTACCTACGAGTTGCAGAGCGTTACAACACAAAAACCTGATATAGAAGTGGTGACAGTTGAGTCGCATGAAATGAGTCTGTACATACTTAGATTGACCATAGCGAGTCGAAAAGGAGTGGTTTTTGACAAGCAGACTAAGAGACCTGCAGTGTTCAGAAGTACCGAACATATTCGTGAGGTTTTAAGTGAGTGTAACGTTGCTTATGCAGAGCTAATTCATTTGTCACCTTATGACGAGATGATTGGCAACGGCAAGTCAGAGCGCGCTATGGTGTTGCCGCTTTTTATTTAGCTAATTGAGTTGCAATTGTCACTGGGCCTAGCGATTCTCAATCGTATTATGCACGAACAAATAGGCATAATAGCAGCATAAGGCGATGATAATGCCTATACCAAGAATTGAGCCCCACGCGACGGGATCGGTCAGTATTAAAGCCATCATAATTGGTTTCCTCTGAGTTAGTTTTCGCTTTTAAGGTTAGCGAAAACCTCTGAGGGCAATTTGATCTGGATCAATTAAGCTGTGAGAATCGGTCTTTATTAACTTCATATAATTTCAGTTAGGTTTTACTCACTTTTTGCTTCAATAATTTTAAGCCAGTGGGTCCAAATATTCAGTTGGGCTAATGTCAGTTTAATGCACACCAACAAAGGTACGGCTAAAAGCACCCCAACCGCACCCCATAACCAGCCCCACACGAGCAACCAAAGCACAACGATTAAAGGGTTGAGCTGCATATTGCGACCAAGTACGGTAGGAGTAATAAATTGAGACTCAATTAGATTTAATGCAAAGTACACGCCTGGAGGGATAAGGGCTGTCACTTGCATGCCAAACTGGACCAAACCCGCCAGCGTTAAGATTGTCGCGCCAATAAGTGAGCCTACATAGGGTATAAAGTTTAGTAAGCCAGCCAATACGCCCCATAACAAGGCATCCTCAATACCGATGAAGTACAAAACCAGAGCAGTGCTTAGTCCTAGCCCAGCGTTGATAATACTCACGGTCACTATGTAGCGAGAGAGTTCTTTTTGGATCGTAGCAACTAAACACCTAGCCTGATCTTTGTCGGTTATTTTCGGGAAATACAAAATAAAGGCTTCAAATAGCTTTGGTCCAAAAATAAGCAAGAACAAGGTTAGAATGACCCCCGTCATCAATTGCGCCAAAATCAATGGGGTGCTCGATAGTACAGAAAGCATTATTTCTAAGCCGCCCTGCTTCAAGCGCTGCGACATGGCATTGTCATCACTTTTCACTGGGGCTTGTTCTGCTTTTTCAGAGAAGATACCAAAAAAACTGAATCCGTCATCATCATCGTTTTGTGCTGTGGCATTCTCTTTTCCGTCCATAGCATCACTGATGGAATCGAGCTGCTCGGTAATGTGCTGGGTAAGTTCTGGCACCAGCTTCGCCCATTTTTGCGCAGGTTCAGCGAGCTCAGCACCAAGAAACGTAAATGGTGCGATCAAAGTGGATACCAACAAGAAAGCAGATACTGTTCGCGGAATATGTAAACGTTGTAGGCCGGCTACTAATGGGCTTAAAAGAAGGGCTATCAATGACGTGACGACAACGGGCATCAGCAAACTCTGGGTGAAATATAGCGTGTATAAAACACCTAAAAAGAGGAGCCAAGCCACAGGTTCGGTTTTCTTTACCCTAGATTGATCTGAAAGTGTGGCCATTGATGTCTCATTATGTGCGGTTAATATCGCATAGAATACACGGGAAAAGCGTAAGGTGAGATATAAAAATGCCCGATGAGAGAATCGGGCATTGATGAGTGATAGTTTAGCGGCTCAGCACCAATTAATGATGATCAAACTCTACTTTTAGTAGTTCAATTGAATCTTCAAAGGTAAGGGTTTGTAAATCCCCTTTTCCTTCTACGTTGATAGTATTGATTTGACTTGGCCATAAATCACGTAATGCATTGTGGCTGATTACCAAGTTATCTAATTGTTCGGGCTCAGCCGTTTCTTGATATACCCAAAAAAACTTACCATCGATTTCGAATCCTGCAGATTTCAGTAAAATAGCTTGGCCGTTTTCTTGGCTCATGGCAAACCGTTTGCTCACGTATTCACTGAACTGCCGCTGGGTTTTAGTCGAACCAATGATGTCAGCGTTCTTGCCAAAAATATGCCGTACTGCATGTTCGGCATCATGCAAATTAAAGCGATGCATGACTTCTATATTTTCAGTACGAGGATTAAACAGTATCGTACTGATGGCTGTTTTTTGCTGATGAGCAAACACCGAACTTGCTGCAATAAGCAGCAAGACGGTGATACTGCGAGTCAAAAACTTACTCATGACTAGTCGTCATTCTCGTCTTCATCATTGCTTTTAAGCTCAGTTTTAATGTCTTGCATGATATCCCGAGAGACTTTTTTCGTACTCTTCTTCGCTTTGTATGCTTCGATACGAGAAGGGATAATCTTACGAGGATAGTCATTGTTGCTGACATCGACATCGGCGGTTTCCCAGCGAGGATCCACTGATACACTGACTAATTCTTGGTCCTTATCCGTAATAATGAGCTTGCTGACTGCCTTTGGCGTACGGCGCCATATCTCAGCAGGTATATACTGATTCTGAGTTGTGCCATCGGCAAAGGTAAGTTCTAAAATGATCGGCATAACTAGCCCGCCTTTATTAGAAAAATCAATAACATAGTAATTCTTATCTTCTTTCACAGCGCGTTCAAAAGCGGTGCGTTCCCAAGGCTCTAGGTCTTTTAGGAATTTATTGTATTTATTACGCTCTTTATTGGTCACTGTGAAGCGATCGTTTTCGTCGTAGAAATCAGTAATATCAGGGAAGCGGTCTACCCACAGTTCTTTACCTTCGGCTTTGTTGCGCTCGTCAGTTAATGACATAGGTTTATCTAATTCTTCCTGGCGCTGACGGTCAAAGTCGATATCAGGATCCTTAGTGTCTAAACGTAATTTAGAGATTTTATCCAGCGAGATATCAACGTGATCTGTGGTGTAAAACCAACCACGCCAAAACCAATCTAGATCAACACCACTGGCTTCTTCCATGGTGCGGAAAAAGTCTGACGGCGTTGGGCGTTTAAACATCCAGCGCTGGGCATATTCTTTAAACGCGAAGTCAAATAACTCACGGCCTAAAATGGTTTCACGCAAAATATTTAACGCGACAGCCGGTTTGGTATAAGCGTTAGGACCGAGGTGCAATACGCTATCAGACTGGGTCATCACTGGCACTTGTGAGGTAGATTTCATATACCCTACAACGTCTCTAGGCTCAACGCCCCAAGGGATAGTGGGATCCCATTCGCGACCGGCTACCCCATCTAAAAAGCTATTTAAACCTTCATCCATCCATGACCACTGGCGCTCGTCTGAGTTGACGATCATGGGGAAGTAGTTATGCCCCACTTCATGGATCACCACGCCGATCAAGAAGCGCTTTTCTGCTTGAGAATAGGTGCGGCTACCGTCGTCTTGTAATTCAGTGCGTGGGCCGTTGAACGAAATCATTGGATATTCCATGCCGCCCACTGGGCCGTTTACCGACTGTGCGGTTGGATATGGGTAGTCAAACGAAAAGCGAGAATACACATCTAAGGTATGTACCACTGATTCAGTAGAATATTTTTTCCATAAATCACCGCCTTCTTTCGGGTAGAAAGACATCGCCATTACTAAGGGTTGAGCAGACCCTTTTTGTGCGTGGCCTTTTGCATCCCACATGAACTTGCGTGACGATGCCCACGCGAAGTCACGCACATTTTTGGCGCTGAACTTCCAGGTTTTTTCTTTACTGGTACCGTCCTTCTCGTTCTCTAAGGCTTCTTCAGCAGTTACCACGAAAACAGGGCGTTTTGCTGTTTCAGCGTCCTTCAAACGCTTACGCTGCGTGGAAGTAAGCACTTGCTTAGGGTTTTGCAATACGCCCGTTGAGCTTACGATATGATCTGCTGGTACGGTCATTTCAACATCATAATCACCAAACTCTAGCGTGAACTCACCGCGACCTATGAACTCTTTGTTAGTCCAAGCTTCGTAGTCGGTGTAAGCATGCAAGCGCGGAAACCATTGGGCAAGTAAGAATATATCGTTACCGCCTTCACGTTCGTCATCTGGGAAGTGCTCGTAACCTGAGCGAGCCGAAACTGCGTCTTCTTCAACAATGTTGTAGGCAAAATCGATAGCAAAATCCACAGACTTACCCGGCGCTAGCGGCTTGGGTAGATCTATACGCATGTTGGTGCCGACAATGACGTGGTGCAGTTTAGAGCCCTTTGCGTCAACTACCTTTTGTATGTCGTAGCCAAGTTCATGGTCTGCAACAAATTGGTCGCGACGAAGGGCGGCTAGACTTAATTGAGCAGGTTTGCTCGATGTTGCACTTTGTGTTGCCGGCCCGCGCGCACCAATACCACCAAAGGTGGTGGTCATGGCTGACATAGAGTCATTTTTAAATTTATTTTGATCTAATTGCAGCCATAAATATTTTAGCGTATCTGGCGAGTTATTGGTGTAGGTAATGCTTTCACTGGCTTCTAAACGACGTTTTTCCTCGTTCAAATGCACCTTTATTTTGTAATCCACTTCCTGTTGCCAGTACTGGTGACCAGGCTGACCTGCCGCATTACGATATACGTTGGGCGTGGGAAGAGATTCATCCAGTTGGCGAAACTTATCTTTGAAGTCGCCTTTGGTCTGGTCGATAGCTGCGTTCGCAGCACTCATCGATAATAGCGACAACAGCGCTGTAGTAATTAATTTATTGATCATGATATTCCCTGACTTTGTAATACGAGCTGCATTGAATTTGTTTTTATTTTTCATCGCAGCCGAACATATTATTATAAATACAAAGCGAGATCTCGTCACAGGGCCATTAATACAAAACTGCTTTGTAAGTAAATTGTACAACTTGCTGAACGCTTACTTTTAAGTGTTTTATGGTTTTTGACATAATTTGTTCCCAAAATACCATAGCTTATAGCAACAAAGTCTTGTTTCTAGGCAGGTTTGTCGTAATCTAGCAGCATATTAACTCGGTAGGATTTTTCATGTCACAGTTCACGTGGCAACGGGCCGTCATTAAAGTCGGCAGCGCCTTAATCGCACCAGATGGCAAAGCATGCAGCAGTCAGTTTTTGTTGCCGATTGCACAGTTTATTGTCGCTAGTAGAGCGCAAGGTAAAGAAGTCATTTTAGTGTCTTCTGGCAGTGTGGCAGCCGGACGCGGTAAAATAGGCTATAAGCATTATCCCTCTATCGCTGAAAAGCAAGCAATGGCTGCTATTGGTCAAACGCACATGATGGCTAATTGGGCACGTTTGTTTGATTTTGATTGTGGACAAATATTGCTAACGTCAGATGATTTCCATAATCGTACACGTTACGTCAATATTAAAAATACCCTGCGCGAATTGTTGCGCAACAACGCCCTGCCGATCGTGAACGAAAATGACACAGTCGTTATTAATGAATTAAAGGTGGGGGATAACGATAACCTTGCAGCGTATACAGCCTTGGTAGCCCAAGCTGATACCTTAATTATTTGTTCAGATATTGATGGCTTATATGATGCAGACCCACGGCAAAATCCTAGCGCCAAGTTTATCCCAAGGGTAGATGAAATAGACCACAAAATTCACCAATTGGCAGGTGGTGCGGGTACCAGTGTAGGAACTGGCGGTATGCGTACTAAAATTCAAGCTGCCGAAAAGTGCGCTAAAAGTGGTATCCAAACTCTTATAGTTAATGGTCGTAAACCCGAGGTATTTGAACAACTTGCACTATCAAAGCAGCCAGGCACCTTGTTTATACCAAGTAAAAATCGTGACAGTGCTCGTACCCAATGGCTACGCCATACATTGCGATCAAAAGGGACGCTTGTGATTGATGATGGTGCGCAAAAAGCATTGATAAACAAAGGGGCTTCGTTGCTACCTTCAGGTATTACCAGTGTATTAGGTTCGTTTAAACCTGGCGAGGCAGTTGATATTCGTTACAAAGACCAGATAATAGCTAAAGGACTTTGTTTGTACGGCAATAGTGAGTTGGCGCAAATTAAAGGGCAACGCAGCGATAAAATCGAAACCATTCTTGGTTACTCATCCGGCGAGGTCGCCGTTCATCGTGATGACCTTGTTTTACTCTAGCTTTCTTGTTTTAGCTGGCTTTAATATCAATTTAGAGGATCTTAACAATGGCATTTTCAATCGCTCAAGCTGCTAAAGCAGCTCGTGTTGCTTCTCGTCAAGTCGCTAAATTATCAGCGACGCAAAAAGAAACCTTATTAAAAGACATCGCTGAGCGCATGTTAGAGCAAAGCACAGAGATCATGGTTGCCAATGAGCAGGATTTGGCGGCAGGTCGTGAAAATAATTTAGACGATGCCATGCTAGACCGTTTGCTTCTAAGTGCTGAGCGCATTCAAGGCATAGCTAATGCGGTACTTGATATTGCAGCGCAGGCAGATCCTGTGGGTAGCATTGAACATATGCAACAAATGCCAAGTGGTATTCAAGTGGGCAAAATGCGTATCCCATTAGGGGTAATTGCGATGATCTACGAGTCACGGCCAAATGTTACCATTGACGCTGCCGCTTTGTGTTTAAAGGCGGGTAATGCTGTGGTGTTGCGGGGAGGAAAAGAAGCCTTGCACTCAAATTTGGCTTTGGCTGAGTGCATCCGCTTTGCGTTAGACAAAAACGGCATAGATCCCGCAGCGGTTGTAGTTGTGCCCAACCCTGACCGCGCAGTAATGAACGAATTAATGACGTTAAATGAAGATATTGACTTAATTATTCCCCGAGGCGGTGAAGGTCTGATCCGGTTTGTGAGTGAGAATAGCCGTATTCCTGTTATTCAGCATTACAAAGGTGTGTGTCATTTATATGTTGATGATGCGGCAGATGAAATCAAAGCCCTTAACTTATTGAAAAATGGTAAAACTCAGCGCACGGGCGTATGTAACTCCCTTGAAACTTTATTAGTTCACCAAGATATAGCCGCGTCCTTTTTGCCAAAGGTGCGGGAACTATTTGCAGAATTTCAGGTTAAAGTGCACGCCTGTGAGCGCAGCATTAGCTATTTCGACAACGCCTTAGCCGCTACCGAAGATGACTGGCATGCTGAATACTTAGCCATGGAAATTGCTATCAGGGTTGTAGACGACTTTGATGCGGCGATCGAACATATCGAAACATACAGCTCAGGACATACTGAGGTCATTGCGACGCAGGACTTTAGTCGTGCTCAGCAGTTTATTCGTACCTTAAATTCAGCTGTGGTTATGGCAAACGCTTCATCTCGTTTCTCAGACGGTGGTGAGCTTGGCTTAGGTGCCGAAATCGGGATCTCAACCAGTAAATTACATGCCTATGGCCCAATGGGCGCAGCCTCTTTGACTACGCAGAAGTTTATCGTGTTAGGAGATGGAGAAGTACGTCACTAATATCACCTGCGATCATGTTAATTGTAGGTTTAATAAGGAGTTATTTTTGCACAGCCTCTCGATGGTTACACTGTTGTTAACTCTGCGAGTATGGATACGCTCGTTGAGTGGAGGTGTGTCTGTGGCGTTTAGCGCCTTGGTTGATCTCTCGGGCTATCTAACGACTTCTTATTGGCGACAGTTTTTTATTGCGCTATGGTTGAAAAACCTGAGATACCGTTTTGCTGTAAGTCGCCTATTTTTTGGGATTCTAAGCATAACATTTGATGTTGGTAAGCCCTTACTATCTTTATTTCCCCCTATTTTAAATAGAGCGTATCCTAATCCTTCGCTGTGCGCTTTATCTTACAATCAATTTATTACGCTATTTTATTTCCCAATATTTACTGCCTTTTCTTCTGTTCGAACCGAACCTGCAGCCAAGCGTAAATCGAATTCTATCGCAACTTTAAAAGGTAATTTTTATGAAACGTATAGTCGTTGTAGGCGGCGGGGCGGGTGGTCTTGAGTTAGTTGCTCAGCTAAGCCGTTATTGTCGAAAACACACTGCTGTGGAGATGATCCTAGTTGATAAGGTCAGAACGCATGTGTGGAAACCGCTGCTACATGAAGTCGCTGCGGGTATTATCGATAAAAACTCTGATGGCGTGGATTATCGTATTCATGCCAGTCGCCTCAAATATGAATTCCAACAAGGAACGCTCAAGGGGATTGATGAGCAGAATAAATCGATCGCGTTAGACGCCCTACATGATGAAGAGGGTGAGCTAATTTTACCTGAACGTACAATTGAGTACGATATTCTGGTGTTAGCAATCGGCAGCGTGAGTAATGACTTTGGCACGCCGGGCGTGAAGGACAACAGCTACTTCTTGGATTCACTCGTTCAGGCTGAACGCTTTCATCGCGCGCTGCTCAATCAAATGCTCAGAGTCAATCAACCGAATACTCAGCAGTCGATGCTCAAGGTTTCGATTGTAGGGGCGGGAGCGACAGGGACTGAGCTTGCAGCGCAATTACATCACGTTGCGAATTTATCTAGGGCTTACGGTATGCCTGCAATGTCGGCTCAGCGTTTGGAAATTTCGATCATCGAAGCCGGCCCTAGAATTTTGCCAGCATTGCCAGAACGAATAGCCTATGCTGCCAAAAGTGCGTTACAGAAAATCGGCGTGAAACTTTACGAAGACACCAAAGTCATTAGGGCGGAGAAAAACGGCTTTGTTACCGCTGATGATGAGCTAATTGAAGCTGATTTAATGGTGTGGGCAGCGGGCGTAAAAGCGCCAAACTTGATCAAAGAGCTGGATATGTTCGAAACAAATCGTGCACAACAGGTGTTGGTAGACGCGCAACTACGGGCCAAGAATCATCAAGATATTTATGTACTCGGTGACTGCTGTGCCTTTCAGCAAGAAGATGGTACTTGGGTGCCCCCGAGAGCGCAATCGGCCCATCAAATGGCGTCAACCGTATATAAAAATATCGTCAATCAACTCCAAGGCAAGGAATTCGAAGATTACAAATATAGCGATTACGGCTCGTTAGTTCACTTAAGTAAGTACAGTACGGTGGGGAGTTTGATGGGTAACCTGTCTAACAGCAGTATGTTCGTTGAAGGTAAGTTAGCCCGTTTGGTGTATACCTCACTTTATAGCATGCACCAGTTTGCCGTTCATGGTTGGTTAAAAGCCACGCTAACTATGCTGAGTCGCCGGGTCAGTAAATTTGTCGGTCCCAAGCTAAAACTTCATTAAATATCAATTGTTTATTTAAAGCCAAGCACGCGTCTTGGCTTTTTTCTTTCGTCCTTTGAATATAAAGAGTATTTAATTAACCACACTTTCCTGCATAAAGTGTCAGTAAATATTACACATTTGTGACTCGCATACTGGTAATTGTCGTAAAGCACTGATTTTAAAGTGTAATTATTACTGGTCTGACATTTGCTTGCACGCTCCTCGAATCAGATTTCTATGCAAACAAAGGATGTAATAAATGTATGAATTCAAGAAGTTAGTCAAAGCAATCGCCATTAGCGGAGCATTGGCGACCAGTATGGCTTCGATGACTGCTAACGCGAGCGTATTGTTAGAGGGTTGGAGTGGTTCAGGTGAGTCGGGGTTTGGAACTGTTGCCCTAGAAAAAAACGATGATGGCTCTAGCCAGGAAATATTTTTCAGTGATTATGCTGATCTTGGTTTTGATTCTGGTGTTAATTTCTTTGGCCGTAGCCATAACTCATTTTACGTAAACAATAACGGCAATATTAGCTTTAATGGTGCTGTTGGTCAGTATACGCCAGACCCATTTCCAAATACGCTCTTTGGAGGTGATGACTTTGAAGGCGGCGGTGATGACGACTGCGGTATAGATTGTCTTGATATTCCTCAAGAGGCCCAACAGACACGTTCGACCTTTACTACAAATAACGTAGAGACCGAAGCGCCCGCAGAATTAAATACCATCGCAATGATCGCACCCTTTTGGGCGGATGTAGACACAGGTTGTGACGACTGTGGTGACGTATTTATTGGCTCGCCCAATGCTGAAACCTTGGTGATTACTTGGGATAGCGTTGGTTTTTTCTCTTCAGATAGTTCACTTACGAATACCTTTCAATTAGTTCTAATTGACCGTGCTGACACCGGTGCCGGCAACTTCGATGTGGAATTCCGGTATGAAGACATCAACTGGACCACTGGTGATGCTTCAGGCGGTGAGAACGGCCTCGGTGGAACGCCAGCGCAAGCGGGTTATGATGCTGGTGATGGTGTGAATTTCTTTACTCTTCCTGGTTCTCGTACTAGTGAAGTTGTGAATTTAGATACTGCTGACAGCAATACAGGTACTGCAGGTATTTGGAAGTTTGCTATTCGTGACGGTGAATTACCAGGCGATACCGCTGAAAATCCGATTTTGCCAGTGATTAATCCTGAAACACCCACTGATTACAACTTTGAATTTGTGATCATTGAGCCAGAAACACCAATATTTATCGACCCGGATGTTGCCGTTGGTTACGATTACATCGTCAATAGTGGCCCGAGCATTACCTCAGTGATGCTACCTACCGGCTTTGGTGATGACGTTTATGACCTTTGGTTATGGGATGCCGCCTTGATGGATTGGTATGACACAGGTGAAGATTTGCTTGGTGGTGTAACGTTTGATTTCACTACAGCAGTTGACCGTTTCCGTATATTGGGTATTGAGACCTCTGAAATGGTAGATCCAACGGATCCTAATGCATTTGTTACCGCATTGACCTTTGATGCCGCTGGGGTAATCAACATGAATCAAAACGCTATTACTGAGTTTGTTGACGACCCTCAAGCGGTTTCTGCACCTGCAGGGCTAGGTATCTTCGGATTATCTTTGTTGATATTCTTACGCGCTAGAAAGCGTCGCGCTTAATATTTGTTAACCACTAAAAAGAGGAGCGATAGCTCCTCTTTTTTTGGCTTAAACGGAGTAATAATATGCGTTTGGTTTTTACCTTTTTTATTGTTTTTCTCGCTGTGTTGGGGCCAGCTCACGCGCAGAGCAAGCAGACTTTTGGTTCTTGGAGTTTACTCTGCGGCGATCAAGGAAATTGCTCGGTGAGTCAATTGGTCGCTATGGATCCTGACGGCAAGAAGGTACTGCTTGGTGCCAATATTAACTTTTCTATGTCAAATAGCTTCCCGGTATTGATGTTGCGTATGCCACCAAATTTGAACAAAACAAGTGGTGTCGGCATTAAGATTGATGATAATAAAGCGATACAAGTCGCTTTATCTCAGTGCACCTCCGTTGCGTGTCAAAGCGTGATCAAAATAGACAAAACTCTGTTCGCTGAAATGCGTGATGGAAAGCTCGCAAAAGTTGCATTCGCGTTAGAAAAAAGAAAGCAACTTACATTGCCTTTGTCTCTTGATGGGTTTTCAGATGCTTACGCGGCATTACTTGCAACGCGCAAAGAGTCTTAAACGTACAAAGAGTCTTAAACGCGAAAAGAATCTTAAACGCGAAAAGAATCTTAAACGCGAAAAGAATCTTAAACGCGAAAAGAATCTTAAACGCGAAAAGAATCTTAAAAGACGTTTCCCCAGTCATAGGTGGCAATATTCTATTGCCACTGCCTCAGCGGTAGGACGCGCGAATTCTATTTACTCAATAATTGCGTTATCTTCTCAATGTTAGTTTGTGGTACTAATAATGCTTTGCGACGCTTAGGCATTTATCGACAGTCCATAATGTTAAGTTTATGAAAATTAAAAGGATGTATTCAAATGGCATATGATTTTGGTACCAATACGTTGGGGATCAGTAACCCATTTAAACCCGAAGGGGCAACGAAAGCGGTCAGTGGGTTGGCGATTATTATACTTGGGGTCATCGCGTTGTTGGGCGTCGCCGAAGATTTAAAAACCGATTTGGTATTGGCTTGGATTAACGCGCTATTGGGCCTCACGCTTTTGACTTTGGGGCTTCGCCATACAGGAATTGGTTTATTTCAGTTATTTAAGTATTTTGTCGGCCGTTCTGTGCCTACTTCACTTGCATATAACCACAACCCAAGCGAAAAGCAGAATGCCCAGCGCGAACGTTCGCAAACGGCATATGACGCACAAGAATTAGAGTCTATGCTGATGGGGCGCAAAAACGCCACCTTTACTGAGCCAGAAGGCTGGATAGCGCGACTTATTCATACCTTATTACCACGGCTTATTTTTAGCCCCTACCCGATCCGTAATTTTGTACAAGCGCTAGGTAGTTTGGTGTGTGCAACAATAGTGGGTTTGATTGCATTTGGCGCAGCCTATTTCGTTTCAGTATCAGGTTTAGTGGGCAATGCGGGTGTCATTATCACTCCTATTTTATCGGTTTTATTACTGATATACCTGATAGCTCAATGGCGCAGCACCTCAAACTCGTTAGCGGCTTCAAATATGCGAGAGCTACAGGCTAAAACCGCTGCAAGCTTGGCGAAACTGCTGGTGTTCGCGATTGTGGTGCCTATTGTTGTCGGTTTTACTTACAACCAACTTAGCGTAAATGCTGCCCAGCAAACACAACAGGTATTAGCGAGTGTTGTCGCATTTGATGCGTGGTGGAACTTGTTATTACTAATCTTGTTAGTTTTGACTGTTATCGGTTTGTCTTGGGTGATGATCCGCGAACGTTTAGCGCTGGCCAACCCGAGTACTGAAGTCAGTGAATTTCGTGAAAATTTACAAGAATCTGTTCATCCCAACGAGATTTTCATCAATATTGAAAACATCGTATTGGCTAATCGCCGTTATAAAGAAATTCCTAATCGTATGTATCAGGAGTTTGACCCTAAATTAGAGGAGCAGAGCCAAGGCAAGGGAAGTTTCAAGGGGAAGCTGCTCATTGAAACACAACCTGAATACAGTCAATTAACGTTTAGCGCCAAGTTTAACGCATTTCGTTTGCTGGCTACCGTGGCTGCGCAAATTATGGTCTTCGTGGGGGCTTTGTTGTTTTTCTTTACCGTGCAAGATGGCTATCAGTTGTATCAATATATGGCCCAGCAGTTGGTGAATCTGGATGGGCTAAGTCAAACCCGCGTCGACGACATTTTGCAGGGATTTGGTTTGCAACTAAGTAGCTTTTTGGTCTTACTATTTAGTTGGCTAACCGTCTCTGCAGGAGCAACAATTTTAGCCAGAGGCACGCATTTATTTTGGTCTGAGATGCAATTTAGTAGTTTATTGATGTGGATGAAAACCGAAGGGACTTTCACTGAAAGTAAAGTCTCTACTGGGATGTCGATTCATGATTCAACGCGCTCTGAAAATGTGGTGGTGCGCAGCTCTATTACGCCTTGGATTATTACATCTCGGGTTATGACCTCTACTTTTGCGACCACAGGCACTCAAAACTTAGAAATGCCACGTTATGTGATGCAAATGGATAAGAACCCCCAAGAATTACAAGGCATTGTGGGCGAAATTACGCAGTTTTTACGTAAGCGCGAAGCTATTGCGTCGATTACCAATGAACAAGACTTATCCAGTGCGGAAAATATCTATCGGGTCAACGAAGCAAGCCGCGCAAAGCCGGAGCGTTTGAAAGCTGAGCCAAGCGAGGTGGAAAAAGACAAGCTTGAGGAGCAAGCGGCCGGTAAGTTGCGTCAAGATGACGCTAACGAGTCAGCTTAATATTGAAATTAGGTAAAGCCCTCGTGGCAGGCTAGCCTTGGGCTGCCTGCCTGACCATAGCGTAGTAAAATTGAATAGCCCTCAGGTAATCTTCAACTGATATCTGCTCGTTCACGCCATGAAAACGCTTCATAGTGTTTGGAGTCAGCTTAACCATCATAAAGCGGTATACGTTGTCTGATAGGCCGTAAAATTTGGATGCGTCTGTGCCGCCCTGCACTAAGTAAGGTGCGACTAATAAATCCTGATCTAATCTGCGTATCGTTTGTTCAATTAATTGATAACCGTAGCTTTCAGTGGAAGAAACCGGTGATGCTTCATTGGCCATAAAGGCTTCAATTTTCACTCTTGGGTCGTCTATGGCTTTGATGATGTGTTGGGTCACGCTGTCTACAGTATCCCCTGGCAATATCCTAAAATTAACAACAGCCTCAGCTTCGGTGGGCAGAATATTCGATTTCGAACTGCCTTTGAGCATGGTAACTGCCGTGGAAGTTCGAATGCTCGCTGCAGAACTCGGGATATCGAGCATCATGCTTTCAACTATGGGTGAGAATAACCACAAATTAGCCATAGGTAGCCGAGTAGCTAAATCGGTCGCAAACCCAATGTGTTTAAATGTGTCTTGGATGAAACGCATATCTGTCGCAAATGGTGCCGCTTCTACTTTTACAATGGCTTGAGCGAGAATACCCGCGGCGGTGTGTGCCGGCGGCTGAGATGAGTGTCCGCCTGCTGAGTTGACGGTCAGGCGCAGATTAACAAAGCCTTTTTCGGCAATACCGATAATAGCCACGGGGGATGAAACACCGGGCAGCATATCCTGGGTGACTACCCCACCTTCGTCGAGCACAAATTCAAATTCTATCTTTTGCTTGGCTAAATGCTCGGCAATTTTGAGTGCACCATCCTTACCACCGGTTTCTTCGTCATGACCAAAGGCGAAATAAATGCCTCGCTTAGGTTGTATGCCTTTGGCTATTAACATCTCCATGGATTCCATCAAGGCGATCACGCTGATCTTGTCATCTATGGTGCCCCTACCCCAAATAGTGCCATCAACTACCTTACCGCTAAAGGGGGCTTGCTCCCACTGTCCTGCGGTTGACTCGTCCACAGGCACCACGTCCATATGGCCCATAAATAAGGCCGGTTTTAAGCTAGAGTCACTGCCTTTGAGGTGATACAGCAAACTATATTGGTTGATGACATCAAGCGTTGCGTGTTGATGTACAAGAGGAAATTCGTCTTTTAGATACTGTTGAAACGTAATAAAGGCATCTGCGTCAAATTGAGTACGGTCGTCATAGGAAATAGTTGGAATTTTAATCGCATTTGAAAAGCGTTTAAGGACTGCTTGCTTTTCTATCAGCACGGGCTCCAGCGGTGTTTGCACTTTGTATTGGTTATCGCTAAAAAAGGTATTGGCGCGGAAAAATAAAACTCCACATAGCACCAATAGTAAAATGGCAAAACTCATTATTATTTTTTTCATATTTCGCTACTTAACGTCCGTTTTGAAGATAGAATCATTGGTCAGTATAACGCTATGTGATTCAGAGGATCTAGTTGTCTAACCCTGTGTTATTTTCCATTGTTTCCTTGATTTGGGGTACTACCTGGATTGCCATCACCTTTCAGTTGGGGGAGCTCGACCCTATTCTGTCTGTGGCTATACGGTTTTCGTTGGCTGCTGTTATTTTAGGTGGCTATTGCATATTTAAAGGCTTGTCGCTGCGGTTGCCTACACACCTGCATATTAAGATGGCGACAGCTGGATTATGTCTATACGGCTTGGAATATAGCTTTTTGTATTTGAGCCAGCAATATGTGATTAGCGCGCTGGTGGCTGTGATGAGTTCTGGCATGATCTACATCAATGTGGTGCTGCGTCGCGTTTTTCTGAAAAAGCCTATTCGTTTAGAGGTGGTCTTGGGCGGAGCATTTGGTATGTTGGGAATGGGACTTATATTTTATCCTGAGTTTTCCCACGTTCAGGCAGATACGGTCCTGGCTTTTGGCATCGCGCTGGCATTGGCCTCTTTCCTATTTGCGGGGGTTGGCAATGTCATTTCAGAGCGGATACTTGATTACGGTACGCCGGTGATTCAAATGAATTTCTGGGCGATGAGTTACGGCGCACTAGGCATTTTCAGTTTTGCTATTATGACGGATGTTGAGTGGATACTCCCTACCCGCTGGCAATTCTACTTAGCCCTAATCTATCTCACTGTTTTCGGCTCAGTTATCGCTTTTGGCGCATATATGAAGCTTATTCGGCAAATGGGTTCAGATAAAACCACTTACGTCGCTTTGGTTTACCCTATTGTCGCATTGTGCGCCTCTACCCTTTTTGAGGGGTATCAATGGTACCTAGCATCTGTACTGGGTGTATTGCTGGTCATTATTGGTAACGCAATCGCCATGGGTAAATTGTCTTTAAAGTATTTGGGGAACAGCGCGTAATGACTATTTTTGTATCCAATTAAGATCTGTCGCACTTTTAATATGCAGTGTGTTCTTAGGCTTTCTGAGCTTTATTTTAGTCAGAGTAGATAAAGAGTTCATGTCATACTTCACTCAATGGTAGAATTAGCATTTAGTCTAATAAAGGAATTCTCATGGCCAACGCCCCTTTTACCAATGATGCCAAGGTTAAACCCGCTCTAGGGTTAGCCGAATTTGTGGCTCTGATGGCGTTGATGACTTCTTTAGTGGCGCTAAGTATTGATGCTATGTTGCCAGCGTTGAATCAAATTGCGTTAGATTTGCAGATCACTGATCCGCAAGACACGCATTTGATTGTGTCACTGTTCTTCATTGGGATGGCGTTCGGGCAGCTGTATTTTGGCCCAGTATCTGATGCGAAAGGACGCCGATTCACTATTATTACCGGTTTAATTATTTTTGGCTTAGGCACCATTGTGTGTATGTTTGCGGAATCTTTGACTGTGTTACTGATTGGTCGAGTTATTCAAGCCTTTGGGGTATCAGGGCCTCGAATCGCAGCTTTAGCGGTCATACGTGATCAGTACAAAGGTGAGGCCATGGCGCGGGTGATGTCCTTTATTATGATGGTGTTTATTCTGGTGCCTATGTTGGCGCCTAGCTTTGGTCAGGCTGTTTTATTTTGGTTTTCTTGGCAGCATATATTTTCATCATTCTTGGTGATCGGTTTTCTTACCGGTATTTGGTACTTTACCCGACAGCCAGAAACTTTACCTAAAGATAAGCGTATTCCCTTTAGCTGGAAGCAACTTTCTATTTCTAGCCGCTATATCTTAAGTAACAAAATGGTGATGTTTTACACCTTGGCCATGGGCTTTGTTTTTGGCAGCTTTTTGGCTTACATCAGCGCGTCGCAAACGGTGTTTCAGGTAATATACGATACGGGGGAGTTGTTTCCTTTGTATTTTGCGTTATTGGCATTCTCGATTGGTTTTGCTTCGTTTATAAACGGAACGCTTGTGATGCGCTTGGGAATGCGCAAGCTTTGCACTTGGGCTATCTTCGGCTGGTTGGGCTTTACGACGATACTGCTGATGATGTGTTTGGTATACGATGGGCTCCCTCCCCTTAATGCATTAGTAAGTATTCTATTCGCTGCCTTTTTCTGTATAGGCATTTTGTTTGGAAATCTTAATTCTATGGCTATGCAGCCACTGGGAGACACCGCTGGGCTTGGCGCGGCTATCATTGGCTCTTTGAGCAGTATGGTCTCGGTTCCGGTCGCTGTGTTTGTGGGTAGTTTTATTGATGAAGTTATGACACCTATTGCCATCGGGTTTGTAGGTTTTGGTATTATCACCTTTCTATTCTTTTGGTTTGCAGAGCGAACGATCACAAAAGTCTAATTTACATTCCACACTCAAATGAGCAGGGGGCAATCTTGGAACACTTCCTGCTTTCATTCACTCATTCATTTATGGTTCAGCTATTGATTGGATAATCCACATTATAAATTTTGCCTTGCGAAATCTGGTTCGCAAAGTTAGGTCAAAGTCGTTTTATAGGGAGTCTCAGATGTACAAGAAACTGATTGTTGGTGTAGCGTTATCGGGGTTAGTACTGAGTGGTTGCGCATCGAATTCTATGGGCAATGCTTCGAATACTCAAAAGGGCGCTGGTATTGGGGCAATCGTCGGCGCGCTCATTGGTAAAGGTACGGGTGACAATGACAAGAGCCGCTACGTATGGGGCGCTGCAGTTGGCGCATTAGCGGGCTCTGCCATTGGTAATTACATGGACAGGCAAGAAGAAGAGTTTCGTGAAGAGTTAGCTGATAGTGGCGTTGAAGTGTATCGAGAAGGGGATGTTTTACGCTTATACATGCCTGGCAGCATTACGTTTAGTTCAGGCAACGCTTCGGTTGATAGTAGCTTTTTTCCGGTGCTAAAAGACGTGGCTTTGGTGATCAACAAGTATGAAAAAACTACATTAATGGTAGAAGGACATACAGACAATACGGGCGCAGATGATATGAATCAGCGTTTATCAGAAGCCAGAGCAAATAGTGTGAAAAATTATTTAGTACAAAATGGCGTTGATAACAGACGGGTTTCTACATTAGGTATGGGGGAGTACACGCCGATAGCTGATAATACCACCCAAGCTGGTCGTCAGAAAAATCGCAGAGTTGAGCTGAAAATTATTCCAATGAGTAAGAATTAAAATAGGCAATATAATGATGGGGTGCGATGCAACGTGCCTCATTGTTATCCTTAACAATGAAAGCATGACGTCGTTAATACGTTTTAAGTAGGGGTAAAGCGGGTTGGATTTTAAAGATAGGAAAATTATTTAACTAAACGAATAGCAGGACGCTGTACTTTAGCCGGTTCTATCTCAATCACTTTTGAACTGCGAACACCGTTTTTCATACGGTCATAAGACACATACTTCATGTCGAGAGATTCGCAAAACTTATAAATGGTTAGGAAGTCACTTTTAGAAAGTTCTTCATTGTCTTTGGTTAGCTGTGTATCAATGTACATTTGCTCACCGTTTGCCGTTAACATCGCTACCGCTGAATAAGGGTCGCCATGATTGGCCACTTTCAACGCTCTAACCATTTTCACTTCAAATACCCAGTCGCCCATTTTAGTCATTCTAGTGATTCTTTCGCTCATTGGATTTCCTGTTGTGTTGGTGGGTACATGTTTTGGGGTTCGGGATCATCCTTAAAGCAATACGCAGGCCACTTTTTCGATCGCGCTATATAAGGGATGTCAGCGTGGCTCAGATCTTTGGTGTTTCTTTTTGGGTACATCAAGGGTGATAGTAGATCAAAATGTTAAGGAATTGTGGTTATTTTTCATTAACTTAATAACATCCCTTGATTTGTATGGAAAAATTTATAATTTTTCATGTATGCAATTGGATACATTGTATTCAATTTTACTTTTACATTGGACATGGTTTGAGACAAATTGACGTTTAAACTTGATTAATTCTATTTTTTAAAAAAGATAAAATGGTAATTAAATTAGTCATTTATAAGCAACTGATCGTTATTTTACTCGCTATTCTTCCCGAGTCATTATGTGTCCCAATAAACCAAATGCGGCCAATACCAACTCCTTGTGCAAAACCCGCAGGATGAATTCTGAGAGGGCAATTGTTTAATGGAATTGGTATAAATCGCAAAGCTTAAACAATTCGAGTGAACAGTCGTATTTTGCGCATAAAAAAGCCCAGCCAAATTGGCTGGGCAAAGAGGGCTTTTTACAGCACCTAACGACAGAAATCGTTCAATTTACTATTCGTTTATGAAGGGTTATACCGCTTCAACTATGGCTTTCATGTCGGTCATGTAGCCACGTAATGTATCACCTACGCTTTCAACACCGTGCTCACGAATCGCTTTGTTAACCGCGACTAGCGTTTTATTATCAACACTGTTGCTTGTTGCTGCGAAAGGCTTACCAATTAACTCAGTGCCTATGCCTGGCATTAATTTATCAGCCAATAATGGAATGGCCGCGTTAGCAAATAGGTAGTTTCCGTATTCTGCTGTGTCAGAGATCACCACGTTCATTTCGTACAAACGCTTACGTGCGATAGTGTTAGAAATAAGCGGTGTTTCGTGCAATGACTCGTAGTAAGCAGACTCAGGTAAAATGCCAGCTTCAACCATAACGTCAAATGCTAATTCAACACCTGCCTTGATCATGGCTACGATGAAGACGCCGTTGTCAAAGAACTCTTGCTCATCAATTTTACCGTTATACTCTGGCGCATTTTCAAAACCAGTTTTTCCGGTTTCTTCACGCCATTTCAACAAGTTAGCATCTCCATTGGCCCAATCTTCCATCATAGTGCGAGAGAACTCACCACTGATAATGTCGTCTTGATGTTTGCCAAACAAAGGTTTTAACATCTCTTTAAGCTGTTCAGATAAATCAAAGGCTTTGATTTTTGCTGGGTTTGATAGGCGGTCCATCATGTTGGTCACGCCACCAATTTTAAGGGCTTCAGTGATGGCTTCTAAGCCGAACTGAATCAAAGCACCTGCGTAAGCTGGGTCAATACCATCGGCAACCATTTTCTCATAACCAAGCACAGCAGCAGCTTGCTGCATGCCACAAAGAATGGTTTGCTCACCCATTAAGTCAGATTTAACTTCTGCTACAAATGAAGACTCAAGAACACCAGCGCGGTCGCCACCGGTTGCACTTGCGAGTGCTTTAGCAATATCCCAACCTTGCTGTTGAGGGTCGTTCTCAGGGTGCACAGCAATCAATGTAGGTACACCGAATCCACGCTTATACTCTTCGCGTACTTCAGTACCAGGGCACTTAGGAGCGCACATCACAACTGTGATGTCTGAACGAATTTGTTGACCTTCTTCAACGATATTAAACCCGTGAGAGTAGCCAAGAGATGCGCCTTCTTTCATTAAGGGCATAATGGCTTCAACTACGCTTGAATGTTGTTTATCAGGCGTTAAGTTATAAACTAAATCAGCACTAGGAATGAGTTCTTTGTAAGTGCCTACTGTGAAACCATTCCCGCTTGCACGTTGGAATGAATCACGTTTTTCATCGATAGCGGCCTGACGAAGCGCATAAGCAACGTCCAAACCTGAATCTCGCATATTAAGGCCTTGGTTTAAGCCTTGAGCGCCACAACCTACGATGACTATTTTTTTGCCTTTAAGGAAATTACAGCCTTCTGAAAATTCGCTGCGTTGCATGAATCGGCAACGACCAATTTGGTCTAGTTGCTGACGTAAAGATAATGTATTGAAATAATTTGCCATTGATATAAATCCTAGTAAGTGCAACAAGTCAGTGACGATCTCGTGTGATTGAGAGAATAGAGTATTTCTTCTGTTGATTAAAATGATATATTTGCAATTTTGTATTTCATATTTTGCAATAATGCTTTGGCAAGGGGGGAAGATGGATATTCGTAGCTTGGAATTGTTCCAACATTTGGCCAGTAGTTTACACTTCAGCAAAACCGCTGAAGCCTTATTCGTCAGCCCTTCGACCCTAAGCCGCGTCATTCAGCGTCTAGAAGAAGACTGTGGAACGCCTTTGTTTGTAAGGGATAATCGTAAAGTCAAATTGACTGCTGCTGGGGCAAAGCTATTGCGTTTTTCTCAGCAAACCTTGTCTGAATGGAAAAAAGTAAAATGGGAGCTGCAACAAGATCATGAGCAGATACAAGGGGAATTGAGTTTGTATTGTTCAGTGACCGCTAGTCAAAGCCACCTGCCCCAACTACTCGATAGCTTTCGCCATCAATACCCGCAGGTAGAAATTAAACTGAATACGGGTGACCCTGCGCTTTCTGCTAGCAAGGTGATGAAGCAGGAAGTGGATGCGGCGATAGCCATTCATACCCCTGACTTTCCCTCAGATTTGACGTTTTTACCCCTTGGTGAGGTACCGCTGCTGCTTATTGCACCGAAAGAAACTCAACTAACACGATTAAGCCAAGTGGATTGGCGGGAGCATTCAGTTATTCTTCCTGATTCAGGACCATCGAAACGGATAGTGCATCACTGGTTTGCTGAGCAGGGTATTCGCCCGCGTGTTTATGCCACGGTTGCGGGTAACGAAGCAATCGTAAGTATGGTGGCATTGGGCTGTGGCCTGGGCATAGTGCCGGAAATTGTGCTGGATAATTCGACAATCAGTCAACGAGTCAATCGTATTCGCCTAGATGATATCGAGCCCTATCAAATTGGACTTTGTTGTATTAGCAAACGGCAAAGGGAGCCTGCTATTCAAGCGCTATTTAACTGTTAGTCAGCTTTGATTGAGTGGGATTTAGTTTTCGATTAGTACGTATTCGCCAGCGCATAAACCCAAGTAAGAACAATAGCAAAACAGCTGAGCCTATAAGCAGCCAGAAAACGCGTAGTACTATGCCACCAGCACTGCCATCATGCAGCGCATGCAACCAGCCTTTAATGATGTTTGCAGTGCCATAATCCCAGGTTGAAAAAATATCAATGACCGCTGCCGATTGTGCATCCACTTTAACAAATGTGTTGGGAAAACGCGTTGATGGATCACTAGGCGTTTGAAACCTAAAGGTAAAATATCTTGAGGAAAGCCCCGTATTATCAGGCGTTTGGATCCAAGCGAGGCCTAGCTTAGTCTGTTGATTGTTAAAGCCTTGATACGTACTTAAATGAAAAGTTACTGCGCTACGGGCGGCTAAAAGCGCCTGTTCAATACTGATGTTTTTATCCGTTGAATTGGGGTGTTCAAGCACGAGTTTTTTAGCTGATTGTACGGGCTCAAGTAACTGGCTTAGCATGAAGTTTGTTTCTTTGGGTAAAGCCAGCATTACCCCAGTTATTATCAGCACAGAAAGTGGAATAAAGCTTATTAACCCTAGAACTTTGTGCCAATCGTAAAGCCGCCCTACAGCAGAGTTTCGAGCTTTAAATTTAATAGATTTGCCCCACTGCCCTTGTTTCGGCCACCAAGCCACCAATCCGCTAAGCAGCATGATGAGGGCGGCCAAACCCATATAACCAATGAGCACGGTACCAGTTTCGCCAAAGAGTAATGTGTAATGTAAATCGTATAACCAAGTGACCAAATAATGGCCCCAATAACCTTGGCGAAGTACTGTGTTTCCATCATGGCTAACCCATACCATTAAAGGGGCAAACCCTTCATTTCGTGTTTCTGATGGGGTGTAATAACGGGCTGAGATCGGCCTATTACTATCATTTACTTCTATTCGCCAAGCGCCATTTTTATCTGGGTAGGCGGTATTCAGCGTGGCGAGAGTGTTATCCCAAGTCGTATCTGTGGTGGCTTGTTTACGCTCAAGTACAGGGTGCAACCAAGCATCGATTTCAACATAAAAAACCAGCGCAGCACCAGATAAACAGATCACAACGAGCAACAGACCTAAACTCAAACCTAACCATAAATGGAGTCTTCTGGCGTATTTTCTAATGGGAATTGAATGCAATGTGTAACCTGTGGCTGGGCTCAATAAACAAATTCGTTATTGGGGGTCCCGCTGTTTTTCGGGCGCTATTCCTAACCCTAAGAATAACGTGAATGAAATTTATAACTCAACGAGCAATTGCCTTTAATTCCAAAATTAATTGTAAGCAAGTTGCGCCAACATACGGTCAAACGCCCGATAATTTAGCGCTTCAGCTAAATGCTGACGGGTGATTTGGGGTTGGTTAGCAAGATCTGCTATGGTCCGAGATACCTTTAGCACTCTATGGTAGGTGCGCAGAGATAAGCCGAGTTTTTCTACCGCGTTTTGCAAAAAACGTTGGTCCTTAGCTGAAAGTTGGCAGTACTCCTGCACCTCTTTACTGCCTAGCATAGTGTTGGGTTTGTGGTTGCGTTTTAGGGCAATATTACGCGCAAACACTACTCGTTCTCTAATTTCCTTGCTGGAACTGCCCCGTGTTTTTACTTGTTCTGAGAATTCGTTGCCGTTGAGTTTAGGAACATCAACTTGTAAATCAATACGATCTAAAAATGGCCCCGAAATACGATTGAGATAACGCAGTATTTGATCAGCAGTGCAGCGCCCGTCGCTTAAGCTGCCTGTTGGACTTGGATTCATCGCTGCGACTAATTGAAATTGCGCGGGAAATTGCGCTTGCCTTGCGGCTCGTGAAATCGATACAGAGCCAGATTCCAGCGGCTCGCGAAGTACATCCAGTACCTTACGGTCAAATTCCGGTAATTCATCGAGAAATAGCACCCCGTGGTGAGCGAGGGATATTTCTCCAGGTCGTGGTACGCTGCCCCCGCCGACTAGCGCCACGGCTGAGCTGGTGTGATGAGGGTGACGAAAAGCGCGCTGTTTCCAAGTTTGTGGGTTAACAGGTTTACCTACTATGGAGTGAATCGCGGCGCTGGCCAGCGCTTCTTCATCTGTCATAGGCGGTAAGATGGTGATTAAGCGACTGGCTAGCATGGTTTTACCTGTACCTGGCGGGCCAGTGAAAAGCAAATTATGCCCCCCTACTGCGGCAATTTCTAATGCTCGCTTGGCTGAGCTTTGTCCAACTACGTCTTGCAAATCCACTTCATACTCGGCGTCTTGAGAGATGTTCTTGGAGGCAAATAGCGGTAAGGTGTTTTGCTTACCTAGATGGTGAAATACATCGAGTAGTTGAGAAGCAGGAACGATTTTCGCGCCTTTTATCAGCGCAGCTTCACCGGCATTTTCCATCGGTAGTATGGCGGTGCGGCCTTCCTTAGAGCACGCGTAAGCAAACGGCAGCGCGCCCTTTATGGGGCGAATTTCACCGGATAGCGCCAGCTCTCCCACTAGCTCTATTGTGTTTAAATTTATTCCTTTAAGCTGACCACTGGCGGCGATGATACCTATCGCGATAGCGAGGTCGAATCGGCCTCCTTCTTTAGGTAAATCAGCAGGTGCGAGATTGACAGTAATACGCCGCGCGGGAAATTCAAAGCCTGAGTTTATTAAGGCGCTGCGCACCCGATCTTTTGCTTCACGCACTGAGGCTTCCGGTAAGCCTACCAAGTTGAAACAAGGAAGCCCATTCGCTAAGTGTACTTCAACGGTAATAAGGGGGGCATCAATGCCGACACTGGCTCGTGATAATACTACCGCTAATGACATAGGCAAGGCCCTTTGCGCGTCAGACTAGAATGTCATAAGGCTAGTCAAATGCACGGATTAGCGCCAATTAGTATCATTATTCAAGCAACTCGTGAGGTCAATCCATATGTTCTGGATTGAAAACAGGCAAATGCCAGTGCCATTTCATCGCGGCTAAACGCGTGGTGAGTGTGATGACAAAGCCTATGATCATGCAGCTATAGGTTGATAACCCCATATAAAATGCAGCTATATAACAGGCCCCACCAATAATACAAGCGGTGGCGTACAACTCTCCTTTTAACACTAAAGGTATTTCACGACAGATAACATCACGAATAAGGCCGCCAAACACTCCTGTCATGGTGCCTAAGGCGATTGCGATAAAAGGGGAAGCGCCATAACTCAGGGCTTTTTGTAAGCCCATAACGTTAAAAAAGGCTAAACCGATAGCATCGGCGACTTGCAGGTAGCGCAGGGGAAAACGATGGCTAATGCGCAGCCAAATAATGGTGCAAAATGCCGCGCCAAGAATGGCAAAAAAGAAGCTATGATCTTGTACCCAAAATACTGGGAGATCTAAAATGATGTCGCGAAGGGTACCGCCGCCGATAGCTGTCACTGAGGCTAGAACGACTACACCAAAGCCATCCATGTGTTTTTTATAGGCCATCAAGGTGCCCGATACGGCAAACACCGCTACGCCCATCAAATCAATCCAATGTAACCAGGTACTCATAAATTTTCTCACTATCATTTCAGGCTGAATGATACCGATAAATGATAATTTCTAAATAGCCAAACTCAGGGTTTGCGTATAAACAACGCAAAAAAAGCATATAGCATTGCTTGATCCGCTAAGGGGGTTCGTGTTACCTATATATGCAGTGACGATATACCAAATTTAAGTTAGAAATTTATCTAATGTTCTATTCCGACTCGTGCAGCAAAGTAATTATTTTGGTGACAGTGGTGGAGATCCGTTCTCCGCGGGGATAGATCTGAATTAACGTCAGACCGTTTTTAACCCCCCGCACGAAAGTTCGGGGGGTTTTTTGCTTTTAGCAACTTACTTTTCTGACATGCCCAATTTGACGACCGACAGAGGTTTTTCACGCATGACGTTTCAAATGCGACCTCTACGGATTTTTTACACTATTTTAAGTTAGAGAGAAGAGATAATGCCCAAGTTACGTTCAGCAACCACAACACAAGGTAGAAATATGGCCGGTGCTCGCGCGCTCTGGCGTGCGACTGGTATGAAAGATGGGGATTTCGGCAAACCGATTATTGCCGTATCTAACTCATTTACCCAGTTTGTTCCGGGCCATGTGCACTTAAAAGACATGGGGCAGTTGGTGGCGCGTAGCATTGAAGCCGCGGGCGGCGTAGCGAAAGAGTTCAATACCATCGCAGTCGATGACGGTATTGCGATGGGTCACAGCGGTATGCTCTATAGCTTGCCTTCACGGGAAATCATTGCAGATTCGGTTGAATACATGGTGAATGCTCACTGTGCAGATGCCATAGTGTGTATCTCTAACTGTGACAAAATCACCCCTGGGATGTTAATGGCGTCTATGCGCTTAAATATTCCGGTGATCTTTGTTTCTGGCGGTCCGATGGAAGCGGGGAAAACCAAGCTTTCTGATCAAATTATCAAATTGGATTTGGTTGATGCAATGGTTGCCGGCGTTGATGACAACGTGAACGATGAACAAAGTGGCGAAATTGAACGCTCTGCTTGCCCAACCTGTGGTTCGTGCTCAGGTATGTTTACCGCAAACTCCATGAATTGCCTCACTGAAGCGCTTGGGCTATCGCTACCTGGAAATGGCTCAATGTTGGCGACTCACGCGGATCGTGAAGGATTGTTCAAGCAAGCGGGTACCCAAATAGTTGAGTTGTGTCGTCGTTATTATCAGCAAGATGATGAATCGGTTTTACCGCGTAACATTGCAAACTTTAAGGCATTTGAGAATGCCATGAGCCTAGATATTGCCATGGGGGGCTCAACCAATACTATTTTGCATTTATTAGCTGCTGCGGTTGAAGGGGAAGTGCCCTTTACCCTAGATGACATAGACCGTTTATCACGCAAAGTACCGCATTTATGTAAAGTTGCTCCGTCTACTCCTCTGTATCACATGGAAGATGTACACCGTGCAGGTGGCGTACTGGGTATTTTAGCTGAGTTGAATCGTGCGGGCTTGTTACACGGTGATACGCCTCATGTATTAGGTAAAACTATCGGTGAAGTTATCAGCGAGTGGGATATCACACTGCCTGAAAACGCTCATGCCCTAGAGTTTTTCCGCGCAGGCCCTGCAGGCATTCGTACGACCAAGGCGTTTAGCCAAGACTGTCGTTATCCTACTGCTGATACAGACCGTGAAAATGGTTGTATTCGTAGCCGTGCAAACGCATTTAGTGAAGAAGGTGGTTTAGCCGTGCTGTTCGGTAATATTGCTGAAGATGGCTGTATTGTAAAAACCGCTGGTGTGGATGAGTCAATTCACGTATTCACCGGGCGCGCGCGTATTTATGAGAGCCAAGACGATGCTGTAAAAGCGATTCTAGCTGACGAAGTTGTTGCCGGTGACATAGTGGTTATTCGTTACGAAGGCCCTAAAGGTGGGCCGGGAATGCAAGAAATGCTCTACCCAACGACGTACTTGAAAGCCAAAGGCTTAGGTAAGAAATGCGCCTTGATCACGGACGGTCGATTCTCTGGTGGTACCTCAGGTTTATCTATTGGTCACTGTTCGCCAGAAGCTGCCAGTGGCGGTGGTATCGGCTTAGTTGAAGAAGGCGACAGCATGACAATTGATATTCCACAGCGCAAAATCGGTGTGGATATCAGTGATGAGGAGCTTCAAGCTAGACGTGCGAAAATGGAGCAAAGCGCGAATCCATGGAAACCTGCTACCCGTGAGCGTAAGGTGTCATTGGCATTAAAAGCGTATGCTCTATTAGCCACCAGTGCAGATAAAGGCGGCGTGCGCGACGCCAGTAAGTTGGAAGACTAATGACCACCAGTGCCCAAGAGTATTTAAAGAAAGTATTAATGTCGCCCGTTTATGACGTGGCGGTTAACAGTGAGTTTGTTCATTTGGACAAATTCTCTGCTGTTTTAGGCAATGATGTATGGTTAAAGCGAGAAGACCAACAACCGGTTAAATCGTTTAAGCTGCGCGGTGCTTACAATAAAATCAGCCATCTTGACGAGGCTTCTCTTGAAGCCGGCATTATTACCGCGTCAGCGGGTAACCATGCCCAAGGAATAGCGTATTGCGCCTCTCGCAAGAATATTCAAGCCACTATTGTAATGCCAGAAACCACGCCGGATATTAAAGTGGAGGCGGTGCGTAATTTTGGTGGTAACAATGTTAATGTCGTCCTTCATGGGACCAGCTTTGATCAAGCAAGCCAGGAGTCTAAACGACTAGCCGCGCTGCACGGCTATACCATGATCCCTCCGTTTGATGATCCTGATGTGATTGCCGGTCAAGGCACCATTGCCAAAGAAATGCTTGAGCAAAACCCTAACTTAGATGTTGTGTTTATCGCTGTGGGTGGCGGTGGTTTAGCGGCTGGTATGAGTGTTTATTTAAAGCAACTGAAACCGAGTATTAAGATAGTGGCCGTGGAGTCTAGTGAGTCTGCCTGTTTGCAAGCAGCTTTGAAAGCCGGTGAGCCAACACCTCTTCCGTTTGTGGGGATCTTTGCCGATGGTGTTGCCGTGAAAACCATAGGGACTGAAACATTTCGCTTGTGCCAGCAATACGTAGATGAAGTCATTACCGTCAACAACGATGAACTGTGTACCGCTATTAAAGACATATTCGATGATACTCGGGTGATTGCTGAGCCCGCTGGTGCATTATCCGTCGCGGCGATGCGCAAATACGCCAAGCAAAATGAGGTGACGGGAAAGGTCTTTGGTGGGGTGCTGTGTGGCGCTAACATTAACTTTCATACTCTGCGTTACGTGTCTGAACGCTGTGAATTAGGTGAGCAAAAAGAAGCGGTTTTTGCGGTAAAAATTCCTGAGAAAAAGGGCGCATTTAAACACTTTTGCGAGCTGTTGGGTGGCAAAATTATCACTGAGTTTAATTATCGCTTTGCCAGTGATAAAGAAGCGCATATTTTTGTCGGGGTAAAATTGCGCCGAGGCCAAGAAGAGTTTGCAGAACTTATGCGAACCCTCAGTGCTAGCAACTATCCCTGTTTAGACATGTCAGACAATGAGATGGCGAAACTGCATGTTCGCTATATGGTTGGAGGGCGACCTCCTGCTTTACTCAATGAGCATTTGTTCTCGTTTGAGTTTCCAGAACAGCCTGGGGCGCTAATGACGTTCTTAAAAACCTTAGGTGAGCGTTGGAACATCACGTTATTTCATTATCGCAACCATGGTGCAGCGGAAGGCTTGGTACTCGCTGGTTTTGATTTTCCTGATACTGAGCGGGCTGATTTTGAAGCGCACTTAGAGCAATTAGGTTATCAATACGCAGAAGAAACCGAGAATCCTGCCTACAAATTTTTCTTGTCTGATGTGAATGGGATTTTTAACTAAATCCCGCACAAAAAAAGCGTTGGGCTATTCACCCAACGCTTCAATTTCTTTCTTTGAGTTGTTTAATATTTTTCTAAATTTGCTGAAGTCGTTGCGCTATCTCAGGTGAGATTAGCTCTTCAACTGAGGTAAGCAAAGCCTCACTGGTATCTGAATGTTCCAACTGGCCCTCGCTAGATGCATTAATAAGCTCATTGTCTTTCAGAGCATGAATGAAAGTAGACAGCACGTTTTTATCGAAAAACTCTGGTGAGTTAATACCATGTAATGCCGCTAAGCGTTCTGCGAATTCACGGCTTTGCTTTTCTAAACGGCCACGACCAATGGTTTTTTCTTTTTTCAGAATGGTTAAAACCGCAGCGTAGCGCTGTAGCGTTTCTTGAATACTACGATTAAGTAACCAGAAAGAATAAAACGCTTTGCTGGTGGCTGCAGGTGGACAAAGGGCCTCACCCTCGTGTCGCAATAAGCCCATTTCCAACATGCTACTTAATAGGCGGTCTGTGTATTGCAATGCTTGCTCTTGGCTCATATAAATAAATAGCTCACGCTGCAGCAAGGGATAAAGCTGGCCCACTAGGGAAATCACTTGTGTTTTCGCCAAGCCTTTGTGCGCAAACACAATAGCGCTGACCAAGCCTGGTAAGGCGAATAAGTGCAGGATATTATTGCGATAATAGGTCAAGGCTACCGCGTTTTTACGTTTTAACGAAATAATTGTGCCAAAGCTATCTTGCGTCACTTCGAGCTTATTAAGTTTTAATGTGCTCTCCACTAGGGCTTTGCCATCGGCTTGTGGAATGCTAGACAAGTCGCTAAAGGGGGCATCTTTTAGCAAGGCTAAATAGTCATCTATTGCACGTTCCAGTTCATCTTGCGCCATGGCATGTTTTTTCGCTGAGAGTAAACACATGGCGCACAGTGACATACCACTCACTGCTGCAGCCTGGTTGATACGTCCCATTACATCATTTGCCAAGGTATTGACCACTGGGGTCAACCATCGCGGCTTTTTGTCGGTTTCTAGATTTTGTGATTCGCGCCACTCAGGTACTTCTTGGTCTAAGAAATTGCTTAAATTAATTGGATCACCAAAGTTTAGAAAGCCATTCCCGTAATTTTTCAGTTTTCGTATCGCAGAAAAAACCTGAAAAAAGGATTCTTTCTTTTTATCTGTACCTTTGAGTTCCTTTAAGTAGCTAGACACTTCCATGACATGCTCGTAGCCAATGTACACAGGCACAATACTCACGGGGCGGTTGATTCCTTTGATTAGTCCTTGTAGCGTCATGGCGAGCATACCTGTCTTAGGAGGAAGCAAGCGACCTGTGCGGCTGCGGCCACCTTCAGGATAGTATTTTACCGAATATCCCTTATTGAACAGTAGCTCTAGGTACTCTCTGAATACGGCGGTGTACAGTTTATTACCGGCAAAACTACGGCGTAGAAAGAACGCCCCGCATTTGCGTAAGATACCACCGATAGGCCAGAAATTGAGATTGATCCCTGCAGCGATATGCGGAGTAACTAGACCTTCATGATAGATAACATAGGTGAGCAGTAGGTAGTCCATGTGGCTGCGATGACAAGGCACATAGATGATTTCGTGACCGTTTTGTGCCAAAGCGCGGACTTTATCCGCGTGTTTTACTTCTATGCCGTTATAGACCTTGTTCCAGATCTTGGTTAATAAACGGTCGCCAATTCGCACCAAGCCTTCACGGTAGTCAGCCGCGATTTCATCTACGTACTTTTTGGCTTTGGCTTGTATTTGATGGTTTGACTGCTTTTTACTTTGAGCTTCATCACCTATCGCTTGGCGCACTGAGTCTGCCCCTAGCACGGCATTATATAGCTCTTGTCTTTCCAGCAATGTTGGGCCGATCAGGTTTTGACGTCGACGATGGAAATGGGTGCCAGCTAAACGGATCAGTTTGTGACCAATCTCTTCGTCGCTGCCTTTTAGATCTGCCATGGTACGTGACGAAACGGCTTTGCTGTAGCATACGAAATTATCTCGGCCTAAAAATAACACTATAAAAAACTTTCGCAGCCAACTCGGAGACACTTGGTTAGCAATAATATCTGACCAGCCTGAAAATGTGCGCCCTGGTGCCCTGCCCCAAAAAATGGACACGGGAACGATTTGTAAGTCTAGCTCGGGGTGTTCTCTATGAATATGAAAGAGCTTGGTGACGTCATCTGCGATGTTGGTAATTTTTACTTTTCTCGTCAAAACTGAGCGAGGTTGCTGCAAAAACAAGCAAGCAGGTAATTCTTTTCCTTCTACCTCGATGGCGTCTGTAGGCTTTGGTAAACCAAGTGCTTGAGTTGACTTTTTCAAAGCAAATTGGTCGGTTACCGAATGGGTGCGTAACAAATAAATAATAGGCTTTGTGGTGTCGATCCCAAGTTCAGTCGCGATGTCTGTGGGAATGCTATTGACCTTTACCAGCCATTTCAGAGGGACAGAAATAATTGTTAGCAGCAGTTTATGCAGCCATGCCATAAGAGTGATACCTAGATAGTGAAAGACTCCAATAGGATACCACGTTATTCACGTTTTCCACCTAGCGCAAGCGGTTTACAGGTCAGATGTCTCTTCGTCTCTGCACACTATTCCTTCGTTGAATTTTGGCTTGAAGTTTTCTTTAAAATATAACTTCAAATCAAGAATCACTAATAAGTTATGAAATTATATAACTATGAGGCAGTTCACATACCAAAGTTTTAATTAAGAAAACTAGTCAAATCGAAAGTAAAAGCTATTTTGAAGGCTATAATTCACCATAAAGGCTAATATGAAGCCAATGCTGCATTTGCTATTCTTTTTACCAGAAAACGCCCAAGGCGATTTTCTATCTGGAAATGTGAAATCCAATTTACCTATGCTCTTAGGTGTTAGAAAATTTGATTTTTTTGCTTTATTCCATTTTAAAAGAAGCTGAATATATGAATTTAAATAAACAAAGAATAGATATTTATCATGACTTCAAATCTGAAGGCGTTTGGAAAAAACGACTTGGCGAGTTTGTTAGTTCGGAATTCTCAATGAAGAAATTTAAATTGGTATATGCAATTAGTCTGGCGACAATTGTTTTAAGTTTAGGGATTTTGGTTTTTAGCCTTTTACTAAACCAGATTGTAGCAGATTGGTTTTTTGTTTCTCTTTGTGCCATTGCGGTCACTTCTATCGTGATATTTTTATTTAATTTGCCCCTGGTTAAATTAAGCGAAAATCACCGTAATGAATTATCTAAATTGTTTTTTGAAGAGTATATCAATATTGAATTTTATGATGGCTACCTTCAGCTTAGAGACAGACGTAGCTCAAGAGTTGTGCATCAATTAAAATATCATGAATAAAACTCGGGTCGATTCCTCATCGCTGCCGAAATCTAATACTAACGTATTGGTTTCGGTTATTTTGAAAATCGGCCTGCTTATTTGTTGTATCTTATTCTTTTTTGCCGCATTTGTTCCCCTAGATTCGTTTTCCCAGTTATGTATTTCAATCGGTATTATCGCCATTGTGTATGCAGCCTCTTCTGAATCGTTACAGCACCATAAATTACGCTATTTTTTTCGAATATTTGCGCTAATTCTAGGTTCCATTTTATCTGTACGTTATTTAGTTTGGCGTGGTTTTCACACATTAGAAACAACCGAAATTATCTCTCTTGTATGCATGTGGATTTTATTCATAGCTGAAATATATGCTGGAATTATTCATTTGTTGGGGTGTTTTATTAATGTGTTTCCATTGAATCGGCCTGAGCTGCTGCTAAAAGATTACAGCGCTGATAAAATTCCAACGGTTGATGTCATGGTGCCAAGCTACAATGAACCGGAAGATTTATTAGAAATTACACTTCGCGCTGCACTGCTACTCGAATACCCACGGGAAAAGCTGCATATACATCTGCTCGATGATGGTGGTACAGAGCAAAAAATCAATCAAAAAGATAAACAAGCTGCAGCTCAAGCATTAGCTCGTCGCCATTCTCTGCAGCGCTTGTGTAAAAAGTTAGGTGTTCAATATCATACTCGTGAAAAAAATCTGCATGCTAAAGCAGGTAATATCAACAGTGCTTTGGGGCACACCGACAGTGAGTTGATCGTTATTCTAGATGCTGATCATGTGCCTACCACTGACTTTTTAGAGCGAACCGTTCCATGGATGATTGTTGATGAAAAGGTCTTTTTGGTTCAGTCCCCCCATTTTATGGCAAACCCAGACCCCGTCGAGCGTAACTATTTTTCTGCTTTTACTCGTATGCCATCTGAAAATGACATGTTCTATGGGGTGATTCAAAAAGGACTGGACTTTTGGTCTTCGTCTTTCTTTTGTGGCTCTGCAGCAGTGCTCAGACGAGAATGTTTAGACTTAGTTGGAGGGATAGCCGGTGATTCAATTACTGAGGATGCCGAGACCGCGTTAGAGTTGCATTCACTGGGATATAAATCGGTATATGTAGATAAACCAATGATTAGCGGCTTAGCGCCAGAAACGTTTGCTTCTTTCATACAGCAAAGAATTCGATGGGCGCAGGGAATGGCTCAGATCCTGATCTTAAAAAAACCTTTTTTAAATAAAGGCTTATCTTGGTACCAAAAATGCGGCTACATGAGCTCCATACTATTTTGGTTGTTTCCGTTTGCCCGCTTAACGTTTTTGTTGTCTCCGCTAGGGTACTTAGTCTTTGGATTGGAGCTTATTCAAGCGTCGATTTTAGATGTGTTTGCTTACACCATTCCCCACGTACTTATTACCTTTCGTCAAACGAATATGCTATTTGGAAAAAACAGGTGGCCTCTGGTCTCTGAGTTATACGAAATATTGCAATGCACCTTCATATTTCGCGCACTCATAACGGTAGTCAAAAACCCAACTCAGCCCTCATTTGTTGTCACTCCTAAAGGCGAAAACCTTGACGAAGATTATGTTTCGTCTTTGTCGAGTATATTTTATTGGCTATTAATATTGCTTGGAATTGGCAGTGTGGCTGGTGTTTATGAGTTCTTTGCTAGTCCCCTGACAAGAGAGCTAACAGCGATCGTTTTTACTTGGAATAGCTTCAATTTTATTCTTTGTTTAGGGCTACTTGAAGTACTTATAGAGAAAAAGCAGCTGCGTAAACACTCTCGGTTACCTGCCTATGACAAAGTAAAAATGAGTCACGCGAATGGCACTGTGTACGCTGGGCACTTAGTGGATATGAGTGTGGAAGGGGCACGGCTAAATATAGATTGCAATGAGACCTTTTCTGACAAAGTGATTATGTCTTTATATACCAATGCCCTAAATGAAGAGATTCAACTCACGTGCTCAGTACGCTATCAAAATGTACATACCGGAGATGTCAGAGTTGCATTCGACGTGGCCAACGATAATGAGAAAAGCAAGGTTGTTGCCCTGACCTTATGTGATAGCTCCCGTTGGGAAAGCTTTCAAAAAAGACGGACTAGGCAAATCTCCTATTTCTATGGCCTGCGCCATGTATTGAGCGTAAGCATCACACCTATTTTCAAACATATTTATATGAAGTTTAAACAGAGGTACCAATGAAATTGCATCTAACAACCTTTTTTAGCCCTCTTTGTTTACGTATTGCGACCTGTTTATTCGGCATATGCTGTTTCAATGCTTTTGCTCAGAATACGCACGAATTTCGTTTAAGTGAGTTTTACGGTGGCAACGCCATCCTTAGACTCCAAGGAGGGAGCGCAAATGGTGATATGAGTATTCCACTTTCACCTTTAGTCAAAGTGACGTCTGCAAAACTGCATTTAGAAGCCATTTCCTCTATTGCATTAAAGGAAAAACGCTCAGTTTTAAATGTACGTTTTAATAACGCTACTATTGGGCAAATTGCCTTTGATTCATCTCGTCCTGAGTTCACAGCAGATATTGAGATTCCTTCTTCACTTTGGCGCAGTGAATATAACGCTTTAACCCTGGTAGCCAGTCATTTTGCTGAAGCGTGTCAGGCGCCTGGGGCACCTGATTTATGGAGTGAAGTGAACTTATACGAGTCATCTATTACAATTAACACTGAGCGCGTTGTCGATAATTTGAGCTTGCAAGCATTATCCAGTTTCTTTCATCCGGGTGTGGGAAGTCAACGCAGCGTGAAGCTATTTACCATCAAAAATGATGCTTTTGAGAAAGACATCGAACGTCAATCATTGCCTGTTATCGCACAAGGCCTCGCGTTGCGAAAGCAATATCAAACCTTAGAGTTTGAACATATATCTCAGTTGCCACAGCAGGCTGACTTAGCGTTGAGCGAACGATTAGAAACAGATACCGCAATGGCACGCTATAAGTACAGCAGCTGGTATTTAGGGAAAAAAAACAATCAAGATCTTCATGTTTTAGTAGGAACCCAAGCTGCTTTGCGTGCCTTTTTGCCTGACACCATCATCAATGACATCAAAGGTCCTTTCCTTAAAATACAAAAAACACCCAGTATTCGCATTGGGGATCGCACAATCGTTGCTGCACAGAATCGGTTAATCGTATCGGGCTTAACTGCGAAAGAGGTTGTACAAGCATCGACAGTGCTAGCCTATATGGATGATAGCCTTAACCCTGACGACCAAATCAATATACTTAGCGAACAAAATCTTACTTCGTCTTTGCAGACTAATGTGACACTCCAACCCGGTGAGGCATATTCATTTAGGCGCATGGGCAATGGGGATAGCACGTTTTTCGGTGCCGGTACGTTTAGCAAAAAAGTCGAGGTACGTCTTCCTGCAGATTATTATGTTGCAGAAAGTGCCAATGTGAAGCTGGCGTTGAACTTTGGCTATGGTGCAGGCTTTGGTGCTGGTTCCATTCTTAATATTTTGGTCAATGACGAAATCATTCATGGCTTAGCATTAGAGGAAATTAACGGTCGTTCATACCGAGAATATTTGTTGTCTATTCCTGCTAGATATTTTAATGGTGGTATTAATCACATCGAATTTAGTGTCAACCAAGCTACGGTTCCTCAGATAGGAGAGTGTGCTAGCGCAAGCGGTGAGTACTTGCGTTTCTATTTAAGTGGGGATTCAACAATTTCAATCCCTGAATCGGTCTTTATTGCCAAGCAACCCGATTTAAAACTACTGGCTCAAACAGGGTACCCGTTTGCACGGTTTACTGAAAGCGAAGATACAAATATTTATATTTCACAACGGGACATGCTCTCAAGTGCATTGACCATCGCAGGAAAAATGGCACAGTCTGCTGGAAATTTGGTGCCTAGCATTGAGGTTGTTAATGGGGTGCCAGAAGTATTGAGCAGCAATGCCATGGTGTTGGCTCAGCCTGATGATTTGAGTGAAAACTTATTTAGCAATGTTTCTGCTTCTATTACTAACGTTAAAAAGTGGCCCTATCGCTTACAAAACGAATTGTTTAATCGGGTGTCTGGGGATACTTACAACGCCTACTTGCGTAAGCAAGGTGCATTAGAGTTCACATTAGAAGAAAGCTCGTTAGGGGAGCTTGCTGTACTGGTGGGTTCAAAGAATCCCACATCGAAAGAGTCTGGTACGCTGTTTTTTATTGTCGCAGAGAGTTCATCTGTACTTAGTAAACGGGTTTCAGAGTTGGTTCAAGGGCCTCTTTGGGGACAGTTATCAGGTGATTTTTTTGCATGGGACAATAGCGAGTCACCACAAATTATAATGCAAGTCTCTCGTACCTATGAAGTTGGTCAAGCAGATACGATTTCTGAAATAAAGGCGTGGTTATCAAATAACCCTTGGTATTGGCTAATCGTGGTGTTCTTACTCGTCTTACTTGCTAGTTTTATTACGTATGCACTCATAAAAAATAGAAATGAAAAACTTAAGGAGCAATGGTGAGCTTTTCGGTAAAGGTAGGACTTGCTATTTGTGTGGCCGTTATTGCCTTTTTTGTACTGTATTCAAATGAACGCAAAGATCCCAGTGTGTTTGATAAAAATTGGCAGCAATACAAAAAGCGATTTATTGAAGATGGCCGGGTGGTAGATACCGGCAATCAGAATATCTCGCACAGCGAAGGTCAGGGGTACGGGCTATTATTTGCAGTAGAAGCGGATGATGAGAAAGGCTTTGAAGCACTCTGGAACTGGACACAAAGCACCTTGCAGCGTTCAGATAAACTGTTTAGTTGGAAGTATGTCCCTTGTGAGCGCCAAGATGTTAGTTGTATCACAGACCCTAATAATGCAACCGATGGCGATATTCTTATTGCATGGGCGCTGCTGCTTGCTGCACAGAAATGGCATAACGAAGAATATATGCTGGCCAGTAAAAGCATCTTATCCGTGATTGAACAAAAATTGATTAAACAGGCAGACGGTTACACACTTTTATTGCCCGGAGAATATGGTTTTGTGAATTCAGATGGAAGCATTCAAATTAATTTATCGTATTGGGTGTTTCCTGCCCTTGTGGCTTTTTCTGAGGTGACCGACAACCCAGTTTGGTCGGAGCTTTATCGCTCAGGTAGAGTCTTACTGGAAAAAGCTCGATTTGGACGGTGGACACTGCCTTCTGATTGGGTGATTTTGAATGACAGGGAGTTTTCGTTAGCTGAAGCATTGTCAGCAGAATACGGATATAACGCTGTTCGTATCCCGATTTATTTGGTGATGGCGGATGATCAGCAAACACAGCTACTCGCACCGTTTTTAGCATTTTGGAAACAAGCTGAAGTGCCTGCAACGGTGAACTTACAAGACGGAAGTGTCGCCCCCTATCCATACTCTGAAGGTATGCGAGCAATCGCGATGACAACCCAGAGTTATACCGACAAGAGAAGCAAAGAAAAGCTGGATTTACCACATGTTTCAGCTGATACAGATTATTATTCTGCCAGTCTGATTTTGCTCGCACTTATGTCGCTTTCAGCTGAATCTCTCGACTGATATGAAGCTCACTCACTTAGGCCTATTTACCGCGCTTTGCTTATTTAGCAAGATGAGCGTTGCTCAAACATTGGATACCCAATATGATGAGCAACAGGTTGATATTCAAAGCAAAACGAAGAACGACAGCTTAGAATTAGCTGAAGAAGCGCCAGATACATTTGCGCTTTGGTATCATATTCAGCAAAAAGATAAGGCGTTGGCACAGCAAGAATTTACGCGGTTAACAAGGCGATACACAAATTGGCAGCCAGACAAGGATCTGCTTGATGCCATGGCTCGGGTGACCAGCCCCGAGGTGCATAAGCTGGAACCACAGGCTGTGGTAAAGCAACAACCAAGCTCGAAAAAAAAGGCCACAAGCGTCTTTGCGCGCATGAGTCGCGGCGGTGAAGTGTACTGGCGCAGTATGCCAATAGAATTGTTACAGCAAGCATCTGAGCGTGCCTTTAAAGAAAAAGACTTGGCGCATCATGCTTTGTTAGGCTGGGCATTTATTTCTCGGGCGCTATATCACCAATCTTTACGTCATTTCACTTATTTACGCGACCATCAAGAGGGTGAAAAGAGTACCATTGATGGTATTCGGCAGGCAATTTTAGGCATGGTGTCTCAGGCGGCAAGCGAAGGAAATGAACAAGCGTTAGAAGACTTAATCGTAGAATATCCTGAGCAGCCCATCATCGAGCACATCGAGTTTCATGCATGGCAACATTTTCAAAAAAAGCAATTTGAACAAGCCCTAGGGTTGTTTAGGTTTACCAGCAATTATTTTTCACAAGTATTAAGTTTGAAAGAGTTAGGCCGCCTAGATGAGGCCGTAGCCGTGGCATGTCAGCATGTTGGCGTGGCTAACTTACTCAACTATTGTGTAAATGCTTACGCAGAAAAACAATTGTCGCTGTTTAAGAAAGAAAGTTATCAAGCGAGTCTCGATATGGCTGATAAAATTCGTATGCTACAGCCGTTAAATAGTGACCAGTTGGAGATCTGTGCTTGGTCTCACTTTCATCTTGGGCATATTCAGCAGAGTGTGCGAGCATTTTCTGACTTGATTCAACAGCAGCCCGACAATCAAAATTATGCCAGGATATTGGTCATTTTGCTAAAAGATGACCGCAATATGTTAAATGCGATGGCTAATACTTACCCAGCTATTGCACATGAATTGAATCGCCAGAATAAGACACTCGCCTGGAATCGAAAGCAATTTAACCGCTTTTATCGCTTGAACGATACACAAGAGCAAGACAATCAATTTTTGCTTGAAGCCGGTCTTCATTGGCGCTCCCAAGGGGCAAATGATCCACTGGCCAATCTTGATAGCCAACATTATTTTGTTGGGCTAGCGCGAGATTGGCTGGATTATCGATTTGGCGTGCGGCTCAACTATCAAAAGACTGATAGCCGTTCTCCAAACGTTGGTGACGCGTTTGGTATGGGTTTATTAGATTCCCCCTACGATGGTTTGACAGGTACGAATGAGAAAGGACTAAGTGCATATCTTAAGAAGCAAAGCGCGAGTGCCAACTTATTAGGTGAAATGTCTTATTGGCGGCCACAAAATTCATTGCGCCCAGTGTTCTTAGGCAAATTATCAGGAGTATGGTTTTTGGACAACACCACGCTTGCGATGGCCCTGTTTCGTGAGCGGGTAAAAGATAGTGTTTTGAGTCTGCATGGTTTATTCGCTGAGGAAACAACGCGATGGGGCTCAGTAACCGCAAATGGTATTAAAGGTCTTGTTGCCTATGGTTTATCACGTCAATGGACCGTGTCTGCTGAATTTGCTGGGGCTAGGTTAATCGGGGAAAACGTCAGAGCTAACGATAAGCTGAATGTGAGCCTTTCTCTAACACGCAATATCGTAGATTTATATCCAGAAAAATTAGACTACTTGCGCATTGGGCCTTACCTGAGTTGGAGTCATTACCAAACGAATCAAAATACGTTTACCGTCGGAAATGGAGGGTATTTTAGTCCAGATCTGTTGGTCGGTGTGGGAGGGCGAGCCGAGTTACTGACCCTTGAAAATAAGACGTGGCAGTTAAAAGGAAAGCTTGATCTGGGGTACATTCTTAGTAAACCAAAGGAGATTACAAGGTTTCCGAATCGTGATGACGAGCAACAAGGGTTTCAACAATCTGAATCTGGACTTGGCGTCGGTCTTGAGCTTGAAGGCCAGTGGTTATTCCATCCACATTGGGAATTAATCGGACGGATAAAACATAACTATAGCGACACCTATAGAGAACTAAACATAGGGCTGCATATCCGTTGGAACTTCAGTGAGCGAAGGGGGATAACAAGTGATGGGTTTATTTCGTCTTCTCCTTATCAAGCTGATTACCCGTGGTATTAGGGAATCAAATACGCGTCAGACGAAATAATGAAATGTTCGCGGTTCGTTTATCGTTTGGCATATATTACGCTAATAAAAATTTGAGATTTAATAACGACTGTATATACTCACAGTTAAACTGTATGAAACAACAGGCTGTGTATGCGTCCACTAACTCCCAGACAAGAAGAAGTTCTGCAACTGATTAAAACCACCATGCTGGATACCGGCATGCCGCCAACGCGGGCCGAGATTGCAAGGCATCTTGGTTTTAAGTCGGCCAATGCCGCAGAAGAACACCTTAAAGCATTGGCCCGAAAAGGGGCAATCGAGATATTACCCGGTACGTCTAGAGGGATTAGATTAACTGAGCCTTTAGAAGATCAGCTGGAAGATCAAGGTCTACCGCTTATTGGGCGCGTAGCTGCTGGAGAGCCTATTCTGGCGCAAGAGCATGTTGAGATGCACTATAAGGTGGATCCAAGCTTGTTTAAACCAAGCGCTGACTTTTTATTACGCGTAAGCGGCATGAGCATGAAAGATATCGGTATTTTGGACGGTGATTTATTAGCCGTACACAAAACGACGGATGTGCATAATGGTCAAGTGGTGGTCGCTCGTGTAGATGAAGATGTGACCGTTAAACGACTTGAGCGCAAAGGCCGTCAGGTGGTATTGCATGCTGAAAATGAAGAGTTTCAACCTATAAAAGTCGATTTAGCAACGCAACCATTTAATATTGAAGGCATTGCTGTCGGTGTGATTCGAAATGCTGACTGGATGTAATTAAAAAGTAATCCCCCTGCCTGAGGGAGGCGCTTTTCTCCCTCTTTTTCGCTCTGAGTAATGGGCAGCAGCTAGGTCTTTTTATAGCGCAGTTCTCCCTTCTATTTTGTTTTCAAAAGCAGATTTCTCCCCCCATCGCTACTTAGTAATTGTTAGCTAAATGTAAACGTAACACACTGATTGATTGGTTGAATTTTGTACGTTTGAATATAAAATAAACAAAATAACTGGACTCCCCCCCCTATTTTGAGTAATGCTTGTTACATGGTTAACAAGTTAGTAACAAAATTTGTCTTGTGCATAACCTTACAATAATAAAGTAAGACGTAAAGTTTGTTGGCTAGCGCCACTATTTCAAGCGTTTGACAAGCAGGGGGCCGAGTGAAGAAGATTTCGTTAAGTGTGATGGCAATGCTAGGAGTGTTTCAAAGCGGAACCGCTTTCGCAGAGTCTGTATCCGACTTAGATCAATATCAGCTAAATATGCGCAGAGGTGTCACCGACATCAGTGCAGAGGTCTATGACTTGCATATGCTGATGTTTATTATCTGTGTTGTTATTGCGGTCGGTGTGTTCGGCGCAATGTTTTATTCGATTCTGTTTCACCGTAAGTCCAGAGGTGCAAAGCCCGCTAACTTCCACGAGAGTGTAAAAGTGGAAATCGCTTGGACTGTCATTCCTTTTATTATTCTCATTGTAATGGCTATTCCTGCGGCGAAAACGCTGATCGCTATGGAAGACGCCAGTGAGCCTGAAGTGACAGTGCTTGTGACCGGATCACAATGGAAATGGCATTATAAATACATGGACAATGATGTTGAATTTTACTCTCGTCTAGCCACTCAACCGGATGAAATATCCGGCAAACTAGACAAGGGAGTGAATTATCTTCTAGAAGTTGACCAGCCGCTCGTAATACCCACTGACAAACGTGTCCGTTTCCTTATTACCTCCGATGATGTCATTCATTCTTGGTGGGTACCTGATTTTGCCGTTAAGCAAGACGCCAATCCTGGTTTTATTAATGATGCTTGGGCGCAAGTTAACGAGCCTGGCATATATCGTGGGCAATGTGCTGAATTATGCGGCAAAGATCATGGTTTTATGCCTGTAGTCGTGATTGCCAAAGAACCTGCTGAATATGATAAGTGGATTGGTGAACGCCAAGCGATTCAAGAGAAAGCAAAAGCCGAAGAGCAACGTTTACTCGCTATGAATATGAGTAAAGACGAACTAATGAGTAACGGCCAAAAGATTTATAACTCAGCGTGTGCTGCTTGCCACATGCCAAATGGGGAAGGGTTGCCGGGGGTATTTCCTGCTTTGAAAGGCAGTGATATCGCGTTAAATGATATGGCAGCGCATATTGATATCGTGCTCAATGGTAAATCAGGTACGGCTATGGCCGCCTTCGCTAAGCAGCTAACCATGTCTGAACTTGCCGCGGTTATCACCTATGAGCGGAATGCTTGGGGGAATGATACGGGTGATTTAGTACAGGCAAAAGATATTAACGCTGCTTTAAACGGCCAATAGGGAGACGATCATGAGCACAGTAACTGACACGATTCATCACGACGACGATCATCACGAACATCATGCGCCTCCTTCAGGTATTAAGCGCTGGTTATATACCACCAACCACAAAGATATAGGCACTCTATACCTTTGGTTTGCTTTTATTATGTTTTTAACTGGCGGTGCCATGGCCATGGTTATCCGCGCCGAGTTATTTCAGCCTGGCTTGCAAATAGTTGAACCTAATTTCTTCAATCAGATGACCACGGTGCACGGCCTCATAATGGTTTTTGGTGCTGTCATGCCTGCTTTTACTGGGCTTGCTAATTGGCTTGTGCCCATGATGATCGGCGCGCCAGATATGGCGTTACCACGCATGAATAACTGGAGCTTTTGGATCTTACCTTTTGCTTTCTTGATTCTATTGTCATCGCTGTTCATGGAAGGTGGCGGCCCTGCATTTGGTTGGACTTTTTATGCTCCGCTATCCACTACTTACAGTGGCGATAGCACTGCGCTATTTGTTTTCTCAGTACATATCATGGGGATCTCTTCGATCATGGGGGCGATCAATGTGATCGTCACGATTTTTAACATGCGAGCGCCCGGCATGACTTGGATGAAAATGCCGCTCTTTGTTTGGACATGGCTGATAACGGCATTTCTGCTGATAGCGGTGATGCCAGTGTTAGCCGGTGCGGTGACTATGGTGCTCACTGATAAATTCTTTGGTACGAGCTTTTTTGATGCCGCTGGCGGCGGTGATCCTGTGATGTTCCAGCATATCTTCTGGTTTTTCGGCCATCCGGAGGTATACATCATGATACTGCCGGCTTTTGGGATCATTTCCCAAATTGTACCGACCTTCGCCCGTAAACGGTTATTCGGCTATGCCTCAATGGTGTATGCAACTGCCTCAATCGCTTTGCTATCGTTTATAGTTTGGGCTCACCATATGTTTACCACGGGTATGCCGGTGTTTGCCGAGATGTTCTTTATGTTGGCGACTATGCTGATATCGGTACCTACAGGGGTGAAAGTCTTTAACTGGGTAGCTACGATGTGGCGAGGTTCTCTTAGTTTCGAGGTGCCTATGCTGTTTGCGCTGGCTTTCATCGTGCTGTTCACCATTGGTGGATTGTCAGGCTTGATGCTGGCTATTACCCCTGTGGACTTTCAATATCACGACACCTATTTCGTGGTAGCCCACTTTCACTACGTGTTAGTAACGGGTGCTATCTTCTCAATTATGGCAGCTGTGTATTACTGGTTACCTAAGTGGACGGGGAAAATGTTTGATATTACGTTGGCCAAATGGCATTTCTGGTGCTCTTTGGTTTCGGTAAACGTGTTGTTCTTCCCTATGCACTTTGTGGGCTTAGCCGGTATGCCACGACGCATTCCTGATTATGCACTGCAGTTCGCAGACTTTAACAAATGGATAAGCCTCGGCGGGTTCGCGTTCGGTTTGTCCCAGCTGATTTTCTTGGCGCTTCTTATTAAGGCTTGCAGTAAAAAAGGTGAGCCCGTGAGTGACCAAGTGTGGGAAGGAGCAGAAGGACTAGAGTGGGAAATCCCATCACCTGCGCCTTATCATACGTTCGAAACACCGCCTGTTATTAAGTAGGCGGTATAGGAGCACATTATGTTGCTAGGAAAAGCCAAACACTCAAAAACGTGCGTAATAAAGCGTTCATTGGCTCTCACTCTTGGCATTTTAGCATTTGGTTTTTGTAACAGCTTACAAAGCGATGGCTATATTCCGTACAGTGAGGCTGACCGATTTGCGTTACACAACGAAATGTATATTGCAGGTATGGCTCAGCAAGGACTCGAGCAATCTTACTCCGGAATGTTTTGGCATTCCTTATGAATAACGATAAGTCAGAGCAACAGCTAGACACGACTGGTGCCAGCAAGCAGAAAACGCAGACCAATCACGGCAAAATGGTGGTAAAGCTTTTGGCTGTGGTGCTGGGGATGTTTGGTTTCGGTTTCGCGTTAGTGCCTTTGTATGATGTTTTTTGCGACCTTACTGGGCTTAACGGTAAGACAGCGAATTCTGCGGCTGTATATGAAGTGATGGAGGTAGATGAGTCTCGCACTATAACGATTGATTTCATCACCCGCACAAATACAGGAATGGCGTGGACGTTTGAAGCGGAAAAACGTCAAGTCAAAGTTCATCCGGGGCAGATGAATGAAATCAATTTTACGGTTAATAACCCGACGACACACTCTGTTGTTGGTCAAGCTGTGCCTTCAGTTTCACCTGGCACAGCAGCGTTATTTCTAAACAAAACAGAGTGTTTTTGTTTTGAGCAGCAGGTTTTGCAGGCAGGTGAGACGGCGATCATGCCGATGCGGTTTTACGTTGACCCACAATTGCCTGACGACATTAGCTATTTCGCATTGCAATACACCTTATACGACGTCACCGCGACGGCAGGTGATCTCGCAATGAATCGTGGTGAATAGGAGAACGAATAATGGCTCAGCCAGAATATGAAAAGTATTACGTACCTGATAGTAGTCCTTGGCCTATTGTTGGGGCAGTTGCATTATTTTTAATTGCCGTTGGAGCAGGAAACTTTGTAATCGAACAAACCAAAGGGATCTCAGGTTACGGTGGGCATATTTTAATCGCTGGATTTGCTGCCCTAATTTTTATGTTGTTTGGTTGGTTTAGAAATCAAATTCATGAGTCCATGAGTGGTTTATATAGCGCCCAATTAGGACGTTCATATCGTCAAGGTATGGCATGGTTTATTTTTTCTGAAGTCATGTTTTTCGGTGCATTTTTTGGTGCGCTTTTTTATGCGCGTATGATTGCAATCCCTTGGTTAGGTGGCTCAAGCAATAATGCGGCAACAAACGAAGTGTTATGGCCCGCCTTTGAAGCGATATGGCCACTCGTTGAAACCCCAGGCGGGGTGCAGACCGAAGCTATGGGTTGGTATGGTTTGCCTCTTATCAACACCGTAATTCTATTGATTTCCTCGGTTACCTGCCACTTTGCTCATGTGGCGCTTGAAGAGAACAAGCGCGGTCGTTTAAAGCTGATGCTTGGGATCACCGTATTGCTTGGAGCAATATTCATGACTCTGCAAGTTGAAGAATACATACACGCTTATCAAGAAATGGGCTTAACACTGCAATCAGGCATTTACGGTAACACCTTCTTCTTACTTACAGGGTTCCACGGTTTACATGTAACATTGGGCGCTATTATCCTATTTATTATGCTATTGAGGATATTTAAAGGGCATTTTACCCCTGATGATCACTTCGCTTTTCAAGCGGGCAGTTGGTATTGGCACTTTGTTGATGTAGTTTGGGTAATGTTGTTTTTCTTTGTGTATATATTGTAATTGCTTTATCTCTCCACTCGCCTTAGCAGTAAGGCAGTGGAGAGGATTTGAGGTTTTTAGTAAGGGCGAGGATTTGGCTCAATAAGTCCAGTGGCCATAGCAATAAGGATGACCAACACAATTGCCACCGACGTCAACACTCGCCTGCCAATGTATTTACTCATATTTGCTTGTTTCGGTTCATCTTTAAGCATTACAGTCATAGCTTTAAACAAGTTATAAATCATAACGATAAGTAGTATTCCGATGATTATCTTTATTAGCACTTTGGTTTTCCCTCTCACTGTTTTTTTTGTTGTTGATGAGCATGCTTAGGGTCATTAAGCGATTACCTTTAATTTCTACACTAGTGACTTTGTGCGCCGTTGTCATCATGTTTGCACTTGCGAATTGGCAATTGCAGCGAGGCTTAGATAAAGCACAGCGTATGCAAAGTATTGATTCAGTGACAAATAGTACTTCGTATTCCTTTGATGCCGTATTGGCGCGCACTCAAGATATACAAGATTTACCGATTTCGTTCTCTGGTTCAATAGAGTCACAGCAAGTCTTTTTATTGGATAACCGCATTAAGCAGGGGCGCCCTGGGTTTGACGTATATGCAGTCGCAAAAAGTAATGATCATAATGTACTGGTTAACTTTGGCTGGGTAGCAGGTAAACAAATGCGTGACGATCTACCCGAAGTGTCACTGCCAGATAGGTTGAATGATGCGCAAGGACGAGTCGTATTGCCCAGTGATAACCCCATGGTAAAAGAAACTGCTACTCAAGATGGGTTATGGCCCAAGGTCATACAGCAAATAGATATTCAGTTTATTGAGCAGGTGTTACAGGCTGAGGTATTGCCGTTTGTGATTACACTCACGCAAAACAATGCGCAATTCATTCGCAACTGGCAACCAGTGGTAATGCCCCCAGAGAAGCATTACGCCTATGCAGTACAGTGGCTAGGCTTAGGTATCGCAGCATTTTTTGTATATTTTTTCGCACTTCGCGCACGTTTGCGCTCCGGACTTAAGAAGGGATCCCATGAACAAGACGAATAACAAACGCCTGATTATCACGCTCGCTCTTGTATTTATTTTGCCGGTCGTTTTGGCCAAACTTGCGTTGGACAATAATTGGTTTAACAAAGCTGCGACCAATAAAGGTGAACTGCTTTCACCAACGTTAGACATGACAGCGATTCAAGACCAGGCGGCAGAACCCAAATGGCAGTTGCTGTATGTTTTACCGTCGCAGTGCACCGTTGAGTGTGAGAACGCCTTGTATAGCGTAGAGCAAGTGTGGACCGCGTTGGGCAAAGAACATGACAGAGTGCGTGCGACGGTGATCAGTACACCTGAAAGTGATGCCACTATTATCCAGCGTTTGAATGAGAAAAATACTGTTAAGTTGTTAAAAACTAACGCGGAAAATGTTAATAATGTATTTCAAGGTGAGTCAGTAAATGCTATTTTCATAGCAGATACCTTGAATAATGTGATCTTACGTTACCCACTTCAAGTTGAGCAGCAGCAAGCTATTTTGCATAGTCGTGACATATTATCCGATTTGCGCAAACTGCTGAAATTATCGCGCATAGGCTAGAGGAACGTTCATGAGGAAAATGGCGCTGGCAGGCATTATTCTTGCCATTATCGTGATTGTGCTAGGTGCATATACACGATTGACGGATGCGGGACTAGGATGTCCAGATTGGCCTGGCTGCTACGGGCATTATAAGGTACCCGCTGGGTTAGAACACATTAATGCCGCTGAATTAGCGTTTCCTGAGCGTCCATTAGAGCCTCAGAAAGCATGGAATGAAATGATCCACCGCTACTTCGCTAGTGCACTGGGATTGCTCATACTCATTATTTTTGTAATGAGCCTAATAAAGCGCGCGTATCATCGACCGATTAAATTACCCTTCTTTTTACTGTGCTTAGTTATATTTCAAGGTATGTTGGGCATGTGGACTGTGACCTTAAACTTATTACCTATCGTGGTAATGGGCCATTTATTAGGTGGTTTCGCCGTTTTGTCGTGCTTATTTTTACTTTACTTACGTTTATTGCCCTATCGCATACCAGGAGGTGATCAGCAAATGCGACGTCTTGGTAAATTTGCCCTCCTTGGTATCGCCATTCTCATTGGGCAAATCGCCTTAGGTGGCTGGACTTCAGCCAATTACGCGGCGCTTGCTTGTACCGAAATGCCCATTTGTGAAAGCAACTGGTACCAACGTTTAGACTTTATCGGCGCGTTCAGTTTGCCTGATGCAGAGAGCTACGAGTATGGTGTTCACAATTATGCCCAGCGTATGACTATGCATATAGTGCACCGAGCGGGGGCGCTGATTACCTTTGTTTACTTGTGCTGGCTGGCAACACGTATCTATGCCGTTGCAAGCTCAAGATTACTTAGGAACATCGCCAGCATCATGATTATCGTTCTTGGTGCTCAAGTCATTTTAGGTGTGAGTAATGTTGTCTTCAGCCTGCCAGTTTCTGTAGCGGTAATGCACAATGCGGTTGCTGCCACGCTGTTACAAATTTTGGTGTTACTTAGCTACACCCTTTACCGAAAAACATAGGAGAGACCAATGAGTAAATCAGTTGGTACTGCATCTCATAACATTATGGCTAAATCTAAATCGACTTTGCATTGGCGCGACTATTACGAAATGACCAAACCAAAAGTGGTCATGTTGTTGTTGTTAACTGCTTTGGTCGGAATGTGTTTAGCAAGTGAAACCTGGATAAGTTGGAAAATACTTCTTGCAGGGTTGACTGGTATTGGTTTTTTGTCGTCTGCAGCGGCGGTTATCAACCACGTGGTAGACCGTAATATAGACGCTCAGATGGCGCGTACCTCTAATCGTCCTTTGCCTAAAGGTAAAGTTTCTCCTCAGCGTGCCCTTGCCTTTGCAGGTGTACTCACAGTTGTCGGTTACGTTATTTTAGAGTTGTGGGTCAATCGTTTGACTGCACTATTAACCTTGGCCAGCCTAGTGGGTTACGCTTTTGTTTATACAATGTATCTAAAGCGCGCTACACCGCAAAACATTGTCATTGGTGGTTTAGCGGGCGCTGCTCCTCCCTTATTAGGCTGGACAGCGGTCACGAATGATATCCACGCCCATGCGTTGTTGTTGGTGCTTATTATCTTTATTTGGACACCTCCGCACTTTTGGGCGCTGGCCATTCACAGAGAGAAAGACTATGCACGGGCGCAAATTCCTATGTTGCCTTGTACTCACGGAATAGAGTTTACCAAAACCTCGATTTTGCTATACACAGTATTGTTGACCTTGATTTGTGTTTTACCTTATTTGATTGGCATGACAGGTGTAATTTATTTGTTTGGCTCTAGCGCATTAAATGCAGGCTTCTTGTATTATGCTTGGAAACTAAAATTCGCCAGTGACGAGCATACAGCTATGAAAACCTTTAAGTTTTCCATTATTCATTTGATGGTGTTGTTTGTAGTATTACTGGCTGATCATTATATGAGATTTACGTTTTGAGTAGATTAAGTTTAGCGTTAGTCGCTTTAGCCGCATTGATTGTTGGTATTGTTATCGCGGTGAATATTGCACCGCCTAAAAGTGATGAAACGCAATATATCAGCCTATATCCTCAAGCTAGAGCGCTGCCAGCGTTTTCTTTGACGGATAGCAAAGGCCAGCCACTCACCAATGAAAGTCTACAGAGTCAATGGACGCTCGTTTTTGTAGGTTATACGTTTTGTCCCGATATTTGCCCGACGACCTTATCAGATCTGAGCAGTATTTATCCTGAATTACAGGCTATTGATGGGCAGTATCCGGTCAAGGTGGCATTTATTTCAGTTGACCCTGCACGAGATACTACTGAACGGTTAGCCGAGTACATTAACTTTTTCGAGTCGGACTTTATTGCGGCAACCGGTGAGCATGCAGATTTGTTTCCGTTCGTACGGGCAATGGGCATGATGTATTCCACTTCGCAAAACACAGACGCTGAAAATTACCTAGTCGATCACAGTTCATCCGTAGTACTGGTTAATCCTCAAGGTCATGTGGTTGGCCGCTTTAAGCCAGAATTTGCCGCAGGCAAAGTGGCAGTCAGTGAGAGTAAGCGTATTTTACACGACATGAAGATACTGGCGGGTGCTGAATAAGCGTGTATCGCTTACGACAAGCAAGGGCTGAGGATGTGAAAGACGCCATAGCGCTGATCCTTTCGTCAGCGCCTGAGGCGTTGCCACGTTTATTTAGCCAGCAAACAGCGCAACAACAATACAGCGCACAAAGCTTTCTACAACAAGCATTTTTACAGCAACAGGGTCAGTTTGGCTTTGGTAACCACTGGGTTATCGAAGTGAAAGGGAACTTGGCAGCTATTGGTTGTGTTTGGCAGCGTGAAATGGGCGAGGAGTACGTGCAAGCAACACTACAAAGTATGACTCAATACTATCAAGGTCCTGACGTTTTAGACGTGATACAAAGATGCCAGTCGTTGCAGCACGTGTTCGCGCGGCCAATTGCCGATGAAGCATGTATTGGGCATATTGGGGTGGCCGAGCCATTTCAGCGCCAAGGTTTATGCAGCGAGCTTTTAAGTCATTTAGCGGCAACGGCGTTAGATTTAGGTAAACAGTATCTAACCCTAGACGTCAAACAAGATAATGTAAGCGCCATCAGTTGTTATCAAAAGTTTGGCTTTACCGCACAGCGCACCACTTTAGATAACAGCTCGATGAATTTAGGCACTTACATACATATGCGAAAAAAGCTCTAATCTGGCCAGTCACCGCTTTCTGTTGGGATAAACCAAGGTTTAGAATACCAATAATAACGTGATGGCTCGCGTTTGCTTGGGGCAGTACAATTTACCCTTGAGCGACCAACAGGCAGTTTTTGTTTGAAGTCCACTGTGATCAATTCATCGTTAATGGTTATTTTTTGTCTATCCCCCTGAAAATAGCAGGCTATCTGATTATTATTGATATCGTCGCTATGCACACTAAACTCAAACGTAAAAGGGGCACCTTTGACCAAAGGCGTGTCAGGGAAGGGGTTTTGCACTGGCATGGCAAGACTGGCCATTTTCACTTTTAAACGGTCTAAATTCGCGTAAATACCCGCCGCCGGAAATCGTGGAAGAGCCGAGAAGTCGCTAAAACTGGCTATCGCACCTGAGTATTGGGCAAAACCTACATAGCCTAGTTTGGTAAGACGAGCCTGCAGTTCTGGTGAATACTCTCCATATGGATAAGCAAAGAACTTATCTTTTACACCCAAATTGTCTTTAAGTAACTGTTCAGCAGCCTGAATATCGCTAATTCGCCGAGTTAACCACGCCTCATCACTTTCATTGGGTAGACGGCTAAGTAAGTGTTCATGGCGCAAGTTATGGTTGGCGAAACTAGCACCTTGTTTTTCCATGACTCGCATGTCATCCCAGCTTAAATGATAATTCACTTTATCAACTAAATCTGGGTTGATGAAAACGGTGTAGGGCAGATTGTATTTGGTTAAAATTGGGTGACCGTTTTGATAAATATTGTTGAAACCATCATCGAAAGTCACCGCGATGGCCTTGTCGGGCAGTGACTGTTTGTTTTTAAGTGCAGTAACTATGTCCTTTAGCGGTAATACAGTGTAGTTGTCGGCCAAATATGCCATGTGTGCTTTGAATGTATCCGGTGAAACACTGGTAGAGGCAGGCGTACTTTCGCTTACGTGGTGATAAAGCAAAATAACTGCGTTGTCACCGGCTAGAGTCTTGCTGCTGGAAATACACAAACCAAGACAAATCAATACATAAAAAATGATACGATCCATAACGTTTCCCTTTGTGACGCATTTAATGGCGCTATTGTAGCATTGATTGCAAAGGGCTATATGGGCGAGCGGTCGCTTTCACGCATTATTCTTTATATTAAAGTGAGAATATCCTTGGCTTTATCTCAGGCTTTAGCACAGCAACGCTTTTGGCATTTTGCTTCACATCGACAGCTCATTCTATTAGCACTGCCGATGATCCTAAGTAATATCACTACGCCACTGATTGGTATGGTGGATACCGCCGTACTAGGCCACATGGGCAGCAGTCATTATTTAGCAGGCGCTGCGATAGCATCACTGATATTGACCCAAACCTATTGGTTGTGTGGTTTTATTCGTATGTCGAGCACAGGCTTAAGTGCCCAAGCTAAAGGCGAACAGAGTAACGAAAGTAAAAGTCGTGTCTTTTGGCAAAGCTGCAGTGTCGCCCTTGTGATAGGCATTGCGATTTGGGCGGCGCAAACGCCATTACTCGCCTTAGGTATTCATTTCGCCCAACCAGAAGCTCAGTTACTCAGTGTGATTCAACAATATTTCAGTGTGCGTATTCTCGGCGCGCCCGCTGCCTTGGTGAATTTGGCAATTATTGGTTGGCTTATCGGTCAACAAAAAACCAAACACGTCTTATATATTCAAGTGTTTGCTAATTTATTAAACGCAGGGCTAAGTATATTGCTGGTGTTTGTGTTTGACGCCGGTGTGAAAGGCGTTGCGCTCGCTAGTGTTGCCGCCGAGTACAGTATCTTTTTACTAGGTGTGTGGGTTGCTGCGCGGGGCATGGGGCTGCAAATGCCTCGTTGGGATCTTTGGCGCTGGTCAGCATTGGCACAACTAATGAGCCTAAACGGATACAGCTTTGTGCGCAATTTAGCCCTGCAGCTGTGTTTGGCGTTTGTGATTTTTCAGGGCGCTAGGTTTGGGCCTTTAACCGCTGCTAGCAATGCGATCATTATGCAGTTTTTCGCTTTGATCGCATTAGGCTTAGACGGCATAGCCTATGCTGTTGAGGCATTAACGGGAGAGGCTAAAGGTAAAAAAGACGCTAACGAAATCAACCGTGTGGTGTTGCGTGGGCTATTTTGGTCCTCTGTTGTGGCAGTCGGCTATAGCTTGAGTTTTGCTTTATTTGGTCAGCAGATCATCGCCATATTAACTGACTTACCTGAGCTAAGAGCTTTCAGTGCACAATATTTAATCATCATCTGGTTATTGCCGCTCGTGAGCCATTGGTGCTTTTTACTCGATGGGGTGTTTGTCGGGCTAACGCGTGCTAAAGCGATGCAAAACAGTATGTTGCTGAGTGCTTTATGTTTCTTTTTTCCAAGCTGGTGGTTATTGCAACCGTTCGAGAACTACGCATTATGGGTTGCCTTGTTATTACTCATGCTAGGGCGAGGCCTTAGTCTTGGCGGTTACTTTGCCTATCTCTATCGCGGCGGGCGCTTGATAGGGTAAACGCACTTTGCATGCGGTAAGCCAAAATGCCCAAATACCCGAAAAGTGCCAATGCACATCCAATGCAGAGTGCTATCAAACCAGGGATTTGTAACCACACCCAGTAGGTACTTCCAGTAAAAATAAGCGCTGCGCCGATAACAAAAAAGCCGAGACCGTATTTAAAACGACCCCAGCTTTTATGTGGATCAGCAGCTAATTTTCTCAGCTGCTTTCTAAGCATACGACTGTCTAATTAGTAGTAAGAGTGCTCACCGGCTTCATGCTCGGTAGCATCTTTTACTGCGGTTAACTCACCAGAAAATTGGGCGAGCATTTGCTTTTCAATACCGTCTTTAAGGGTCACATCAACCATAGAGCAACCATTACAACCACCTCCAAATTGCAATATCGCCTCGCCCTTGTCGGTAATCTCCATCAACATAACCTTGCCGCCATGGCTGGCAAGCTGCGGATTGATTTCTGACTCGATCATATAATTGATACGCTCTTCTAGTGGCGCATCATCATCCACTTTACGTGCTTTGGCGTTTGGCGCTTTCAAGGTTAATTGAGAGCCCATTTGGTCAGTCACAAAGTCGATTTCTGCTTCGCTTAAAAAAGGTGCACTTTCTGCATCAACAACAGCGTCAAAGCCATTGAACTCTAAAGTGGTGTCGGTTGGCTCCACTGCATCTGGCGGGCAATAAGAAACCCCACATTCTGCGCTAGGTGTACCAGGGTTAACAACAAAAACTCGAATATTCGTGTCAGGCTCTTGTTTTTCAAGCAATTTACAAAAATGTGCTTGGGCTGTATCTGAAATTGAAATCATAAAAAAGGTCCTGTTGTAGAAACATATTCGGATTATATCAAAATTACTTGACTAAAACACTCAAGTAATAAGGTTTACTTATGTCAATTTTAGCTAAAACATGCGAACCTTTTATCTTTATATTGATGTAATAAAAGGTGTAGGTGTATGAAGTGCGGTTGGTTTTGGGGAGCTGTGGGTATCGTTTTATGGTCTTTTTCCGTGCAAGCGCTCACAGACAGTGATTATTTACCTGCCAATACGCAGTACAATGCAGACATTCCTAGCCCATCACAAGTACTAGGCGCCCCCGTAGGTGAATGGCACGTTCGTCATGATCAATTAGTGGAATACATGCGTGTTTTAGCAGATAAGTCTGACAGGGTGTCATTGCGTGAAACAGGCAGAACCCATGAAAACCGCCCTTTGTTATTACTCACGTTTACCACAGCGAAAAATCAGCAAAATATAGAGCGCATTCGTCAGACACATCTCTCGTCGTTTGGGCAAAAGAGTCAATCCGACGACCCGTTGATTCTATGGATGGGCTACAGCGTACATGGTGACGAGTCTTCTGGGGCTAACGCCGCATTGCTCGTGGCTTATTACTTGGCGGCAGCGCAAGGAGAGGTGGTTGAGCAATTACTTGAGAACAATATTGTATTGATGGAGCCTAGTATTAACCCAGATGGGTTATCACGATTTGCTCAATGGGCCAATGGCAATCGTGGTCAACAGTTAGTCGCCGATCCAAACCACAGAGAGCATCAACAACCATGGCCAACCGGGCGAACCAACCATTATATGTTCGACTTAAATCGTGATTGGCTATTGTTGACGCACCCAGAGTCTCAAGCTCGTATTGCTGAGTTCCATCGTTGGCGTCCACACGTACTTACCGATTTTCATGAGATGGGCACCAACAGTAGTTATTTCTTCCAGCCGGGAATCGCCTCACGCAATAACCCTTGGACGCCCAATCGCAATATCGAGTTGACTGCCGAATTAGCCAAGTTTCATGCCGCTGCGCTTGATGAATCAAAGCAGCTGTATTTTACCCAAGAAGCCTATGATGATTTTTACTATGGTAAGGGCTCTACCTACCCAGATGCGCAGGGCAGCATCGGCATTTTATTTGAACAGGCTAGCAGTCGCGGACATAAGCAAGAATCTATTCATGGGGTACTCAGTTTTACTGAGACCATTCAAAATCAGGTCAGCACATCACTTTCCACCTTCAAAGGCGCCCTAGCAAATAAAGCAGCATTGCTTGCCTACCCAGCCGAGTTTACCGAGCAAACCAATGAGTTAAGAAAAGACGACAAAATCGTTGGTTATTTGCTAAGTGAATCTAAAGATGCCACGCGGTTTTCTGAGCTCAAATCGATATTGCGCCAACACCAGATCCAATTTAACTACCTTGAAAAAGAAGTGAGCATTGACGAGCTGACCTATCAGCCACTAAATAGTATTTTTGTATCATTAAATCAGCCTCAGTATCGATTAATTAAGTCTCTTTTTTCTGAGCGAAAAAGTTTCGACGACAATAGCTTTTACGATGTATCTAGTTGGAACCTGCCACTGGCGTTCAATATTCAATACTCACCCGTAGAGCGAAAGTTATGGCGTAAAGTCCCTGTCGCTAATGAGCAAAACAGCCAATTGCAAAAACACACTAAACTTGAAGGCGAAAATGCCTATGCATATGGTTTTTCGTGGGCGGACTCCAAGGCCCCGGCCTTGCTTAATCAGCTTTTGAGTGCAGGCGTGCAGGTTAAAATTGCCGGCTCAGACTTTGCTGCTACAACAGATCAGGGAAACATCAGTTTTAGTGCTGGCTCAGTATTGATACCCATGGCGTTAGCGCAGCCGGATAACTTATTGTCATTACTTAACAAGGGTGCGGCACAAACAAACATTAAAGTGTGGCTTATTCTGTCTGGTTTAACCGCTCAAGGTATTGATATCGGCAGTCGCGAAATGCATCTGGTTAAAGCCCCTCAAGTGTTACTAGTAGGAGGGCAAGGTACGTCGCAATATGAGGCAGGCGAAGCATGGCATTATTTAGACACTGTAGTCGGTATGCCGGTAACCATCACTGATTTACCTCGATTATCACAGCTTGATCTGGGGCGTTATACACACATTGTATGGGTGAGTGGGGATTATAGTGAGGTGCCTGAAAAGACCGTAAGAACCCTAGAAAAATGGCTATCTGCTGGTGGCGTAATGATAGGACAGCGCACGGCCGCGAAATGGTTTGCTGATAAAGACTGGCTTAAGGCCTCGTTTCTCAGTCAGGATGAAATCAAGCGGGCATTCTCAGTGACTGGCCTTGCCTATGCAGATAAAGATCAACTCTCTGCAAAGCAGCGTATCGCAGGAGCGATATTTGATACTCGATTAGATACCAGCCACCCTCTTACCTTCGGATTACCGCGGGAACATTTGCCTTCATTCAAAAACAGCACTGTGGTCATGCGGGTTCCCAAAACTCCCTTCGTCACGGTAGGGCGTTATACGTCTACATCGCTTATGTCTGGTTATGCAGCAGACGAATTGCAGGAGCTCATTGACGATAGCGCTTCAATCGTGGCTCACAATGTTGGAAAGGGTAAGATCATCGCCTTTGTTGATGATCCAAATTTTCGTGGCTATTGGCGCGGCACAAGGCGCTTGCTAAGTAACGCGATATTCCTGTCAGGTTTGATTAATGCTCAAGGGTAAGGCACATACTCCATATTTCTATTTGTAAATCGGGATGATGTTTTTTCATCAATTGATACAGGGCTTCAACAGTGGCGCCTGTGGTGATGACATCATCCAATATTGCTAGATGTTGGTAGTTAAAAGGTCGATGTAGGGCAAAGGCATTTTTCATGTTGGCTTTTCGTTGCACACTGGAGAGTGAGGTCTGGCTTTGTGTGGCTTTTTGCCGAGTGACGATATCTGTGGCAAGGGGAATACCTGTCAAAGCTGAAATACACTTTCCCAGTTCAACGCTCTGGTTGTATTTGCGCTCTTGATAACGAGCGGGGTGCAGAGGAACAGGAATAATAGCTTGCGGCAATGTCGAGTCGGCGTTCAATACATGGGAAACAAAAAGTTTGGCTAATGCGCTGGCATGAACAATTTTATTAGAAAATTTTAAGCCCGTCAGTAATCGTGAAAGAGGCCATTGATAATCAGCCAGTGCTAGTACTTTATTGGCTGAAAGGTGTTTTAGGCCTCGTTGCGCTTTAGGCCAGTTCAGTAAATTGTAGTCATACTTTTCCCACGAAAATAGCACTAGGTCGTCCTCGCAATAGCCACAAATAAGCGTATTACTATGCTGCAAACACAATAAACATTGATGTGCTTTTTTGAGGCTTAATTGACTAAAGGGCATTACATATACGCCATATACTTGATTTCACTTTTTTCATCTCTACACTGACACGCCAGTTCTTAAGAGTAGATGAAATAAATGCACACGATGTTAAAAACACGCACCGCTGGCAGTGGGCCAAATCTTGTCTTACTTCATGGTTGGGGAGTTAATAGCGGTGTATGGCAGCCAATAGCAGCGCAACTAGAGCAACAATTCAGCGTTACCTACGTTGATTTACCAGGTTTTGGTGAGAACTATCAGGCCTTATCTAAGCCATACGATTTAGCAAATTTGGCAGCAAGCGTCGCAAGCGTTATCCCTGAGAATAGCCTACTTGCGGGGTGGTCATTAGGTGGTTTAGTAGCGCAGAAGATTGCATTGCATGAACCTGCAAAAGTTAGCCAACTCGTATTAATAGCAAGCTCGCCCAAATTTCAAAAAAGTGATGATTGGCCAGGGATTGAACCTACAATTTTGCAGACGTTTTCACAGCAGTTAGTCAAAAACTTAAGTAAAACAATAGATCGCTTTTTGGCGATACAGGCAATGGGCAGCGATTCAGCCAAAACAGATATCAAGAAAATAAAAAGTAGTATCGAAGCGTCACCTCAGGCTGACATCGCGGCGCTAACGGCAGGGTTAAAAATTCTTGAACAAGTTGACTTAAGAACTGAACTTGCATCGCTTACCATGCCAGTACATTGGATGTTGGGCCGGTTAGACAGCTTAGTTCCCGCAAAGTTAAATGAATATGTACAACAAAAGTTACCGTCAAATCACAGCGTCAGCGTTTTTCCTCACGCGTCCCACGCGCCGTTTATCTCCCACACTGAGCATTTTCTAGCTGATTTTATGGCAGCTTTTAATGAAAGTACGCTTAAATAAAAAGTTACTGTTAAAAGTGCGTCTTTTGGTTAATAATTAACCATGAGAGGTTAGTAGAGGTATTCAGTGTGGACATTTCAAATAGCAGCAACATTAGTGGCGCGTTTGCCAGTGGTTTACAGGGTGTGCAGCGCGGCAACGAGCAGGTCACCCAGGCATCAAGCGATATCGCCAATTTAACTAGCGCGTCAGCACAAGGCAGTTCGACAGGTGTTAACCTGAGCGACAGTGTTGTGGAGCTTAAAACCGGTGCGCTAGGTGTTGAAGCCTCTGCCAAAGTGTTAAGTGTAGCAAATGACACTTTGGGAACACTGCTAGACACCTTTGCTTAATTTAATAAACCAGTCAGTAGGTAATATTGAAAGACTAACATGAACATTGTAACGCCTATTCCTACGGCGGTTGTGTTTACGACTGCCAACATCAACACGGAAGCTGCACGCAGAGATAATACCCTGCGTGAAACAGTGCCAGCGTTGACTGGGTCTGAAAATTCAGCCGCAGAATCGGGATTAGCTAGCGAACATGACAAAGTTAAAACTCCCGCTCAGCCACTTGTTTATGAGCGCCCCCAAATTCAATCTCAAGGTGAACCTGCATCAGATGTGCAGCAAAATGTTGAGAAGGACGCGACCGAGCAAGAAACGACCGAACAAGAAAGTGCAGGTAAAGAAAACGCTGAGCAAGAGCAACAAGCTCAGCAAGAACAACAAGAAAAAGCACAAATAGACGAGCTGAAAAAGCGAGACGCCGAAGTACGCACTCATGAACAAGCGCATGCCAACACTGGCGGGCAATACGCCGGCGCACCTCAATATGAATATACCACTGGGCCTGATGGTAAGCGTTATGCTACTGGCGGTGAAGTTTCTATTGATGTGTCAGAAGAAAATACGCCGGAAGATACCATTCGTAAGATGCAGCAAGTTAAAGCTGCCGCGCTTGCCCCTGCTGAGCCTTCAGCCCAAGATTTAAGAGTGGCAGCAGAGGCCGCTCAGAAAACCTTTGAAGCACGCAAAGAATTAGCCGCAGAAAAAAGTGAAGGCGTCGGTGTCGTTGCTCAAGATGTTGGTCAAAAGGAGAGCGTGCAGGCAACAGGACAATTTACTGCGCAGTCTGAGTTTGGTCCCGAGCTTGACGAAATAGTACGAGGCACCGATGAAGGTACGCCAATTCGTAGTTTAGACGCAGCAGATGTGGAGAATGCTACGCTTAAAAGCGAACGTTCTGCGTTCGCTAGCGACACAGACACAGGGTTTAACGCCGAAGCTAGAGATGATAATACGCTTATCGCCGAGCGCGTTGTTCAGCGTTACTACCAAGGCGTCAGTGAACCTAAACATTTTGCTTTAAACTATTCTGCTTGATTTACAGCTTCCATTTTAGTTAATTTATTAGCGCCGCTTATGACTATAAGCGGCGTTTTTCGTTGGCATTAATAGCCGTAATTGTTCGCGAACTGACGCTTGTCGTCAGGAGTTGCTACTTCGTTACAAGCACCTATAATGTGCAGTCGACCGCTTGATTCATAGTTGTCTATTTCGACGTATCCTTCACGGCAATAGCCCGTGTCCCTTAATTTCGTTTCAAGGTGAGTAAACAGCACGTCAAGGGGGCTTTCATTAGCCATATCACCCTTTGCTTGGTTTTTGTTTTCACTTCCATGTTTGGGCGGTGGGCCGCCTGCCTCCCTGCGCTCGGGCTTACTTTCGTCTGCACCTTGGCCGGCGCTAATACTAAAATTAAACACCTTTTTATTATCGCTCTTAATACTCGTGGCGAACATATCGGGCTGTTTTACCTGTGGGCGGCTTTTATTGGCACAAGCACTCAAGAAAATAGGCATTAGAAGTAGTAGTAGTTTTTTTGTCGTCATAGTGGACTCAATGTTATTAATAGTCGAAGGAGCGTTTACTCTGTGTATGACGTAATACGGCGTGGGTTAGTTTCTATGGGTAATGTAAAAGCTGAGTAAAGGCTACGCTTTAATAGAGATAACGGGGAGGTCTGGCGCTGGGCTTAGCTGACGTTGGCCAAAAAGCGTAATAGTTTTCCAATGCATAAAAAACCGGCGGGCTAAGCCACCGGTTAATTATGCATCGCGCTCAAAGATCTAATTAGCAGTGTTAGTTCTTTTTCGCTTTGGCAAAGGCATCAGCAAAGGCGTTACCCATGGCTTGATTGGCCGAAGCGGGTGATGGTTTTTTACTGTGAGATCTACCGCCTGACTTATTGTTCGGGCGTGGTTTGTTCTCGCTATTGGTGCGGCTTGTGTTAGCCTGTGCTTTTACATCGTCATTCAAACGCATAGTGAATGAAACACGTTTGCGTGCTACATCGACTTCCATCACTTTGACCTTAACAATGTCGCCGGTTTTCACGATTTCCCGTGGATCAGAAATGAATTTGTCTGTCATGGCAGAGATATGCACTAAGCCGTCTTGGTGAACACCTACATCAACAAAAGCGCCAAAATTTGCTACATTGCTCACGACGCCTTCTAAAATCATACCCTCTTTCAAATCACTTAACGACGAAACGCCTTCTTTGAAGGTAGCGGTTTTAAACTCAGGGCGAGGATCGCGTCCAGGTTTGAGTAATTCATTGATGATGTCAGTTACCGTGGGGAGTCCGAAGGTGTCATCAACAAATTGTTGAGGTTCAAGCTTTTTCAGCAGTTCGGTATTACCTATCAAATCATTTACCGCACTGCCTGAATTGCTCACTATGGCTTGTACTACTGGGTAAGCTTCAGGGTGAACCGCCGATGCATCTAATGGGTTACTGCCATTGACGATGCGCAAAAAACCAGCTGCTTGCTCATACGCTTTTGGCCCCAGGCGCTCTACTTTTAGTAAGTCTTTACGGCTACTAAATGCACCGTTGGCATCTCTGAAGTTCACGATGTTGGTTGCCAGTGTACGGTTTAAGCCAGAAACATGGCTTAGTAGCGCAGCTGAGGCCATATTTAAATCAACACCAACGGCGTTTACACAGTCCTCTATGACTCGATCCAAAGAGCGGCCTAAATTGCTTTGGCTTACGTCATGTTGATATTGGCCGACACCGATTGCTTTAGGCTCGATTTTAACCAGCTCAGCGAGAGGGTCTTGCAAACGCCTAGCGATAGATACCGCGCCGCGAAGCGACACATCCATATCGGGTAATTCGTTTGATGCCAGCTCAGATGCTGAATAAACCGATGCGCCGGCTTCACTGACCATAATTTTGCTTAGACCCAACTCAGGGTTCGCCTTAATGACTTCTGCGGCAAGCTTATCTGTTTCACGTGAGCCCGTGCCGTTACCAATACTGATTAGCTTCACTTTGTGCTGTTTACAAAGCATGCCTAGCGTGCGCAGGCTTTTGTCCCACAAGTTTTGCGGCACATGGGGGAATATAGTGCTGGTGGCCACCACTTTACCTGTGGCGTCCACAATGGCTACTTTTACGCCCGTGCGTAAACCCGGATCAAGACCCATGGTCGTTTTCGCACCGGCAGGTGCGGCCATAAGTAAGTCGTTCAGGTTTTTGGCAAATACCTGAATCGCTTCTTGTTCGGCTTTTTCTTTTATTACACCGAACAATTCTGTTTCCATGTGCAGAGCAATTTTTATCTTCCACGTCCATTGAACCACACTTGCTAACCATGCATCTGCCCCTCGATTACTAAAGTTCAAACCTAAATGCTTGGCAATAATGTGCTCACCAAACGAGCTTTTGTCCGACTCGTCTTTTTGCGGGTCAGCATCCATCGATACTTGCAAAAAATTCTCATTGCGGCCACGAAACAGTGCAAGGCAGCGGTGAGATGGTATTTTGCTTAGGCGTTCGCTGTGTTCGAAGTAATCTGAATATTTGGCCGCTTCTTTTTCTTTGCCTTTCACCACGTTACTTCTGATATGCGCGTTTTCCATAAGATACTGACGCACTTTTTGCAGCAATGTGGCGTCTTCAGCGAAGCGCTCCATCAAGATGAACTTAGCCCCTTCTAACGCGGCTTTTTCATCTGGTACGCCTTTATCTGGGGCAATAAATTTTGCCGCTTCAGATTCGGGGGTTAGTGTTGGGTCAGCAAACAAGGCGTCGGCTAAAGGCTGTAAGCCTGCCTCGATGGCTATTTGCCCTTTTGTGCGGCGCTTAGGTTTGTACGGTAGGTACAAATCTTCTAATTCGGTTTTGTTATCGCAGCTTAAAATACTGCGCTTAAGCTGGTCTGTTAGTTTGCCTTGTTCGTCAATTGTTTTGAGGATTACGTTACGTCTGTCATTGATATCACGCAGGTACACCAAGCGTTGTTCAAGTTGGCGAAGTTGGGTATCGTCTAAACCGTTAGTGGCTTCTTTACGATAGCGAGCAATAAAAGGAACACTCGAGCCTTCATCTAACAAGGTGACGGCAGCTTGTACTTGAGTGGGTTTTACTTGAAGTTCACTCGCGATTTTTTCAATGATCATGTAACGGCCCTATTTTGGCGAAGTTATGCAGATTTTACATATTAAACAATTAGCTCAACAAGGCTATATATGGCCTTCAGGGAAAAATACCAGAGTAGGTCAGCATTATTACTGATTATTTTTGAAATTGCAGAGTTGTAAAAAAGAGGACGTGTATCCTCTATGTGGTTGTTTCGGTCTAGTTTCTATCTTCTTCTATTTCAGCCTTAGACTCATTAAATAAAAAACGAAAGTAATTAAATCCACCCAACACTTTGAATATCTCAGATACGCTATCTACTAAGACCGCAAGATATTATGAATCGATTATTCAATCCCTAAGTACAAATATATGAAAATAGTAAGTTAACCTTCAATACACCTGAACGATAATTCATATCTAGCAAATACACCGAGCGAAACAGGTACGGATATTTCATCCAATATTTCTACCTTCTTGTTTTGCTTTATACATATGTCGTTAGATTCGTTTAACGCATCTGCTTTTAAACTCGCTAGCCTAAAAGTACCAGTGAGCATACTTCCACCCTCTTTTAATATTCGATATTCATCATTGACTCGTGCGATATCACTTGTAGCACAGCCAAAAAGGGAAATGAGAATAATTGCTTGCGAACACATAGACTTCATAGAAAATTTATCCTTTTAATAGAGCATCAATGTCGATATACCTTTAATTTTCAGCATGACGTAGATAGTTTGACAAAAAAATGTGTCCTATATCTACTTTTTATATTCAATTGAGGTGATATACCAATCCTTGTAGCCGGTGGGGGTTTTGACGCTGGCGACATCATCCACTTCTTTCTTGATTAAGGCTCTGGCCATGGGGGAGTCGATAGAAATGTAGCCTTTGGCATCACCGTAGATTTCTTCTGGACCAACGATGCGAAATTGCTTTGTTTCGCCTTCATCGTTTTCAATTTCTACCCAAGCACCAAAAAATACTTTGCCTGCTTGTTGAGGAGAGTAATTAACGATTTGTAACTCAGGCAGGAGCTTGCGCAGGTAGCGAACGCGTCTGTCGATCTCTCTAAGCTTGCGTTTGTTGTACTGGTAATCCGCATTTTCACTTCTGTCACCCAAGCTGGCTGCCCATGTGACGATTTTGGTGATCTCGGGGCGTTGTTTTAACCACAGTTCATCATGCTCGTCGTTGAGTTTTCTGTAGCCTTCAGGGGTGATAAGTTTTGTTTTCAACGCTTGTCCTTTTAAAACAGATACTTGCATTTAGGTGTGAGGCTATCCGCGAAATTGTAAGGAATTTGCTTAAAGCCAGCAGGAATAAAAACTATTTTGTTAGCGCAATTTATTACAAAAATATGACCTTTTCCAGCTTCTGTTTTTTTCGACTTTAGTCTAGTCTTAAGTCATCAAATAGCTAACACGCAGCCGCGATAATTAGCCATCTGATCAGACCAAATTTACCCTTATTTTTTGGTGCTAAGGTAGGGCATCTGCAGAGATACAGCATACCAAATTCAAAAAATTACCCGGATATTCTGGGCCAAATAACCCTTTTGAAGGGTCGAAAACCGAGGGAATAAGGTTCAGCAAGGAAAGAGGCTGATGAGTAATGAAAAAACCGAACATATAATATGTTCGGTTTTTTTATGCCTGCGCATTGGGTACTAACACGGCAACCAATACGCAGGATTCATTTTAACAATACTGACGGCGTACTTATTCAGCAGCACCTTCAGCAGAAGCCACGTCTAATAGCTCTACTTCAAATACTAGCGTTGAGTTAGGCGTGATTTTACCTGTAGAGCGTTCGCCATAGGCAAGTTCAGATGGAATAAAGAATTTGAACTTAGAGCCCACTTTCATCAATTGCACGCCTTCAGTCCAACCTGGGATAACCCGTGATAGAGGGAAGGTTGCAGGCTCACCACGGCTATAAGATGAGTCAAACTCTGTACCGTCTAACAAGGTGCCTTTGTAGTGCACGGTTACTGTGTCTTCAGCAGTAGGAGATACGCCATCACCTTCGCTCATGACTTCATACTGTAAACCGGAATCCGTTACTGTTACGCCTTCACGCTCTGCATTTTCAGCTAAAAACTTCTCGCCTTCGGCAATATTGGTTTCTGCTTTTGCGTCAGAAATGGCTTTTTGCTTTTCACGAGATGCCGCTTCCATCGCAAGCGTCAAGGTTTGAATTTCTTTCATATCAAGCTGAGACTGACCTTGTAGCGCGGCTACAAACCCTTTAACGACGAGCTTTTTGTCTAGATTGACGTCCAAAGCTTCCTGCTCTTTCATTTTCTGCTCGATGAACTGCCCCACGCTCGCGCCCATTGCATAAGCTTGTTGTTGTGCTTCTGTTTCAAGCTTTTGTTCTTCAACTTTGAGTAAATCCGTGTCTTGTTGACCACACGCAGTAAGGCCAATGGCTGAGGTCATTAGAATCGCGATAGCGGTTTTTTTCATTTATTTCTCCCCTGAGATAATATGTGTCGAATACGTGACTTGTGAAGTGTTTCAACTTGATAAAGCGCTTATACTAAACGCCCTGAGTGAAAAGAGAAACCCAATAGGAACAATCCATTGACCGTCTTGTTACGATTAAGTTTAATTTTTTTCTTTTTAAGTGGCTGTAGTGGGCAGTCCTCAACACCGGTTGCTTCGTGGCGTCATGCGGACGACGGGGCGTATGCGGCAGATATATCAGCAGATGCTTCGCTTTCAGTGGTGTCGAGCGTGACGGAGGGGATTTCGGTTTGGGATCTACAGAAAAATGAAAAACGTTACACTTGGCAGCATCAAGGTGAGGGTAGTAATTTGGTCGCCAACGTACATATTGCCTTTGATAACACCTATGTGGTGACTGCTGATCGTGATGCATTTGCCCTTTGGAACATTACCAGCGGCGAGCCAGAAGGCTTCTGGCGCATTGACGAATCAAGTATTCGTGATGTGGCAGTATCAAACCAAGGGCGGGGAATACTGGTTGGTCGAGGCAATGGCAAAGTGATGTTTTTTGAGCCCAAAACCGGTCGTCGCTTAGAGTTTTTAGGGCATCAAGAAAAAGTGAACAGTGTGGATTTGTCTCCCAATGGCTTTTATGCCCTCACTGGCGGCAATGATTACGCAGCGTATTTGTGGGACACCCGCACAGGGCAAGTCATCCATACTTTTACCCATTCAAGTCGCGTGACCAAAGTAGCGCTAGACGATGAAGGGCGTTATGGATTTACGGCTGATAGCAAGCGCGATGCTCGCGTGTGGGATTTAGCCACAGGTGAAGAAGTGAGTAATTTGCATTACCTTGCTCGACAAAAAATATTTAGTACTGCCGTGTTTTCACAAGATGGGCAATATTTATTAACGGGTTCACCCGCTAAGCGGCTAAATTTATGGCGCGTTGCTGACGGTAAAGAAGTGCAAGAGTGGCAAGTGTCCCCCAGAGAAGGCAGCCGCCCGCAAACAGCGGTGGTGTATGGTGTGGGCTTTGCCAAACACAATCAAGTGGTGTCAGAAAGCAGCAGCGGTTTAGCTGAATTTTGGCAAATAAACCAGTAATTAGAGTAGGTTATGCAACACATAGAAGCAGATATAGAACAGCTACAAATGAAGGTCGCTTTTCAGGAAGACACCATTGAAGAGTTGAATAAAGCCTTGATCAAACAACAAAAGCAACTGGAGCTACTAGAGTTTCAGTTGTCACACGTGATCAACAAAGTAAAAGAAATTGAAGTGCCCAGTGGCGACTCACAGGAAGTTGAACCGCCACCACCGCATTATTAAGTGCTGGAATGGCGCTTTGTCGTTCGCCAAACTGTCCGCTAAATAAGCAAGGTTACTCTGGCTTAAATACGCCAATCACGTTTTCGCTTTGACGCGAGGCTTGGGTGACTTCTTTATCGGTTTGGGTTTGTTGGTAATGGCATTGTACACATTCCATCTTTTCAACATTGTTCTCGAAATAAAGCATTAAAGTATCCATGCTTTTGCATTGAGGGCAGGTTGCCCCGGCGATAAAGCGCTTTTTAATTTTCGTAGTCATAATCAAGAGGATTTCTTCGGTCTGTCATCTTGCTATCATACCGCAATCGACCGACTATGTTATCCGTCAATAGGTATTCATGATCCAAATTTCTGATTTATCCCTTATGCGTGGCAATAAAACCTTGCTACATGAAACCAACGCAGTGCTTTACCCGGGGCATAAAGCAGGGCTTATCGGTGCCAATGGCTGTGGTAAATCCAGCTTGTTTGCCCTTATCCGTGGCGAACTTCACCCCGAACAAGGTGACTGCAATATACCAAAAGACTGGCAAGTGGTCTCAGTTGCCCAAGAAACCCCTGCAGTTGAGCGTTCAGCCCTAGATTACGTTATTGACGGTGATAAGCGTTATCGGCGCTTACAGGCTGAATTAGCAGAGGCAGAAGCGGCCCAAGACGGTGTTAAAATAGCTGCGTTACATGGTCAGCTAGACCACGCAGGTGCTTATGATATTGAATCACGCGCGGCCACGATTTTGGCAGGCTTAGGCTTTGCCAATGAGGCGATATCACGCCCAGTGACTGCATTTTCAGGTGGTTGGCGTATGCGCTTGAACTTGGCGCAAGCGCTACTATGCCATTCGGATTTATTGCTACTCGATGAGCCCACCAACCACTTAGATTTAGACGCCGTTATTTGGCTTGAAAAATGGCTGCAGCGTTATACGGGCACACTCCTACTGATATCTCATGATAAGTCTTTTTTAGACAGTACAGTGAACGAGATCATCAGTGTTGAGCAACAGCAATTAGTCAGCTACACGGGTAACTATGATGCATTCGAGCGTCAGCGCGCAGAACGCCTACGTTTACAAAACCTGCAGTTTCAAAAGCAGCAAGACAAAATTGCTCATTTAGAGTCGTTTATTAATCGCTTTGGTGCCAAAGCCAGTAAAGCTAAGCAAGCTCAAAGCCGAGTAAAACAGTTAGAAAAAATGGAAACTCTGTTGCCTGCTCTTGCCGCTTCGCAGTTTAGTTTTGAGTTTTTTACACCGCCTAAGTTACCTAACCCCTTGGTAAAAATGGAGCAAGTGCAATTAGGCTACGACGACACCATTATTTTAGAAAAGCTGCACTTGAATTTAGTCCCCGGCAGTCGAATTGGTTTGCTTGGGCGAAATGGGGCCGGTAAGTCTACGTTGATCAAGTTACTCGCTGGTGAAAAGCAACCCATGCAAGGTATTTACGAAACCTCAGCTGGGCTGCGAATTGGTTATTTTGCTCAGCATCAGTTGGAATACCTCAGGGCTGATGATTCCGCATTAGCGCATATTCAGCGCCTAGACCCAAAAGCCACCGAACAAAGTCTGAGAGATTACTTGGGCGGCTTTGGTTTTAGAGGTGATGACGCCCTGGGCCGTGTTGCGCCTATGTCTGGCGGTGAAAAAGCACGTTTGGTTTTAGCGTTAACTGTGTATCAAAAACCCAATTTGTTGCTGCTCGATGAGCCCACCAACCATTTGGACTTGGATATGCGACAAGCGTTGAACATGGCCCTGCAGGGTTTTGAAGGGGCTATGGTGCTGGTATCTCACGATCGTTACTTACTCACATCGGTTTGTGATGACTTTTATTTGGTGGATAACCAACAAGTCACCATGTTTGATGGTGATTTAGATGATTACCGCGACTGGTTGCTCAAATCCGACCGTGAGAAGCAATCAGCCGATAAGCAGTCTACTAGCCAAGAAGGCGCTGAGAACAAAGAGCCAAAGCTAGATCGTAAGATTATTAAGCGCTTAGAAGCGCAGTTCAGGCAAGCGACGCAGTCTCTGCGTAAAACCGTTCAAACCCAAGAGAAAAAAATGGCCGACCTTGAAGCCAAACTTGAAGGCATAGAGCAAAAAATGGCAGATCCAGATATTTACGACGCGGATAAAAAAGCCGAACTAAAAGCGTTATTGGCCGACCAAGCAAGCTGTAAAATAGCTCAAGAAGAGGCTGAAATGCTGTGGCTAGATGCCCAAGAACAAATCGAAGCTAAGCAGGCAGAGTTTGATGCTCAGGTGACTGGTTAAACTCGCTATCGAAAATCGCTAAATACAGAAGGAGAAAAGGATGTCTCACCAACTGGAAACTGACAGGCTCATATTGCGAAACTGGAAGGCAAGCGACTATGAGCCATTCTACGCGTTAAATTCTGACCTTGAGGCCATGCGTTATTTCCCTTCACCCTACACTCGGGCGCAAAGCGATCACTTAGCGGACAAATGCCAATCTTTGATTCAGCAGCGAGGGTGGGGTTTGTGGGCGGTGAGTGAGAGAGAGGATGAGGCGTTTATTGGCTTTGTGGGTTTGCATACGCCAAATGCAAACATGCCGTGCTCCCCTTGTGTTGAGATAGGCTGGCGCCTGCTTCCTCAATATTGGGGTAATGGTTTTGCGACTGAAGGGGCGCACAAAGCCTTAGAATTTGCGTTTAAGGAATTGGCGTTGCCCGAGGTTGTGTCTTTTACCGCAAAGACTAATCAGCCATCGCGGGCGGTTATGCAGCGAATTGGCATGCACAACTCATTACATAATTTCATGCATCCCGATATTTACCCAGATAACCCGTTAGCTGAGCATGTCTTGTATCAACTGACGCGAAATGCTTGGTTTGAGCAAATCAGTTAGGGCGTCATGTGGGCAGTTAGTTAACTGCCTGATACAAGATCTGCGCAAAGGCATTAGCTGCTGGTGACGATGGTCTGTCACGGTATTCTAGCTGGTACAAAGGACGAGACAACAGCTTGCTTTTTTTAGTAGGAATTACCTTTAATTTTTTCAGCGCAAGTAAATCTTCAGTGACAACTTGGGGCAATAACGCCACTCCCATGCCTTGGGTCACTGCGCGGGCGATAGCTTCGTTACTGCCTAGTTGCATGCTGTCATTCACCGCTATGCCTTGTTCGGCCAATAGCGAAAATGACATTTGCCGAGTGCCTGAGCCTGGCTCTCGTAGCAACCAGCGCTGATCACTCAACCATTTCGCTTTATCAGTACTGGGCGTCAATGTGCTTGGGATAACTATGCTCATCGGATCGTCCTGCCAATGTTGGCTACTAATGTGTGCGTCACTCGCGTTACCTTCGACAAGTGCTAAGTCTATGCTACAAGCAAGTAGGGCCTGTTCGATTTGCGCGGTATTGGCCACTTGAACTTCTACTTTAATGTGAGGGTATTGCTGGTTGAATCGCGCTAAATATGGGGCGAGCCAATAACCCGCTATGGTAGTACTCGCCCCTAATACTAAGGTGCCTTGTTTCAATCCTGTGCGCGCTCTTATGTCTTCAAGTGCGGCTTGTTCAATAGCAAATATACTTCTTGCGTGATTAAACAAGCTCTGTCCGCCTTCGGTTAAGGCTAATTTTTTACCTCTCGCTGCTCGTGCGATTAACTGCATACCTAACTGATGCTCAAGTTCTTTTAACGCTTTAGATACAGCAGGTTGACTGATAAACAAGGCTTCTGCCGCTTGGGAGAAACTGCCCAGCTTAGCAACGCTATAAAATACCCTAAGCGCATGTAAATTCATATTTATTAACCTGTAGTTATTAATGCATGATTTTAATGTATTGGAGTTATATTTTGCCCATGACTATCATCAAGTCAACCTTTGATACAGATCGCAAACCCAGCGATAGGAGCAGCTTTATGTACAGTGCAGTTAAGCGTTTTTTTATTACGGGCCCGCAAGGAAGACCCCAGCAAAGGGGACACTTTAATGACTCTCGCTGGTGGCTAGGTTTAGTGCTGGTCACGGCTATTGCGTTTGTCGCGACCTACCTAAGTCATGTTCCCTTTATTCAGCGCACGGGATTGAGCTCTCTAACCATAGGGATTGTGCTTGGAATTGTTGTGGGTAATACTCTTTTTTCACGAGTTGCCGTGCACACAGATGTTGGTGTTGATTACGCTAAAAGTACATTGCTCAAAGCCGGCGTGGTGTTGTTTGGTTTTCGCATTACTTTTGCCCAGGTAGCAGGCGTGGGTTGGCATGGCTTATTGACTGATATGGCTGTGCTTTGTCTGACTTTTTGGTTGGCAGTGCAATTGGGCAAGCGTGTATTCAAATTGGATGAGCAAACCACCTTACTTATTGGCGCAGGCAGTTCTATCTGTGGTGCAGCTGCCGTGATGGCCACAGAACCCGTGGTAAAGGCCCAAGCACATAAGGTTTCTGTTGCGGTTGCCACTGTGGTGGTATTTGGCACCTTGAGTATGTTCGTTTACCCAATTGCTTACGGTTACCTAGGGTTAAGTGAACATGCATATGGCATTTTTGCTGGCTCAACCATTCATGAAGTGGCACAAGTAGTGGCAGCAGGTAGTGCGGTTAGCCCTGAAGCGGCAAATGTGGCCGTGATTGAAAAAATGTTAAGAGTCATGATGCTTGCACCATTTTTAGTCTTGTTATCAATATGGCAAAACAAAAAGCACTCAAAAGCGACAAGCGACACTGACATAAAAAGTGCAAGCAATATCATGATCCCATGGTTTGCAGTGCTCTTTATTGTTGCTAGTGGCATCAACTCTGCTCAAGTTATCCCAGCGATTATCACCGAAAAGATTGTGCATTTAGACGGTATTTTACTCACCATCGCTATGGTGGCATTGGGACTGCGTACCCATATTGGTGCGATTCGTCAAGCTGGGCTGAAGCCCTTATTATTGGCAGGCTGCTTGTTTTTGTTCTTAACCCTAGGCGGGTATGGGCTGAATTTAGCGATAGCTCAGTGCTTATAGTGAGCTAGGCACTCGCAATATCAAGAATGGAAGTTTTACCTAAAGAGTCAGCATTTTATGTTATCCATAAAACGCTGACTCACAATTCAATTACTGAGCTTTTAAGCGTAGCTTCGCACTTTGGGTGAGTTGCTGATGGCTAATAAATGCCTTACTTAGCGGGTCGCCATTAAGAGATGGCTGCTCTTGCCCTTGATTTAACGGGGTTATGGTCAGGGTTTTGCCTGCATAATATTTTGAGTCAAGGTGAATGGTCACTCTGTCAAACGCTGTGCTCGTTAGGGCATAGTCCATGTCTCCCGGAGAGACTGGATAAATACCTAATAAGCTAAAGACTAACCAAGCTGACATGGTGCCAGCATCGTCATTGCCGGGCAGCCCAGCGGGTTGATTGGTAAAGTACTTCGCTATCAGCCTTTTTACATGCCGCGCGGTGTTAGGCTCTTGGCCTGGCACGTAATTAAACAGGTAAGGGTAAGTAATATCGGGTTCGTTACCCATATCAAAGTTATTGCTATCAAAGGTGGCGTTTAACGCCGCGATAAAAGCACTGTCACCACCATTTAACGCGATTAAACCTGGCATATCAAAAGGCACATAAAAGCGGTAGTTCCATGCATTGCCTTCAATGTAACCCGGAGCGGGTTCAAAGTTACGACCTAGCTCAGGATCGTATGGGGTTAACCAGTCACCACTGCGCTTTCTCGGGCGCAACATGCCAGTAGTTTCATCAAATAAGGTTTTATAGTTTTGCGCTTGGGCCAGGTACTTTTGCGCATCTTGGTCGTGGTCTAAGTACTTGGCAAGCTGACCTAGGGCGAAATCTGCGACATAGTATTCCAAGCTCGTTGACACACTGCCATCATAGGGCTCTTCGTCATCAACGGGTACATACCCTAACTTCAGGTAGTCAGCGTTTTCAGGGCGAATAGGGTTGTTTTCTACTGTATCTGCAGATTTTTGCATCGCGGCGTAAGCCAGTTCTACATCAAAGGTTTGCACGCCGCGTAAATAGGTATCAGCAATCATGGCGGTAGCTGGGTCACCGACCATGGTTTGGGTTTCCATGCTAAGTAACTCCCACTTGGGCAACCAGCCACTTTCTTGATACATACTAAGAGCAGATTCAACCATTTGTGATTGGATCTCTGGGTAGACTAAGCTTAGCAACGGATGCAGGTTACGACTCGTGTCCCACAGTGAATATACGGAATAGCGGTTTTTACCCTGCGTATTGCCCACTTCCGCTGTGTGTTGCTGGCTCATGAACGGGTACTCGCCGTTCACATCTTGAATGATACTAGGGTGAATTAAACTGTGATACAGGCCTGTATAAAGTAGCGTTTTGTTATGCTCGCTACCCTGTACTTCGATGCGTGAGAGTAAGCTATTCCATGCATCTTGAGCATCTTTGCGGATGCGTTCAAAGGCAAAGTTGGGCTGTTCAGTGTTTAGATTCTGCCGTGCGTTTTCGATGCTGACGTAAGAAATACCTACCTTGACTTCAACTTGCTCGTTGCCTTGTGTATCGAAACGCATGTAGGCACCGATATTGTCACCGCTCATGACGTGCTGATAATTCGGGTACGGCTTGATGCTGTTATTGTGCTGCATCCATTCGCCTTCCACCCCGGTGAATTCAGGCATCTTCTTGAACGTGCCAAAGGTTTTGGCGGGTTTGCTAAAACGTGCTACGAAGTACACGGGGCGCACGTCTTGGGGGTTATAGCAAAACGTGCCTACCGTGCGAGAGCCTTCAATTTCTTGCTCAGACACAATTTTAAGAGAGCCGCCGGTTTCGTTGGTTAAGCCTAGGCCCAAATTGACAATGATATTGCTTTGGCCTGCTGGGAAGGTATAGCGGCTTAGGCCTGTACGCAATGTGCTGGTAGCTTCTGCCTTGATGCCATATTTGTCGATTGTGGTTTGGTAGTAGCCCGGACTTGCCTGCTCGTTTGAATAGGTGGAACCGTATTGCTGGGGGTCCAATTCTAAATTGCCTGCGGTGGGCATGATATTAATTACCCCTAACTCTGGGCAGCCAACTCCGCTTAAATTCACATGGGTAAAACCAGTCAAAAAATTATTTTCGTGGATATATACTCGCGAATTCCACGCGGCATCTTTTTCAAATTCATTTAGGTTTTTGTGTTCGAATGCAACGTTAAAAGGCGCAACTGATGTGAGTGCATGAGGATACTGCGCACCCGGATGGGTCGCCCCAAAATTAGAGGTGCCAATAAACGGGTTAACATACTCGGCAGGCGTTTTTTGCGATGTTTGCCCAGCGACTTCGTTAGACGTGTTAGCAATTGAACAGCCAACACAGCCTAAAGTAAGCGCAAAAAATGCCATATTGACTAATATTTTCATTTTGGCTGGGCTCCCATTTCAAATACCAAATTTCCGCCGGCTAATATATCACTGTGACGGATAAAAAATTGCTGTAAAGGCTCGCCATTTAGGCTCACACTTTGCACATACACATTCTCTTTTGACTGATTGAGCGCTTGCACGCTAAAGGTTTTGCCATTTTCTAAATGTATCTTGGCAGATGACACTTCTGGGCTACCTAACACATATTCCCCCGATACCGGATTAACGGGATAAAAGCCTAATGCGCTAAATAGGTACCACGCTGACATTTGGCCTGCATCTTCATTGCCCGACAAGCCATCAGGTGCGGTATGGTATAGTTCGTTCATCACTTGGCGCACATATTTTTGGGTTTTGTGCCCCTTGCCAACGTATTGATAAAGGTAAGGTACGTGATGACTAGGTTCATTACCATGCACGTACTGGCCTATGTAGCCTGAAATCCACTCGGGGAACTCACCTACTGTTTGCTCTGCCTCAAACATGGCATCGAGTTGTGCTTCGAACGACGCCGCACCGCCCATGATATCGATTAGCCCCGTGACATCTTGTGGCACAAAGAAGCTATACTGCCATGCATTGGCCTCGCAGTAGTCCTCTGGATGGTAGGCATTCGGGTCGAAATTACTGCGAAACTCACCATTAAAACCTTTGGCACGCATAAACTCGCTTTGTGGGTCGAACAGGTTGCGATAGTTTTGTCCCCGCGATTGGTATGTTTGATACACCTCATTTTCACCTAGGGATCTAGCTAGTTGAGCGATCGCCCAATCATCAAAGGCGTATTCCAAGGTAAGCGAGACATTCCAACTACGCTCTTCAAATGGCACATAACCCAATGCTTGATAACTCTTTAAACCAAACTCGTTTTGGGTGGCGCTTTGTATAGCAGCTGCGAGTATTTCTTCTCCACTGGCGTCTAGTAGGCCTTTGAAATAGGCATCGATAAGCACGGGTACGCTGTGGTAACCCATCATCATGTCCGTTTCATTGCCTTGGAAGTTCCAAACGGGTAAGCGACCTGCCACATCGTAATGCGCCATAATTGAGGCCATAAGCTCTCGGGTACGAGTGGGCTCAACAATGGTTTTCCATGGATGTAAGGCGCGAAATGTGTCCCATAACGAGAAAAACTCGTACCTAGGGTATTGCTCACTTTTATGAATCTGGCCGTCGGGGCCTTTATATTCTCCGTTACTATCAGAAAATACCCTCGGCGCTAACGCAGTGTGATACATGGCGGTATAAAACTGGATCATGTCATCTTTATCGGCGCTTATTTCCACTGTACTAAGCTGCTCTCGCCATGCTTGCTGGGCAAGCGTTTTTACTTGTTCGAAGGTTTTATCTGGCCCTTGGGCGAGCAGGTTTTGCTTAGCGTTCTCTATGCTGACCGAGCTGATTGCGGTGCGCACGGTAACAAGCTTTTTGCTGCTAGCCTCAGTGAAATCAAAATCGAACTCCGCAGCTACATTTTCACCAGAGGCTGATTGCTCTTGGCTTGTCACTCCGTTGCTGTTTAAGGTATAGCGATCAATCGGTTGTGAAAACTGAGTGTAAAAGAACACACGCTGATCGCTAGCCCAGCCAGTGGATTTGCGGTAACCAGCGATGGCCCTATCATTGATAATTTGAATGTGAGTCTCTAGGGTTTTATCCCAATTTCGACTGTAGCCTAAGTCTAGGCGTACCACGGCCTGGGTTGCATCATCAGCAAACTGGTATTTCTGAAAACCGGTGCGAAGCCCTGCGGTTAGCTCAACATTCACCCCGTAGTCATCTAAAAACACCTGATAGTACCCAGGTGAGGCTTGCTCATTTTGATGACTAAAACGAGACACAATGGTGCCATTCTCAGGGCCACCTTCGGTTTTTTCTCGGTGAAAAGGGCGGGTTAAAGGCATAAACGAAATATCATACAAATCACCGGCCCCCGTGCCAGATAAGTGAGTATGACTGAAACCAGCAATGATGTTGTCTGGATAAAAATAGCCTGAAATCCAGTCCCAGCCGGTGCGCCCATTATCTGGGCTTAATTGCACCATGCCGTAAGGCACAGTGGCACCCGGATAGGTTTTGCCTTTGCCGTCAGTGCCGATAAACGGATCCACATAATCTAACGGATCAACGGCCAGAGGCGTGTCTAGGGTGGCGTTTGGAGTCGGCTGTGTACATGCGCATAACGCCAACACTGTGCCGCTAATGAATATCTGTTTAATCATGCTGGTATCCGTTTACGTTAAGCGGGGATTGCCTATTGTGCGCAATACTTCGAAGCACGCGCCCAGGGTGTGGTAGTCACACTTAGCGCCCGCAGCACTTTTCTGCTCACTGTACTTACTGTTATCTCGATGGAGTACTCTGAACCAAGCACCATATTGATGATCGATCATATGCTGCCAGCTATAGTCCCATAACGCATTGTATTGGTTGAGGTATTGCTCATCTTGGGTCACGGAAAACAACATAGCGGCTGCGGCAAAGCTTTCAGCCTGTACCCAGAAGTATTTGTCATCGTCACACCAAGTGCCATCGGGCGCGAAACCGTAAATCAAGCCACCGTGGGTGGCGTCCCAGCATTTTTCATAAGCGCGATCAAATAAGCTTTTCGCTCGTTTCACCAGTTTTGGGTCAGGTGCATGGCGATGCAAAATTAGCAGTAACTTAGTCCACTCTGTTTGATGACCGGGTTGAAAACCCCAAGGACGATACAGGTTTTTCGGGTCGTCCTTGTTGTATTCCCAATCAGGCTGAAAATCTGTGGTGTAATGTTCCCAAATCAGACCGTCAGTTAAGTCCGCTTGGCGAAAGGCAATATTCTGGGCAAGGGTTTGCGCTCGTGTCAGAAACACTTGCTCACCGCTGGCTTCATAAGCCGCCAACATGGCTTCGCATAAATGCATATTAGAATTTTGGCCGCGATAAGGGCTGAGTTCACCCGCTGGGCTAATTTCATCTGCGTATAAGCCAAAGTCAGCTTGCCAAAAACGACTTTCAAGTTGCTGGTAGGTTTTTAACAGCATGTCGTTGCTAGCTATAATTCCGGCTTTGCGCGCAGCAGCATAAGCAAGCAACACAAAGGCGTAACCGTAGGCTTGTTGGGTCATGTCTTGTGGTTGGTTGTCTTGTAGCGTCCAAGCGTAACCGTCAGCCTCAGGTTGCCAATGAATTTGTTCGACAAAGTCTAAGCCGTGGCGAGCCATTTTTAGATAATCATTACGCTCAAATAACATACCAGCCGTGGCGTAATTCACCACGATGCGTGTGCTGCTCACCAGTTGTTTAAAGCCAGCGTCAAACAAATCGCCGTTATCCATGTAGTTTTGAAAGTAACCACCTTGGGCATCTTTTACCCTAGGATCATAAAAATTCAGGATATCCTGACAGTGGGTCATTAAAAATGCTGGGCTGTGATAATTCATCAAATTTACTCGCTAATTAACTGTTTAAATATGGGCTATCGAGCAGGCTAAGCCTGGTCTTCTTGGGCTAGTTGCTTTAACTCGCTAGGGGTTAATTTAGAACCGACTAATGCATACCAGGCAATGTAGATATAAGCCGCTACAGGCACGATGAAGCTAAATTGCACACTGCTAATATCAGCTACGTAACCTTGTATCAAAGGTAAAATAGCGCCACCTACAATTGCTTGGCATAACAGCCCAGAACCTCGACCAGTTAGCGGACCTAAGCCACGTATTGCCAAAGTGAAAATAGTAGGAAACATAATTGAGTTAAAGAAGCCGATTGAAATCACTGTCCACATGGCAACCTCACCTTGGGTATTCATGGTGGTAAACAATAAAATAATGGCAATCGCTGAATTAAATGCCAACACATAAATAGGGGCAATGATGCGGGTTAAAGCCGCGCCCACAAAGCGTCCAATCATGGCAGCACCCCAGTAGTAAGAGACCATGTGACTCGCTTGGCGCTCGTTCAAACCAGCAATGTCCGGTTGAGAAAAGTAATTCACCAAAAAGCTGCCGATACTGACCTCTGCGCCCACGTAAAAGAAGATGGCGACGGTGCCGAAAATAAGCGCTTTATGAGACCAGATAGAATCAGAGCTTTTGTCTTCTTGAACATCTTCATGGGCTTTGATGGTCGGTAATTTTAAGAATTTGAAACCGATGGCCGTGGCTATCATCACACCTGCGAGTAACAAATAAGGGAATTGCACGGCTTTAGCGCTGATTTCCGCTTCTTCAGATGCAACTCCCGCTGCAGCAAAGATTAACGCGGCACCAAACATAGGCCCAAGAGTATGGCCTACAGAGTTAATTGCCTGCGCCAAGCTTAAGCGGCTAGTAGCAGTTTTTTCTGGCCCTAACACAGCCACATAGGGGTTGGCAGAGACCTGTAATATGGTTACTCCACTGGCAAGAATAAACAAACCTAACAAAAACACGGCGTACACTTCGACTTCTGCCGCTGGGTAAAATAGACCACAACCAATGGCGATGGTCACCAAGCCTGTAATGATGCCGCGAATATAACCGATTTTTTCAATTAACTTGCCGGCAAAGGGCGACACAATGAAGTAGGCCCCAAAGAAGCAAAACTGAACCAGCATGGCTTGGGTATAGTTTAAGTCGAAGGCCGCTTTTAAATGCGGAATAAGAATATCGTTTAATGCAGTGATAAACCCCCAAATGAAAAACAAGGTCGTCATTGCTGCGAAGGCAAAGTGACTGTTCTTCGCGGGGTCACTTAAGGTTACGGATGATTGAGAAATCGGTCCTGCCATAATTAATTACTCGTAAAAGGTGCCAGCCGAAACTGGCACGTTGATAAATGGGTGGTTTAGTCAGCGCTCGACATTGAATAGGGCACGGCTTCTTTGCTGGTGGCCCATGACGTGTTTGGCTGGCTCGACATATCAAAAGATATTTCACCACCTTGCTGAATTTGCTGATGGGACAAGAAGGTCTTATCGAAAGTCTTGCCGTTTAATTTGGCGCCATTCACGTATACGTTGTCTTTACTGTTGTTATTGCCTTTGACGGTAAAGCGCTCGCCATTTTGTAAATGCAACGTGGCTTTATCGAACAGTGGGCTACCTAACACGTACTCATCGCTACCGGGCGCGACAGGGTAAAAACCTAGCGCGCTGAAGACATACCAAGCCGATGTTTGGCCGTTATCTTCATCACCGCAGTAACCGTCTGGTGTTGCTGAGTAAAGCTTATCCATGATGTTGCGCACGTGATATTGAGTTTTCCACGGTTGTCCCGCGTAGTTATAGAGATAGCTCATATGCTGAATAGGTTGGTTACCATGCGCGTAATTGCCCATATTCACGATTTGCATTTCGCGAATTTCGTGAATGGTAAAGCCATAATAAGAGTCGTCGAAAGTAGGTGGCATGCTAAATACGCTATCAAGCTTGTTAACGAAGGCTTGATCACCGCCCATTAGATCTTTTAAACCGGCGATATCGTGGAATACTGACCAAGTGTAATGCAAGCTGTTGCCCTCGGTGAACGCATCGCCCCACTTCAAAGGGTTAAACGGGGTTTGAAAACTGCCGTCTTCGTTTTTACCGCGCATCCAGCCGCTTTCTTTATCAAATAAGTGCTGATAATTCAGGGCTTTTTGTTTGTATTTAGCAGCATCTTCGGTTTTGCCTAGGCGCTCCGCGAGACGATAAATATTGAAATCGGCAAAGGCGTATTCAAGGGTACGCGCGGCGTTTTCGTGAATGCCAACATCGTAGGGGACGTAGCCAAGCTTGTTGTAATAATCAACGCCTTCTCGACCCACTGAGCTAACAGGACGGCCTTCTTCTACTTGAGCATTTTTGATGATGGCGTCGTAAAGCGTATCGATGTCGATATCGGTGATACCTTTAAGATAAGCATCAGCAATATTGACCGCGGAGTTAGAGCCAATCATTACACCACGATGACCTGGGCTCGCCCATTCAGGTAACCAACCGGATTCTTTGTAGGTATTGGCTAAGCCTTCCATGATTTGTTCGTCGAGCTCCGGGTACATTAGGGTAAAGAAGGGAAACACCGCGCGGAAGGTGTCCCAAAAGCCATTGTCAGTAAACATGTAACCGGGCAGTACTTCACCGTTGTAAGGGCTGTAATGCACTACTTCACCAGCTTGGTTGTACTCGTAAAACTTACGCGGGAATAATAAGACGCGGTAAAGCGCAGAATAAAACGTACGTAAGTTATCTTTGTCGTTATCCTGAATTTCGATGCGCGACAGCTCTTGCTGCCAATGTTGGTTTGCCTTTTGACGGGTGGCAGAGAAACTATCTTGGCCGATTTCTCGGTCTAAATTGAGCTGCGCTTGTTCAGGGCTAATAAAAGACGAAGCGACTTTTACGGTGACTTTTTCACCGCGTTTGGTTTTAAAACCGATAACTGCACCTACGTGCTCGCCTGTGCTTTGAAAAGCATCTGTGTTTAATTGGTATTCATCCGTCCACGTGTGATTGATTTCAAAATCTTTATCAAACTCAGCCACAAAATAATTATGGAAATTGTCCGGCACACCCCCGTGATTATTGCGCGCATAACCGATTATTTTGCGCTCTTCTGGGATGATTTTCACCATGGAGCCTTTGTCAAAGGCATCTAGAATGATATAGGCATTATCAGTGTCTGGAAATGTGAAACGAAACTGTGCCGCACGCTCAGTCGGTGTTACTTCAGCGGTGACGTCGTAAGAGGCTAAATACACACTGTAATAGTCAGGGCTGGCTTGTTCAGCTTTGTGAGAGAACCAAGATGCTCGTTCGTCTTGGTTAAACTTCATCTCTCCGGTGACAGCCATCAAAGCAAACGCACCATAATCGTTTAGCCAAGGGCTTGGTTGGTGAGTTTGTTTTATACCGCGAATTTGGTCGTCATTGTATTTGTAGGTCCAGCCGTCACCGATCGGCGCTGTCATGGGTGTCCAGAAATTCATTGCCCATGGTGTCGCAATAGCCGGGTAGGTGTTGCCGTTCGATAAGCTGAACTTAGAGTCAGTACCCATAAGAGGATTAACATAATCGACGAGATCTACCGAAGGTGCTACGGCCACTAATTCAGCTTCTTTGCTGTCTTTTGAGGCGCTACAGGCGGTCAGTAGTAGCAATGCAGGAATGGTGAAAATAATCTTATAATTCATTTGTTTATACCTACGAAAGTCATTTTCTGTGACAGGTTATTGCCACCGTTTCACTTCATATTTTGAGTTTGCCTTGAACAGTACACCTAAGACAAAAGTTAATGCCTTGTAAAATTGTAATCGATTACAATTTATTGGTCTAGTGTTATGTCCAATAAAAAGCCAAAATAAGCGATAATTAGCCAAATATCAGTTGGTATTTAGTATTATTGTTATCGATTACATGAATTACTTTTGTCTTACCGTTGATATTATTTACATATTCAGGTATTTACATTAGCTAAGAGATTGCTTGAATAGTGCAATTAAATAACCATGGCCCAATGGGGGCTTGATTTTTGGAAGTCGTAAATGACCAATATTAAAAAAGTAAGTGAGCTTGCAGGCGTATCAACCGCAACCGTATCACGTACACTTAAGATGCCAGATATGGTCACCGCCCGTACCAAAGAAAAGGTCATGAAAGCCGTTAAAGAAGCGGGTTACAGGCCAAGTTGGTTAGCAACCAGTGTTAAGACGGGGCGTACAAATACCATAGTCGTATTAGTACCAAACTTAATTAATCCGTTTTTTATGCGCATTATTGGTGGTATTGAGCAAGCTGCGCAAGAGCGCGGCTTTACGGTATTGTTATGCGATACTCAAGGTGACAGTAAGCGCGAAAGCGATTATGCCTCCATGGTATTGACCAATCGGGCAGATGGCTTAATTCAACTCGATCATTCCTTCCCTTTTAATGAAGATGACGCGAAATTAGCTGAAACTATCCCTATGGTTAGTGTTTGTGAACGTATCCACTCTGACAAAAAATACCCAGTGGTGGCGTTAGACAACTATGCCGCTAGCCGTGCGTTAGCGCATCATTTGGTAAGCTATGGGCATACCAAATTTGCCGTTATTGTGGGTCAAGTGGTGAGTCAAATTCATAAGGATAGGTTGTCTGGGCTGCGCAGTGTCTTGGCCGAAGAGAGCATTGCATTTGATGAAGAAATGGTCGTTGGTCAAAGCTATAGCATAGAAAATGGTATAGAAGGCATGCGCCAGTTGTTAGCAAAGCCTAATCGGCCTAGCGCGGTGATTTGCTTTAATGATGATATCGCCATTGGCGCCATGCACGAAATTCACCGCCAGGGTTTAAGTGTGCCTGATGACATTTCAGTGGTGGGGTTTGATAACGTAAAAGTCTCTGCTTTTATAAACCCGCCGTTAACAACAATAGATCAACCTGCGTATGAAATGGGCCGCAGAGGAATGGAGGTCCTCAGTGATGTGATCAACGGTGTTCCTTTGACTCGCAGTAGCGAAATGCTGCCTTTTCAATTACTTGAGCGCCAAAGTAGCGGCCCTGCACCACAATAACCCTCGGCAAACCTTGTTTTTGTGATTTTTACGAGGTCGCAGCTAATTGGCTGACTTTTTCGTTTGTTGTTAATTTTTTGTATATTTTTTGACGAGTGTTGTTGACATGTAAAGTGCTGCGCACTATATTTTCCCAGTAAATTGTAATCGATTACATTTTTAAGGTTAGAAATTTACTAAAAAATTGACCTTTAGGTAGCGTAAAACAAAGAAAAAATAAGCAGTTACTAATATTAACCGTAAATGATGTTCACGGTTACATTTGGTTAAACGGAAATATCCGATGGCGATTAGGAATACACATATGAACAACACCAGTGACAAAATCTTTGCTAAATCGATACTCAGTCTCGCGGTTGTCTGTGGGTTGGGGATAGTCCCCGCATACACCATGGCGCAACAAACTGAAGATGCCGCACAAACCAGCGATGCTGAAACCGAAGTAATTCAGGTTCGTGGTATTCGCGCATCTGCGGCAGAAAACCTGGCGATTAAACGCCTTTCAAATGCGGTGGTCGATGCCATCACTGCTGAAGATATTGGTAAATTTCCTGACAAGAACGTAGCAGATTCTTTGCAGCGCGTACCTGGTGTTGTAATTCAACGAAATGGTGGTGAAGGTTCAAGTGTGAGCATTCGCGGTTTATCGCCTAATTTAACGTTTACTCAGTTAAACGGTAACTTTATCGCTGCATCTGGCGGAGATCCATCGCGTTCTTTTTCCTATGAATTGTTACCGTCAAACTTGGTGGGCAGTGTTGAGTTGTTCAAGTCGTCTGAAGCTCGGTTAGACGAAGGGGGCATAGGCGGTACGGTCATTGTGCATAGCCGAAAACCCTTGGATATGGACAAAAACTCCGGCGTTGTTAGCTTAGAATATACCTATGCCGATATCACAGATAAATACGAGCCTCAATTGAGCGGTATTTATTCGTGGAAAAATGACGACGAAGATTTCGGTATGTTGGTCGGCTTCACTCAGCAAGACAGAACCAATCGCACGCAAACCTCTCGTGTGAACATTATTAATCAGAATTTTTTGTATACCGAACGACGTAATGGTCAAGAAATAGAGGGGGGAGCGCAAGGTTATGCTCGCCAAAGTTTAGTTCAAGAAGTGTTGGTTGAAGATCGTGAGCGCACAGGTATTCAGTTTACAGCCCAGTGGCGACCTACTGATAACCTTGAAGTAGGTGTGAATTACTTTCAGTTTAAACTTGGCTTAGATTCTGTTCTTAATCAACTGGAATATCCTGAATGGCACGATACTAACCAATACTGGACGGACGTTTTTGTGGATGCAGAAGCCGAGTATGTGACCGGAATTAATTATGCCAGTGGCGTTTCAGGACAAGAATTAGACACTCAAATTCCGCGCTTGAATGGTGAGTATGTTGTAGAAGAGTCAACATCGGATACGGTTGATTTCTTCATGGAGTATGACGGTGGTGACTACAGAGTGAAGTTCGTAGCTGGTCATACTGAAGCCGAAGGTGGACCTACTGAGAAATTCCGCGCTGCTTATTATTCTGGCAATACTGCCGATTATTGGGGCTGGCGTTTTGAGAATGAAAACTTGGTCACCAATATCGACCCAGAAATGTTCAATCGCTTGCAAGCAGGCGAAGGAGGTCAAGCGGATATAGGCGCGACTGACTCTAGCTTTGTTGGTGGAACACAAGAAGAAGATTATGCTCAAATCGACACCGATTGGTATGTAGACTGGGGCATAGTGGAAACCTTACGTTTTGGTTTGAAATACCGCAAGGGGTCAATCCATCGTGATACCCGTAACACCTATTATCTGGATAAAGATTTTGATATTGCAGCAGGTGAGGCGCGCCCAGGTGGTATTACCCTTGATGATGATTATTCACGTAATGGTGGGATCCCATTATTGGTTGATGTAATAGCATCACAACCTTTAGGTAATCTTGGGGGATCAATCAATACAAATATCTTTCCTGCGGTTAACTGGATTGCTTATCAAAACCAGCTTGAATCAAACTTCCAGCGTTATACTCGTTTTGAACCTGACTTTGTATATGAAGTAGAGGAAGAAGTAAAAGTCGCCTACGTACAAGCCGATTATCAATGGCAAAATTTCCGCGGTAATTTCGGGGTGCGTTTTGTTGATACGGTGAATACTAATACTGCAAGTGATCGCCTAGAGTATCGTTTGGACCGCGTTAATCTTGAGGGTGAAGATGTGGCTCAGGTTAACGGCATAGTGCGTGATGTTATCGTTAACCCCAAAGAAAACTCATACAACCATGTCTTGCCTAGTTTTAATATTGCATGGGATATCAATGATGATTGGGTGTTGCGCGGCGCCGCAGCGAAGGTGATTTCGCGTCCTGATTATTCAGATCTAGGTCAGTTTCAAACTCTGACTTACAACTCAAGTGAGTGGGAAGCCGATTCTAGTAGCCGTCCTGACTTTGACCCAATACGTGATCAGGAAGGTTGGACCGGTAGTGGTGGTAACTCATCTCTGCGTCCTCTTGAATCTGTGCAATATGATGTGTCTTTAGAGTATTACTACGGGGAAGGCTCAGGAGTGAGTCTGGCGGTATTCCTTAAAAATATCGATAACTTTGTGGTGCCTTTTGTTCTAGACGTTAATTCCAGCGTACCAGATCAAACCTTCACTTTGGTTGAGTCAGGTGGTGGCACGGTTAACGTTGGTGGTGACATAGTGGTACGCGACTTTAACACCGCAGCCAATGGTACTGATGCAGAATCAAAAGGGTTGGAGTTTTCTTTCCAGCATTTCTTTGAAAATGGATTCGGTGTATCCGGTAACTACACACGCAACATCACCAGTTCTGCCACGGTAGAGGCTGATGGACGTACTGTGGGTGAATCGCCGCTTACCGGTAGTTCGAAATATCAGGGCAACTTATCAGCGTTTTATGAAAACGACGATTACAGCTTAAGAGTCTCTTACAACCGCAGAGGCCCAACAATTGGTGCACTAGCGGAAGATTGGGACATCAATCGCTTCAGCGATACATATGATCAGGTAGATGTGAATGCCAGTTATAGCATCAATGACGATATTACCTTAAGTGCGTCGGTTATCAATTTGACCAAGTCAGAAGACTACGTCCATTTAGGCGACGATACCAAAGCACGCTTTCTAACTAATTCATATAGCGGTCGCCGCTTCTTTGCCGGCATTAACTACAGATTTTAATGCGTCTTACCGGTCATGAAGGGCCGGTGAAATGGTACGTAAAGAGACAGATTGAACAGAGGAATAATAATGAAAAAGCTCACAATAAATAAAACCACAGCGGCCATGCTGATGGCAATGAGCACCCTATACGGTTGCGGTGGAAGTGCAGATGATCCAAATCCAAGTGATGCAGTGGACACGCGTTTAACGACCGCTGCCACGTTAACCGGTACGGCAATAAAAGGTAGTTTAGACAGCGCGCAATTAAGCGTTGAGCAAATGAACAATTCACCGATAAGCATTACCAGTGGTGAACTGACGGATGCCTCAGGTAACGTTAATTTAGTCGTACAAAGTGAACTAGGCTTTGGAATCAATAGCCCGTTTCGTTTAACCGTTACCGCCACAGATGCAACCAGCATGATGTGTGATGCCATCGATTGTGCTGGTGTTGCAATGGGGCAAGAATTAAGTGGTGAACCGCTGACCGGAACCGTCCTCAAATCATTGGCGTTTGTCAATGTTCCTTATGGCTCACAAGCCAGTGATAGCAGTGTGCCGTTTCAAGCGAATGCGCTCACCACTGTGGCGACGCCTTTACTCGAAAGTGCCGTCGCAGATGGCGCTAATATCAGCCAAAAAGTTTTATTTGATGCTCAAGCGGTCACTTATTCTGACATTACGTTGCGCGCGTTAGGTGTGCCAGTAACAGGTATGAACTTATTTGAAACTTCACTAATTAGTGCTGAGTCTTACGATAATTTCGTGTTAGGTGAAGAGTGTGTAGATGTGACCACTACTGACGCACAGGGCAATGATGTGACTGAGCAAGAGTGTACGGATATCCTCGCACCGGCAGCGGTTATTTCCTTGTCACTTGCCAATGCAGCGTTTGCAAATATCACTGCACAGGAAAGCCTAAATACGCGTTTTGAAGATATCAACACCGCGATCGCATCAGCCATTGATGGCGACACCACAGTGTTGACACCTATCAGAGAGCGTTTATTAGCGTCGGTCGCCGGCATTCCATTTTTGTCAGAGTTGGGTATGACTAGCGACAGTGTAATCGACTTGGGCTTGTCGTTCGCGTTATCCGATGGCACCAGTGGTCCGGTTCAAGAAGTCACTACGGCAGACAATATCGCCAACGCTACTATTACTGGTCGCGCGCGTATTAGTGATGCGGAAGCCGAAACCATGGCGTTTGATGGTGATTCACAAACCAAATGGCTAGACAATGGCGGAGTACCCACAGCAGAAGAGCCTTCTTGGGTGCAAGTCGAGTTTGCAGAGCCGCAAGCGGTGAGTAGTTTGTTCATTACCAGTGCCAATGATGCACCAGAGCGTGACCCAGAAAACTTCGCTTTATTGGGGTCACATGACGGTGAAACTTGGGATACCCTGGCCAGTTTTTTAGGGGAGTCATTTGATGAGCGTTTTGAGCGTAAAGAGTTTTCTTTCTCAAATGGCTTGGAATACCGCTTCTATCGTTTGAATATCACCAAAAATAAAGGTGATACAAGCTTGATGCAACTGGCAGAAATCCAATTGGTAGGGCCTATTTATGCCAGCGCAGATCACACAAACCCGCCTGGTTCAGGGGCGATAACCGGTCGCGCTCGCATCAGTGATGGTGAAGCTGAAACCATGGCGTTTGACAACGATAGCCAAACTAAATGGTTAGATAACGGCGGTGTACCAAGTGCAGAAGAGCCGTCATGGGTACAGGTCGATTTCCAGGAGCCCGTTGCGGTTAATGTATTGGCATTGACCAGCGCAAATGATGCGCCAGAGCGAGATCCAGAAAACTTTACGTTACTTGGCTCAAACGATGCAGGCGTCACTTGGACAACAATTGGTGACTGGCTAGGCGAGTCGTTTGATTCACGTTTCGAGCGCAAACTGTTTAGTGCAGATAATGCCTTGGCTTATGGTTCTTACCGCTTAAATATCACTAAAAACAAGGGTGATACCAGCTTAATGCAGGTCGCTGAAATAGAGCTGATTGGTCCGAAAATCCCCAGTTTGCAGCATAGTCATCAAGCGGGTGTGACGTACACAGAGCGCGCTCGCATCAGTGATGGCGAAGCCGGTACCATGGCGTTTGACAACGACAGCCAAACCAAATGGTTAGATAATGGCGGTGTTCCGTCGGTTGAAGAGCCGTCTTGGGTGGTCGTTGCGTTGCCAGAGGCGGCAGCGGTTAATACGCTAGCATTAACCAGTGCTAACGACGCCCCAGAGCGTGATCCAGAAAACTTTGCGGTTTGGGCATCAAATGACAATGAAAATTGGACCGAGCTAGCCAGTTGGTTAGGTGAGAGCTTTGATGAGCGCTTCGAGCGTAAGCAATATGCGTTTTCAAATGATGTTGGCTTTAGTTTTTATCGCTTTAACATTACCAAAAACAAAGGCGATACCAGCTTAATGCAAATCGCTGAAATAGAGCTTATTGGGCCACAGTTTGCGTCTGTTGATATCTCATCAGATACAGGCACTAGCATAACTGGACGTGCACGTATTAGTGAAGGTGAAGCCGAAACGATGGCTTTTGATGATGATAGCCAAACTAAATGGTTAGACAATGGCGGAGTGCCAAGTGATGAAGATCCAGCTTGGGTTCAGCTTGACTTTGTGGCACCGCGTATTGTTAACAGCATTGCGATTACCAGTGCCAACGACGCGCCAGAGCGTGATCCGGAAAACTTCAGTGTATTGGGCTCCAATGACGGTGGTGCAACTTGGGAAGTGGTGGAGTCTTGGATTGGTGAAAGTTTCGACAGTCGTTTCGAACGTCGCTTGTTTGAAATGCAAAACGGCTTCGCTTACTCAAGCTATCGAATCAACATCAACAAAAATAAAGGCGACAGCACATTAACGCAAATTGCTGAAATTGAGTTAATTGGCCCAGTCGAATAACCTGTTCGTTAAATGAGCCCGCCGCTCCGCATTGGTGGGCTTTTTTGTTGTCGACAAAGTACCTAAAAATCACAATCAAAGAATGAAGAAACATGATGGCGCACACTTACTACCTAGGAATTGATGCTGGCGGCACACAGTGCAAAGCCGCTCTTTATGACAAGGACGGAAATTGTGTCGGTAAAGGTCTAGGAGGCCCGGGTAATCCAGTCAATGGTTTAGCGCTCGCTCAAAATGGGTTGATAGAGGCAGCAAATAGCGCTATCAAAAATGCGAATTTGGATAGCGTTAATGTACAGCAGCTACATGTGGGCGCTGGCATTGCTGGCTTACATTTACCCGCTATGCAGCAAGCCATGGAGCAGTGGCGGCATCCGTTTCATTCTTTTTACTGCACAACTGATTTACATGCCGCTGTCACTGGTATGCACCAAGGCCAAGATGGCGGGGTGATTATATTAGGCACTGGTTTCAGCGCTTTAGGTAAGGTTGAAAATGAGCTGCATGCCATTGGTGGCTATGGTTTTCCCATCAATGCTGAGGGCAGCGGAGCTTGGTTAGGGCTTCAAGCAGTGAAATCTGTATTGCTAGCTCATGACGGTATTGGCCCGCACACCAGTATGCTTGCGGCTATGACAGAACACGAAGACGTGCTTACGCTGGCAAGTCGGCTAAATCATGCAAGCTCTACTGAATTTGCGACCTTCGCACCACTGGTGTTCGCCCATGCAGAGCAAGGGGATTTGTTAGCGAAAGCGATTATTGAGCAAGCCACTGAATTTTTGCAACGCGTTATTTTACGGCTAAACGCCTCCGGAGTTGATGCAATTGTCTTAGTGGGTAGCGTAGCTCAACGTTTGCAAAGTCGCCTGAAGAAACCAATAAGCGAATGCATCGTACAAGGCAAAGCCTCAGCAGAATACGGTGCCATGTTACTGGCAAAGCAACACACACCAAACGAATAAACAGTCCAGATATGAGCGGCACAAAGAGGATAGATTATGACAACCACGCGCAGAGGGTTCTTAAAATTATCATTGCTAAGCAATGCGCTAGGGGCCTTAGTCGCAAGTAGTAGATCTGCTTTTGCGCGGGAAATAAAAATTAACAAACCGGTGGTGATATCGACTTGGGAGCACGGCATTGCGGCCAACAAAGCCGCGTGGGACGTACTACAAAATAATGGCCGCGCGTTAGATGCGGTAGAGCAAGGTGTACGTATACCAGAGGCAGACCCGCAGGTTAGAACAGTTGGCTTAGGGGGATACCCTGATAGTGAGGGCAACGTAACGCTCGACGCCTGTATCATGGATGAAAACATGAACTGTGGCTCGGTAGCGTATTTACAAGACATTCTGCACCCTATCTCGGTGGCGCGTAAAGTCATGGAAGAAACGCCTCACGTTATGTTGGTTGGCGAAGGTGCTAAGGAATTTGCGTTGCAGCAGGGGTTTGTTGAACAAAATTTATTGACCGAACAAACCAAGCAAGACTGGCTAGCGTGGCGCAAGACAGGCCAACCGAAAAAGCAAATCAATATCGAGAATCACGACACCATAGGCATGCTGGCTTTAGATAAACAGGGCAACTTAAGTGGGGCCTGTACCACAAGCGGTGCTGCATTTAAGTTACCCGGACGTGTGGGGGATTCGCCGATTATTGGCGCCGGCTTATATGTGGATAATGAGGTGGGGGCTGCCACGGCTACGGGCATGGGGGAGCTGATGATGAAAACCGTAGGTTGTCATCTCGTTGTTGAACTGATGCGCCAAGGCGCTTCACCTCAAGAAGCCTGTCAAAAAGCAGTTGAGAGAATTGCCACCCGTTTAGACAATTTTGCCGAATTTCAAGTGGGCTTTTTAGCGCTCAATAAAGCGGGTGAATACGGAGCTTACTGTATTCAACCTGGGTTTAATTATGCGCTAAAAGATTCTCATGGTGAGCAACTTATTGATGGTAAAAACCTACTAGGAGAAGGCGTATGATGCACAAAACTCTGAGTAGCCTATTACTATGCACCGCGTTTTTTTGTCAGGCACAAAGTAACGATATTCGAGCTAATCAAGCGCCATTTGCACTAACCCTTGAGCAAGCCATGAACTGGACTGCACAAAGTGATTTTAGCTCTGCAAAGAATATTTCTAAGCAGCCGTTAGCAAGACGTTACGGGGCTCAGTTAGACCCCAGTAGAGCAAATTTAGATACGCATGTTAAGGTGCTCTACGCGCCTGATGGCATGAATAACTTTGCAAACTACCTAGATACTCAAGCCACATTTAATCTGTATAACTTTACCCACTGGTCGCAAATCGATGTGCTGAACTGGTTTGCCGGTACGGCTGATCATGTGGTGCAAATACCTGCTCGGCCTTGGGTCGACACCGCGCATCGAAATGGGGTCAAGGTTATCGGCTCGATTTTCTTAGCCATCGCTAAGTACGGGGGCAGTCCTGATACCGCAGAAGCTTTGCTCAAGCAGGATGACCAAGGGCGTTTTATTATGGCCCATAGACTTGTCGACATCGCGCAATATTATGGTTTTGACGGTTGGCTAATGAACCAAGAAACTAACTTAACCGCCATTAAAGATGCAGAAAATGAATTAGTCGAAGGGCAAAAAGACGCTCGTCGCGGTGCAGAACTTGGCCAGAAAATGTTGGCTTTTATGCAGTATTTGACTGCTATTGCCCCCCAAGGAATGGAAATCCATTGGTATGACTCCATGCTGGAAAACGGTGAGGTGCGCTGGCAAAACCAGTTGAATGAGAAAAACCAAGCGTTTTTACAGCAGGGTGTATCCAGTGCCGATGCCATGTTTATGAATTACTGGTGGAAAAAATCTATGGTCGAGCGCTCTGTCTCGCTTGCCCAAGAGCTGGGGCGTTCTGGTTACGACTTGTATTTTGGTGCTGATTTATGGCCAAGTCGCAATGCACAGCGCGCTTTTAGTCAGACTCAGTGGTTAGAGGATTTATTTGATAGCGATACCAAGCAAGGGCTTACCTCTATTGCGCTATTTGCACCGAACTTCAATTTTAATTTCAGTGGCGAACCCCATACGCCTGTTTTTAGCCAATTTAAAAACGATTCCCAAGACTCGCTACGTTTTTATCAAACCGAGCAACGCTTGTTTGTAGGGGACGATTTGAACCTTGCCAATAATGACCTTGATGGTTGGCCGGGCATAGGGCGTTACGTTCCGGCAAAAACCACTGTGAATACGTTACCGTTCGAAACGCATTTTAATACCGGCCAAGGTAAAAAGCTGATCGAGAACGGCCAGCAGGTGTTAAGTGGCTGGACTGACATGAGTAAGCAAGATCTGCTGCCTACTTGGCAATTTGCCGTGTATGGCAACCCGTCAATGACAGTAGCGTATGACTTTGAAGAAGTGTTTTCTGGTGGTAGCTCTTTGGCATTTACAGGGTCGCTCAGCGCGCAACAAACACGCATTCCTTTGTACCAAACTCATTTGGTACTGGGCAAAAACAACACAGCGACGTTAACGCTCAAAGGCGACGTCAGCGCTCTTTCACTATATGTGGAAGATGCTAATGGTAAGCGACATATGTTCGCGTTAGACGCGATCACCCCAAGTGCCAGTCAACAAGATTGGCGCTCCTATGAAGTATCACTTAGTGCGCTTGCGAAGCAGTCTATTACCCAACTCGGTGTGTCGTTTAGTGAAGGTTCGAGCGAGGAAAATGTGAATATGTATTTAGGGCAATTGGCGATCCATTAATGATTGATATCGAAATTTGCCTACCTTGTGATGACCTGGCTAATGTCGCCCAGCAAATTCGTGCCGCTCATAAAGGGAAAGCGACGCGGATAGAGCTTTGCAGCCATATGGAACATCAGGGACTCACGCCTAGTATGCATGCCATGCAGCAAGCTAGGGCAGCGGCTCAAGGGGAGATAATTTTGCTGGCAATGATCCGCCCTCGTGGTGGGGATTTTTGTTATGACGAGGGTGAAGTGCAGCAAATGCAGCATGACATTGCCCTTGCTGCACAAGCTGGGATGCAAGGGGTGGTGCTCGGCGCACTCACACCAGATAACACGCTGGATATAGGTGCGTTAACTCGATTAATTGCTGTGGCTAAGAACGCCAATTTGCAAGTGACATTTCATCGTGCATTTGATGCCTTGGCTGAACCAGAACAAGCCATTGACAGCCTTATCGAGCTAGGCGTGCAGCGCATTCTCACCTCAGGTTGTGACTGGACAAGTCACGACACTGCACAACAGCATAGCGCACAATTAGCGCGTTACTTGGCACTAGCTAAGGGACAAATTGAGATAGTGATTGGCGGTGGTATTGCTCCCGTAAGCGCTAAATTAATAGCGCAGTCTATAAGCCAGCAGATGGGACCAAATGATCATTATTCTTTTCATGCTTATTCGTCTGCTCTTATCGACGGGGTGGTACACGAAGACCCCGTTCGACAGTTATATCAAGGCGTTAATGACACTTAACTCGACTCTTACCAAGCAGCATTTTACACAGCAATAATTTCATCGTGGGGATGACTCATTGGGCGGCCCCGCACTCGACTCGACAGCCCACTTTACAACATTGGTTTTTATGATTAACGAAGAATGTATGACACAAATGAAGACATTACCCTTAACTGGAACATGGCAGTTTTGCCAAGCCGATAAGCAAGACTGGCGAAATGCTGAGGTTCCAGGGTGTAATTTTACTGACTTGCTAGCCCACAATTTAATAGACGATCCATTTGACCGAGATAACGAATCCCATTTGCAGTGGATTGAGAAAAAGGACTGGCATTATCGCCGTTCATTTAATGTATCAGCGGCGCAATTGGCCCACAACGAGGTTAATCTAGTCGCCCTAGGGCTAGATACGTTTTGTGATATTTATCTCAATGGTCAACACCTCGCCAGCGGGCAGAATATGTTTGTGGGTCAACACCTTGCTTGTAAGTCTTTGTTGGTGGAAGGTGAAAATGAAGTGGAAATTCGTTTTCGCTCACCCATGAATGAAGTATATCCGCAATTTATAGCTAACGGTTTTACCTACCCAGCAGAAAATGACAAAAGTGACGAGAAGCTGAGTGTCTTTTGTCGTAAAGCGCCTTGCCATTTCGGTTGGGATTGGGGTCCGAAATTCGTGACGTCTGGCATTTGGCGCGATATTTATTTAGCGTTTATCGACGGTGCTGAAATCAAAGACGTACATTTTGTACAGCAGGCGTTGTCAGCACAGCGCGCCGACTTTCATTTCACGTTAGACGTTAGCGCGATGACAGATTTTGATGCCAAATTAGTGGTGAAGTGCGAACAGGCTCCGCAGTTAAATCAAACTTTAGATGTGCGTTTAACGGGCCAGGCTAACGAGCAAAGCATGCAGGTTAATTTTACGCTTAACGATCCTAAGCGCTGGTGGCCTAATGGGTTGGGGGAAGCGTTTTTATATGACTTTAGCTTTGAGTTAATCAAGGATAAGCAGGTGATAGCCCGTCGCGAGCAATCCGTGGGGCTGCGGGAAATAGAAGTGGTAAATCAAGCTGATGATATGGGAGAGTCTTTTTACTTCAAAATAAACGGCCACCCAGTCTTTATGAAAGGCGCGAACTACATTCCTGATGACAGTTTTATTCATCGAGTTAATACCCAGCGGCACCAGCAGGTATTTGATGCCGTGGTAGCTGGCAATATGAACATGCTGCGCGTATGGGGTGGTGGGATTTATCAAGATGATACTTTCTATGAATTGGCTGATCGCAACGGTATTTTAGTCTGGCAAGACTTTATGTTTGCGTGCACCTTGTATCCTGGTGATGAGGCCTTCTTCGCTAACGTAAAACAAGAAGCGGAATATAACGTTAGACGTTTACGTAACCACCCCTGTATCGCTATGTGGTGTGGCAATAACGAAGTTGATATGGCCATCGAAAAATGGCAGTGGGCTGAAAAGTTTAGCTACTCTGATGAGCTGTACGCACGGCTCAAGCAAGATTATGTGAACTTGTTTGACACGCTTTTACCGAGTGTCGTGCACGCTCTAGACAGTCAGCGTTTTTATTTGCGTTCTTCGCCCATTGGTTTTTGGGAAAATGACGAAGACAATAAAGCTAATCACCATTACTGGGGCGTGTGGCATGGTGAAGAGCCATTCACCGAATATAAAAAGCGCGTGCCACGCTTTATGAGTGAATACGGTTTTCAGTCGTTTCCTATTGCTGAGTCAACCCATCGTTTTACCCTGCCCGAAGACCGAGCACTAGACTCAGAGGTGATGCAAGTTCATCAAAAACACCCTCGTGGTAACAAGCTCATTCGAAGCTATATGGATGAAGAGTTCAATGCTCCGAAAGACTTCGATCAGTTATTGTATTTAAGCCAAGTTCAACAAGCTCAAGGGTTAAAAATGGCATTTGAAGCCCATCGCGCGGCGATGCCATTTTGTATGGGAACGTTATATTGGCAATTGAATGATACTTGGCCTGCGGCTTCTTGGTCTGGTATCGATTACTATGGGCGCTGGAAGGCCCTACACTATCAAGCCAGACGCAGCTTTGCTTCTCAGTTGCTGGTGATTGAGCCCGAGCAGGATGAACTGTCTGTGACCTTGGTTTCAGATGCCCTGCACACATTTGCGGCTAAATTAGAAATTCAGCTATATGATTTTAGTGGTAATACTCGCTGGTATCACGAGCAATTCGTGACTGTGTTGGCCAATAGTACAGAAAATGTATTCTCGCTCAATGTAGAACAGTTCGTACCTAGCCATGAGTTAGCCTCTAGTGTGGTAGTCGCTAGACTGGTTCAGGAAGACAACTCAACGCTATGTGAAAACAGCCACTTCTTTGTGCCCAATAAATTATTAGCGCTTCAAGCTGCCAATATAAACTGCGAGCATGAAATAGCAGACCAATCACTGTCCTTAATGTTCACTACAGATACCTTTGTGCGCCAAATGTACGTGAGCATAGCGGAGCAAGCCGGTAACTTTAGCGACAATTTTTTCGATTTGCTGCCCCAGCAAGTGAAAACTATCACTATTGATTTGCCAAACATGAGCCGGCAGCAAATTGCCAATTTAGTCGATACTGTTCGTTGGCAGTCGCTACTTGATAGTTTTAGTGCAGATGCCTTAGCCAGCAAGCCTGCAATTGGATTGAAGTCATGATTTTGAGTTGGATTGATATTGCCGTCATCATTGCGTATTTGGTCTCGGTACTACTGATTGGTTTGTATATTTCCAAACGTGCTAGTCGAAATATGGACTCGTACTTTTTAGGTGGGAAAACCATTCCTTGGTGGGCCCTTGGGGTGTCAAATGCGTCGGGTATGTTCGATATTGCCGGCACTATGTGGCTGGTCTCAATGTGCTTTGTATACGGTTTGAAAAGCGCTTGGCTACCTTGGATTTGGCCCATATTCAACCAAATATTTTTGATGATTTATCTGTCGGTGTGGTTACGTCGCTCGAACGTCATGACCGGTGCTCAGTGGATGGAAACCCGCTTTGGTAACGGTAAAGGCGCACAACTGAGTCAAATGGTGGTAGTGGTTTTCGCTCTGGTCAGTGCTATTGGCTTTATTGCCTACGCTTTTAAAGGAATTGGCAAGTTTGCCGCGATCTTCTTCCCGTGGGAATTATCTCCTGATTTGTATGCATTGATCATCTTTGCGATCACGACGATTTACGTGGTCAAAGGGGGCATGTATAGCGTGGTGTTTACTGAGATCTTGCAGTTTGTGATCATGACGATTGCAGCGATTTCAGTTGGAGTGATTGCCATGTATATGGTGTCACCCGAGCAATTGGCCGCAGCGACGCCCCAGGGTTGGGATCAACTCTTTTTTGACTGGCGATTAGATCTTAATTGGCAAGGCTTGATAGACAGCGTTAACGTTAAAGTACAAGAAGATGGCCTTGAGCTTTTTGGCTTGATGATCATGATGATGCTGTTCAAGGGTGTGCTATCGAGTATGGCTGGCCCTGTACCGAACTATGACATGCAGCGTATTTTAGCCACCAAAAGCCCTAAAGATGCGGCAAAAATGAGTGGTTTGGTGTCTTTGGTGATGTTTTTCCCTCGCTATATGATGGTGGCAGGTTTATCTATTCTTGCCATTGTGTACATGGGGCCGGATATTCAGGCCCAAGGCGCGCAGTTCGATTTTGAGCAGATTCTGCCATTCGCTATTAATAATTTCGTTCCGGTTGGCTTAACCGGCTTGCTGATCGCTGGTCTGTTAGCTGCGTTTATGTCGACCTATGCGGCATCGGTTAACGCTGCACCTGCCTACTTTGTCAATGATATTTATCGCCGCTATTTGCGCCCGGATGCTGACAGCCGCACTTATGTGCGTATGAGCTATATCGTGTCGATTGTGCTGGTGGTTCTCGGTATGGGACTTGGGCTGATGCTCGGTAGCATTAACGCCATTATGCAATGGATTTTTGCCGCGTTATTTGGCGGTTACGCGGCGGCTAATTTACTGAAATGGCATTGGTGGCGATTTAATGCTTATGGTTACTTTTGGGGCATGTTAGCTGGGTTACTAGGTGCACTCGTGCTACCGATTGCGCTTCCTGACGTGCAACCTTTAATGGCCTTTCCGTTACTACTGCTATTCGGCCTTATTGGTTCCGTTGCGGGCACTTTACTGACCCCACCTGAATCAGATGAAGTGTTATGTGAGTTCTACCGCACCGTGAAACCTTGGGGCGTGTGGGGACCAATACGTGAAAAAGTTATCGCCATAGAGGCTGATTTTGTTCCGAATAAAGAGTTTTCAAGGGACATGTGCAATGTCGTGGTTGGTATTGTGTGGCAGTTAGCGTTGGTGGTAATGCCTATTTATTTAGTGATCCAGCAGTGGTGGTCAATGTTGGCAGCCTTTTGCGTGATTGTTGTGACCAGCTGGATTTTGAAAAAGAACTGGCTAGACAAACTCCCAGATTAAGTAATGAGTGATAAATAAATGATTCTAACAATGAAAAAACAATTTTTAGTGGGTGCATTCTCTCTTTGTGCCGTAGGCGGACTTGCTGGTTGTGCCACAAGCTCGGAACCTAGCATACAAAAAGTGCCAATGGTGCAGGTCGTCGATGAGTCGTTGTTACAATACGCAGACCCTTTTATTGGCACGGGTGGCCACGGACATACCTTTCCTGGTGCAGTGGTGCCTTTTGGCATGGTACAACTAAGCCCTGACAATCCTTCTAAAGGATGGGATTGGACCTCAGGTTACAATTACAGCGACAACCAACTACTGGGTTTCAGCCATACGCATTTATCTGGCACAGGGGTAGGAGATTTGCTGGATATCCTCGTCATGCCGTTTCGTGGTGATTACAACACCCGACGTGATAATGAACTAAAGCACGTAGTGAGTGAGTATTCACATTCTGATGAAAGTGCCTCACCTGGGTACTACCAAGTGGGCTTGCCACAAGAGAAGGTCAATGCTGAGCTAACCGCTACCGAGCGTACTGGCGTGCATCGCTATACCTTTTCAGGTGAAGAAGACGCCAAAGTATTAATCGATTTAGGCTATGCCCAGAACTACGATAAATCTGTGGCTACCTTTATGCGTGTGTTAGACGATAACACCTTAGTGGGCTACCGTATTTCAACCGGTTGGACTGATTACCAGCCCGTGTATTTTGTTGCCCAGTTCAACCAACCCTTTGCACATCAGTTTTACAAAGAAGGCGAAGCGCTAGCGGGCCCGTTTATCAACGCTGAAAAAAGCGAAGTGGTGCTAAACTTCGGTGACATTGCTGACAAGGCTTTGGTGGCAAAAGTAGCTATTTCTTATGTCAGTATTGATGGAGCGCAGCAAAACCTAGCGGCTGAAGTGGCTGATTTCGATTTCGATAATAGCAAGCGCCAAGCACAAACACTCTGGGCAGCTCAACTGGGCAAATTCAAAGTCACTGATGATAACGAGCAAGCGAAACGCAAGTTCTATACGGCTTTATATCATTCATTTTTGGCACCGCAGACATTCAATGACGTCAATGGCAGCTATTTTGGTGCTGACGGTAGTGCCCACAATAGTCAGCAATTTAAACGGTATTCTTTGTTTTCACTGTGGGACACGTTTCGCGCATTACACCCATTGTTGACTATTTCTAATGGCGAGCGCGTCAATGATATGGTCAGCTCGATGATGGCGTTTTACCACGAAACCGGCCTGTTACCTTCTTGGGATTTAATGGCCAATGAAACCGACGTGATGATTGGTTATCACGCAGTGCCCGTCATAGTCGATGCCTATTTTAAAGGCTTAACGGATGTGGATCCTGAGGCGTTATTCGAGGCCCTTAAAGCGTCGGCTATGCAGGAACGTTTTGGTATCGATTTATTCGCTAAGTACGGCTATGTACCTTCTGATTTAGAGGTTGAAGCTGTATCGAAAACCCTCGAGTATGCGTTTGACGATTGGGCGATTGCACGCATGGCAAAAGCACTGGGTAAAGAACAAGACTATGCGTATTTCGCTCAACGTGCCGAGTCTTATAAAACCTTGTTTGATAAACAAACCGGTTTTATGCGTGGCAAAACCCAAGATGGCCAGTGGGTGAAAAATTTCAGCCCAACCCATGTTGACCACCGGACCACAGATTACACCGAAGCAAATGCTTGGCAGTACACTTGGTTTGTCCCTCACGATGTTGAAGGCTTGATCAGCTTATTCGGTGGTGAAGCGCCATTTCTAAATAAATTAGATACGTTATTCAGTACTGATTCCTTTATGGAGGGAGATGTATCACCGGATATTTCTGGGCTCATTGGCCAGTATGCGCACGGTAATGAGCCAGTGCACCATGTGCCTTACATGTATTCTTTAACCTCGCAAAAGTGGAAAGGCGAGCAACGTATTAAAGAGATCCGAGACACCATGTACCGCGATAATCCAGATGGGCTTTCAGGTAACGATGATGTGGGGCAAATGTCTGCTTGGTATGTGTTTAGTGCACTTGGTTTTTACCCTCTAAACCCAGCTGATGGGCAGTATGTATTAGGCACGCCCCAGTTTGATACTGTTGAGTTGCAATTACCGAATAATAAGATTTTTACGGTAAAACGGGTGTCATCAGGGAAAGCGCCAAGTGATTATGTTAAAGAGGTTACGCTTAACGGTACACCGGTGCAGATGAACACCATCTCTCACAGCGACGTGATGCAAGGTGGTGAGCTTATTTTTAGCTTTTAAGTAAAGTGAAATTGAATGAGGTGACGTTAATCGTCACCTTTTTTTACGTTTTTCCGGAGGTATTAATGACCAGCATTATGGCCAAAGAAGCTGCTTCTACTGCTGACCTATTAGCACAGCAGCTTAGATTAAACCAAGGCACTTGCGAGCGTATTGCACAGCGAATACAGCGACTTAACCCAAGCGTGGTGTACATAGTGGCAAGAGGCTCATCAGACCATGCGGGGGTATTTGCAAAGTACTTGATTGAAGTGGAGTTAGGCATTCCTGTGGTTGCTGCTGCGCCCTCAGTGGTGACTGTGTTCCACAAACAATTGAAGCTAAATAATGCTCTGGTTATTGGAATTTCACAATCAGGACGCAGCCCAGATATTTTGCAACACATGGAGATGGCGAAAGAGGCCGGGGCGCTGTGTATCGGTTTGGTGAATGATGAAACCTCGCCATTGGCTAATTTAGTCGATGAACTTATCCCGTTGCGCGTGGAGCAAGAAGTCGCGGTCGCCGCGACGAAAAGCTACTTGGCGTGTTTAAGTGCACTTTTGCAATTGGTGGCTTACAGTAAAAAAGATAGAGCCCTCATTGCTGCGATAAAAGAGATTCCAGATGCACTTAAACGAGCCGTTGATGGGCCTAAGCAATTACATGCAGATATGTTCCAAGGGTGTGATAAATGCATCGTGTTGGGGCGTGGTTTTGGCTACGCGATTGCCAAAGAGGTAGCATTAAAGCTAAAAGAAGTGTGCGCAATTCAAGCTGAGGCATTCTCTAGTGCTGAGTTTGTACACGGCCCTGTGGCGTTAGCGCAAAAGCCGCTAAAAGTGCTCAGTTTAGGATTGCTCGATGAATCGCAGGCCACCCACAAGCAACAAATTGACGACGTAACCCAGCGCGGGGCACATGTGTTACACATGAAAGTCTTTCCTGACAATGTACACCCACGAATCGGAGCGTTAATGATTATGCAACGTTTCTACCTTGATATTGCTGACATTTCCGTGCAATTGGGTTGCAACCCAGACACACCTCAAGGCTTAAACAAAGTCACAATGACTGTCTAAGAGGAAATACATATCACGCTTATTCACGCCATTATGTAAATAGGTGGGTATGGACCCGCTCATTGGTATAAAAGCCTAATTCGGGTAATTTTATAATCTAAGCGCCTGCTCAGGGCGCTTGTTATCTGCACATGATATGCAGCTCTTCGCAGTTAATTACAACAGGGTAGAGAGTTGATATACTCAGTAGAACAATTTATTGCAAATCGGAATGCACACTCACCTCAATGCCTCAGCCTTCATCACGTCATCTTCCTTTAGATACGGTTAGCTCAACCAGCGAAAACACCTTATTTGGCGAGATTGTACAAAGTACGTTTACGCCTCCTTGGTGGGCGAAAAATCGTCATATGCAGACTATTTGGCCGCGCTTTTTTCAGCGACGCTTAAGGGTGCATTGGCATAAAGAGCGTTTGATTTTGCCTGATGGGGATTTTGTCAATTTAGCCTGGGCAGGAGACAGAGAGAGCATTGCATCGAGCAAAGGGTTAGTGGTTATTTTTCATGGTCTGGAAGGGTCGAACAAGTCCCATTATGCCAATGACATGGCTGCCAATCTCGTTCAGCAAGGCTACCTGGTGGTATTGATGCATTTTCGTGGTTGCGGCGGTGAGCATAATACCTTACCCAGAGCGTATCACTCGGGAGAAACAGAAGACGCGTGGTTTTTGTTAAACTGGCTGACGGAGCTGTATCCTAATGTCGCGAAAGTGGCTATGGGCTTTTCCCTCGGGGCGAATATGCTGTTAAAACTGTTAGGGGAACGTCCTGAACAGCGCATTTTGCGCGCAGGTATCGGGATTTCACCGCCTTTTAAGTTAGCTGAGTGCTCATTGAGTATCAATCAAGGTGTATCACGTATGTATCAGTCTTATTTACTGAAAAGCATGGTGAATAATCTGGTGGATAAAATGCGTACCGTGGACTATTCCGATCATTTAGAGATTGATGATGTCAAAGCACGCTCTCTTAAAAGCTTCAAAGCGTTCGACCAGCACGTAACCGCGCCTCTGCATGGTTTTGACAGTGCTGATGATTACTACACTAAATGCAGCGCGATAAATTTTATGAAAACTATCGCCACTCCAACCCTTGTCATTCACGCTAAAGACGACCCCTTTATGAGTGAGTCAGTTTTGCCCAGTGAACAAGAACTGTCCCCTCATGTACGCCTTGAATTAAGCGACAAAGGAGGGCATGTAGGGTTTATGCAAGGCACGCCTTGGCGTCCGGTAATTTGGATGCAGAAGCGTGTTAATCAATATTTTCAGGAGATTTTGCGCGAGTAAGTGCAAAGCCATATCGTTTTATGATTATACCGATTAATGAAGTCAGCCCAGATGCGTTGAGCAATCTGATTGAAGGATTTGTGCTACGTGAAGGCACCGAGTACGGTGAGGCGGATTGCAGTTTGGCAGATAAGGTAGAGCAAGTGCGAGCTCAATTAACATCGGGCGAGGCCTTGCTGGTGTATTCAGAGTTACATGAAACAGTGAATATTATCCCCAAAGATCAGCTTGGGCTGATCGATGAGGAAGCAGAATAATGGTTGTCACCTGTCTCATTTAACGGCAGCGATCAATTACATCAATTCGATGAAGGTTAAGTTAAACGTTACGGGTACATTCGGGCTGATGCTGGACAAGCCCGCTACGTTTTGTAACCAGTCTATGCCGCCTTGTAGGCCATAATCCCCTGCTGTAATGATGACAGGTTGAGCACTGGTGGCGACAAAACGATTATGGTCAGTTTTGGTCACTTGTACTTTCACTTCAATGTCGTTTTCTTGCCCTAGCACGCTTAATTTGGCAGGAATGGTAAACGTACCTGCTTGGCCTTTAGTAAACGCCAAAATTTCTTTTGGCAGGTTAGCGGTGAGAGTCGCTTTCGGGAAGTTCTCCACCATAAACAGCTTTTCACGCATACGAGAGTTGCGAATATCTATCCCTGTTTCTACAGAGGATAAATCGATATCAACCGACAATTCACCGGCACTGGTTAGTGAGCCGCTCAGATTGGAGAAATGATGAAGCTCACTGACTTTAATATTCTTGGTAGAAATGAAATTTAACTGAGAGTCTTTATTCAGCAGTTGCCAATCGGCGGAAGCGCTTGCACACACGAGTAAGCTGGATAGCGCGGCTAGGTTAATTGCGGCCAGTTTTAGCAACTTGGCATTTTTGCGGAAAGTCATTCGGTATCTCCTGTGGTGTATTTCACTATGGTTTGCCAATTTACTCGTTGATCACCCATAACGATAAAATCTGGGTTGGTAACGGAATTTCGTTCATTATAACTAAGAGGCGAAAAATCATGGGCCAAAATATTGCCCCCTGCTTCACTGACAATGCACTGAGAAGCACCAGTGTCCCATTCGCCAGTCACGCCTAAACGTAAGAAAACATCTGCTTTACCTTCAGCGATAAAACAGGATTTTAGCGAGCAGCTGCCCGTCGGATAAGTTTGATACGTGCGATGATCGCTCATGCTGCGCATGACATTTTCTCGTGCTTGACGGCGGCTAATGGCAATCATAACGGGGTCGTGTTCAGGATCGTCAAATTTACGCACGTGAATGCGTTTATTTTCGGTGCGGCTTTCTTTAAATGCCCCGTGCCCTTTAGAGGCAAAATACAAGGTTTCACCTGGGGGCCAGTAAATCACCCCGATAACAGGTTGGTTATCTTCAACAAGTGCAATATTCACTGCAAAGTCGCCACTGCGAGCGATAAACTCTTGGGTACCATCAATAGGGTCAATTAACCAATAACGATGCCAGCCTTTACGCACTTCTAGTGCACCGTTGTCTGACTCTTCCGACATGATAGGAATGTGCGGGGTTTTACGTTTGAGAATGGCCAAAATCACTTCATTCGCTTTGTAGTCGGCTGACGTCACGGGCGAGTCATCGTCTTTTTGATAGCTTTTATAGTCACCACTGTCATAGATTTCCATGACGACTTTTCCAGCCGCTTGGGCTGCGCTTTTAGCTATGTCGAGTAACGAAGAGATAGAGTCGGTGGGCATTATTGTTCCTTTAACCACTTTTGCGCGAGAAATAGTGCGGTAATACAGCGAGCTTCAATGAAATCGTCACGAGCCAATAACGCATCAAGATCGTTTATCGACCATTTAATGATGTCTAAGGGCTCAGGTTCATCGCCGGGAAGCGTTTGTTCATATAAATCTTCAGCGATAAAAATATCCATGCGGGCGTTAAAAAATGCCGGTGCCATGCTGACATTTTGCAAGTAATGAAGCTTAGTTGCGCCAAAGCCGACTTCTTCTTTGAGCTCGCGATCAGCGGCTTGCGCAGGTTCTTCTCCTGGGTCGATTAGGCCCTTAGGAAAACCTAACTGGTATGAGTGCGTGCCTGCCGCGTATTCACGTACCAATAAAAATTCATGGTTATTGATAAAGGGAACAATCATCACCGCGCCACGTCCACCGCCAGCCATGCGCTCAAAGGTGCGCAGTTCTCCATTGGAAAACTCGAGATCGACTTGCTCAACGGTGAACAATCCGCTTTTTGCCACGGTGCGTCGTTGGTGAATGTGTGGAAGTGTTTTATTGGGGTCTATTTTGCTCATCTACCTATCACGTTATCATAGCCTCACTAATTGCATCAATGACGCGTAAACTATTGTTACGTCGAATATAACGCTTAACTTAAGGACTTGCCACTTGCCTGACTTACCTTGGAACAAAATTAAAACGGTTTTACTCGATATGGACGGGACTTTGCTTGACTTGCATTTCGATAGCCACTTCTGGTTAGAGCATTTACCGAAAACGTACGCCAGTATCAATGGCATCAGCGAAGAACAGGGTAAAGAGTACATGATGGCGGAGTATCGCCAAGTGTTTGGCACAATAGATTGGTATTGTTTAGATTACTGGGCAGACAAACTTCAGCTAGATATTATGCAAGCAAAGCGTGAAGTTGAGCATTTAATCGCCATGCGGGATGACACCATTCCATTGCTTGATGCCCTCAGAGAATCAGGGCGTGAAGTGGTATTGGTCACTAACGCGCATCCCGATAGTCTGTCATTAAAAATTGAACATACTGCCCTTGATAGCCATATCGATACGCTTATTTCGACCCATGAATTTGGGGTCACCAAAGAGTCTCAATTATTATGGCAAAAGCTTCAGCAACGTTTAGGGTTCGATTGCGAGCATACGTTGTTTGTTGATGATAGCTTGCCTATTTTGCAGGCAGCGAAAGATTTTGGCATTGCCCACTTGCTGGCTGTGAGCAATCCAGATAGTCAATTACCGTTAAAAGATGTTACACAATTTTTAGCCACCAGTGACTACAGGACCATGTTGGACGCTATAAAAAATACTCCTTTTGCGGGATAAGGACTGATTAAACGAAAATGCCGAAGCGCTGAGATTAAGTGAATTTTTCGTGCTTTTGGCAGTTTTTTTGTGAATAACGGGCAAAAGCCATGCTTTATTGCCTCTGTGGCGTTTCATATTGTTGTTGATCGCCCTATAATTCGAGCCAATTTTCATCAATCTATAGGTCAAGTCTATGAGTCTTAACGATGTTCCAGCTGGTAAAAACGTACCAGACGAAATTAATGTAGTGATTGAAATCCCTGCGTATTCTGATCCAATCAAATATGAAGTGGATAAAGACACAGGTGCAATTTTTGTCGACCGCTTCATGGCGACCTGCATGCACTACCCCACTAACTATGGCTATATTAATCAAACATTGTCAGAAGATGGTGATCCAGCAGACGTACTAGTGATGTCACCTTTCCCACTTCTTGCTGGTTGTGTGATTAAGTGTCGTCCTGTTGGCGTACTTAAAATGACAGATGAATCAGGTACTGATGCTAAGATTTTAGCGGTACCGGTTGATAAGTTGTCTACCATCTATCGTGGTATCAAAGACATCGACCAAGTGGACGAGCTTACCCTTAACCAAATTGAGCATTTCTTCTCACATTACAAAGATTTAGAGCCTGGAAAATGGGTGAAAATCGACGGTTGGGAAAACGCTGAAGCAGCAAAAGAAGAAATCGTTAGCAGCGTAGAGCGTTACAAAACAGAAGGCTAATCAATCTATTCAGTCGAATAGAATTTGGTACCCTAGAAGCCGACTACTCGTCGGCTTTTTTATTTTCTGTCTCTTGTGAGACACTGACCATCACCGTTTTGTGAATTGAAATCCATGACATTTATACGCCCATTTCGCGCTAACCCGCAGATACTTTTATTGGCAATGGCTTTTGTGATGCCGCTGGTTTTTTCCGTATGGAACGCACTGCTGAATAATTTTGTGGTAGAGAAGGCACAGTTCAATGGTGCACAGATTGGCATGCTGCAAAGCCTCCGTGAGGTGCCTGGTTTTTTGGCCTTTACCGCAGTTTTCTTGTTGTTGGTGCTCAAAGAGCAAACGCTTGCATTGGTGTCGTTGGCGGTTATGTGTGTTGGCGTTGCTTTAACTGGCTGGTTGCCGTTTGAGTTAGGGTTGTATTGCACCACTGTGTTGATGTCTATTGGTTTTCATTATTTTGAGACCATCAACCAATCATTGACCTTGCAGTGGCTAGATAAAGACAAAAGCGCTCACTTTATGGGGCAGCAGCTTGCAGTAAAGAGTTTTGCCTCGTTGCTGGCATACGGCGCTATTTGGCTGCTAATGGAATGGGCGGGGATCTCGTATGTGGCTATGTATATGCTGGCTGGTGGAGTAGGTCTGCTGATCGTGATTTGGTTATGGTTTGGATTCGATAAGTTTACTCAAACCTCTGTGCAGCATAAGCACATGTTTTTACGCAAACGCTATTGGCTGTATTATGGCTTGGTGTTTTTCAGTGGTGCGCGGCGGCAAATCTTTATGGTGTTTGCCTCGTTTATGATGGTAGAGAAATTTGGTTATTCGGTTGGTGATATCAGCCTGCTGTATATGCTCAACTATGTGTTTAATCTGTTTTTTGCCCCTAAAATTGGCCGCTGGATCCATAAAATTGGTGAGCAACGGGCATTGTGTATTGAATACCTTGGTTTACTTTGTGTGTTTGTGGGTTATGCCTGGGTAGACAATAGTCAGTTAGCTGCCGGACTGTATGTAATAGATCACCTGTTTTTTGCCATGGCCATTGCGGTTAAGACTTATTTTCAAAAGATTGCCGATCACAGAGATATCGCATCAACCGCCGGGGTGAGTTTTACCATTAATCATATTGCCGCTGTAGTCATCCCAGCATTGTTAGGCGTGGTGTGGTTAACCTCGCCCTCGGCTGTCTTTTATATCGGTGCAGGCTTTGCTGTTTGTTCATTGATTTTAGCGTTGAATATTCCCGACCAACCGAACGATGGGAATGAAGTTAGAATGAACATGTTGCGTTGGGCGAATGTGCCCAGTGTTGCACCCCCCAAGGAGAATTCATGAAGTATTTAGTGTTATTGCTGGCGATAAGTTCGTTTGCTGCTTTTAGCCAAGAGCCTGAAGAATTATTTTGGGAAGACATGATCCCAAAAAATTACATTGCCCCCCAAGAGGAAGTGAACCATGACGGTTCAATGGTACAACAAAGTTTAAATGCCCCTGTGGTGAATGAACTGGACGGCAAAGTGGTTAAAATACCAGGCTTTGTAGTGCCCCTTGAAGGCAGCAGCGATACGACCAAAGAGTTCTTGTTAGTACCGTATTTTGGCGCGTGTATTCATGTTCCCCCCCCGCCACCGAATCAAATTGTATATGTGAAGTTTCCAAATGGTGTGCCAATAGACAACATATACGATGCTGTGTGGGTGACCGGTACATTAGCTACCCAAGTGTGGGAAGGAGACCTAGCGACAGTAGGCTACACCATGCAAGGCATTGAAGTGACACCATATGATGGCTAAGGTTTTTCAAAGTCCTTGTGTGGCTACTCAGCGCGTGGGTTGGCCAAAGATAACGTTAGCCTGATTAAACTGTACCCATGAGGTGAGAATGTACTTATCATTCGAGATGGGTACGTTCCCTCGGTGAGTATGGGTAAAATACGCGGGGGCAATCACCATAGTGCCTTTGCGCGGTTTGATAGATAAATCTTGATAGTAAAACTCGGTTTCCCCGCCTTCTTCCACATCATTTAAATAAAACATAAACAATAATATACGGTGTAAGGCATCTGTACTATTGGCCTGAGGGTAAACCTCTGAATGCCAATAAGGATAACCGCCCTGTTGCTTATCGTATTTCTGTGCGTTGATATTGCCTAACCGAAATAAGTAGCCCATTAGGTTGGCTAAATTCGGTAAACCCACTTCTTTAAAGTTGTCATGAGTCATTTTAACGGGCTGGCCGCTTTTCGGGTGCTTAACGGTCAAACCGATAGGGCCAATAAGGGCGAAGAAATAGCTTTCGAAATAGGCCAATATCTGTTGGCTCAGTACAGGTAATAAAGCTTGATAGGGCGTTTTGAATTCTGGGTGAGTAATAATAGATACGTCACGACTGCGTTTTTTGTCTGGGTCGACGCCGCCACCTGTACGCCCCGGTTGGGTGTTTTTGCTTAACTCAAATTGGGTGACGAACTGATCACACAGTTCGTCACTAATAGCGTGCTCTACAACCTTAATAAAGGTTTCAGGCTTAGGCATTCACGCCCCGAGGGATCGCGTGCTCAGTTAGCTTTTCACGTATTTCATCATTGATCACCACTGACTTTTTCTCAGCGTAGTTATACTGGACCATAGTAGTAGTGCCAGTTGCACGCTTGGTGCCGTTTTGCCATAACTCTTGATAGGTGTCGAATGAACTTCCGCCTATACGGCTAATGTAGGTACGAACCTGTACAGGGTGGCCATAATGCATTTGATCGAGAAAATCGACTTTATAGCCAGCTAAAATCAAAGGCCAATTTTGTAAGTCTAATTCAGGGCTGAAAATTCTGAATATGGGCTCGCGAGCCATTTCAAACCAATCCACCAACACAGTATTACTGACGTGTGCTAAGGCATCCGTTTCACAAAATCGCACATTAAAATCTTCAATTAACATTGGTTTAGTTCCTTGTTTAAATTGACAGCAGAGGTTTAAGAAAGCGCGCCGTATGAGAAATCTCTACTTCGCAAATTTGTTCTGGTGTGCCTTGAGCGATAATTTGCCCGCCGCCTGAGCCGCCCTCTGGGCCTAAGTCTATGACCCAATCAGCGGTTTTGATGACATCTAAGTTGTGCTCGATCACCACGACTGTGTTGCCGTGATCGCGCAGGCGATGTAACACCTGTAATAACTGTTTAATATCGTGGAAATGCAAGCCAGTCGTGGGCTCATCTAAGATGTACAAGGTTTGGCCTGTGTCTCTCTTTGATAATTCTTTGGCCAGTTTTACCCGCTGGGCTTCACCGCCTGACAAGGTAGTGGCCGCTTGGCCCAAACGCACATAGGACAAACCTACATCCATCAAGGTTTGTAATTTTCGGGCAATCGCAGGAATAACATCGAAAAACTCACGGGCATCTTCAACGGTTAAATCCAGTACTTCATGAATATTTAAGCCCTTGTACTGAATTTCTAGGGTTTCACGGTTGTATCGCTGGCCCTTACACACGTCACAAGGCACGTAAACATCTGGTAAAAAGTGCATTTCTACTTTAATTACGCCGTCGCCCTGACAGGCCTCACAACGACCGCCTTTTACATTGAAGCTAAAACGCCCAGGTTTATAGCCACGAGAACGGGCCTCTTGGGTACCTGCAAACAGTTCACGCACTGGGGTGAAAATACCCGCGTACGTCGCTGGGTTTGAGCGCGGTGTGCGCCCAATCGGGCTTTGGTCAATATCGACAACTTTATCGAGCATGTCCATGCCGGTACATGTCTTATACGGCGCTGGTTCACCTGTGGTCGCGCCGTTGAGCTCACGATGGGCTATCCGATAAAAAGTATCATTGATTAGAGTTGATTTACCTGAACCTGATACACCGGTTACGCAGGTCATTAAACCAAACGGAATGCGCAAGTCGACATCTTGTAGGTTGTTGCCTGTAGCGCCGCTCATTTCGATCCATTTATCTTGATCAATCTCAGTGCGCTTTTCAGGAATAGCGATGGCTTCACGGCCTGATAAGTATTTACCTGTCAGGGAATGTTCGCTTTTCATGATGTCATCTATGGTGCCTTGGGCAACTATTTCGCCGCCGTGCACACCGGCACCCGGGCCGATATCAAGCACAAAGTCAGCAGCGCGAATGGCATCTTCATCATGCTCAACCACGATAACCGTGTTACCCAAGTCGCGTAGATGCTCTAGCGTTGTCAGTAGGCGTTCGTTGTCCCGTTGGTGCAAACCAATAGAGGGTTCATCCAATACGTACATCACCCCAACTAACCCTGCACCAATTTGACTGGCAAGACGAATACGCTGAGCTTCACCGCCTGATAAGGTGTCGGCGCTGCGTGAAAGGGACAAATAATTTAAGCCGACATTGACCAAGAAATTCAAACGGTCGTTGATCTCTTTGAAGATTTTATCGGCGATTTTTTCGCGTTTTCCGGTTAATTCAATATCGGTGAAAAACTGTAAAGACTCCGCAATCGACATATCCGTAATCGTTGGCAGAGGCGTGTCGCCAATAAACACGTTGCGTGCTTCAAGGCGCAGACGTGTGCCATTACAGCTACTACAATGTTGCTGGCTCAAATATTTAGATAATTCATCACGCACCGCGTTGGATTCAGTTTCACGGTAGCGGCGCTCCATATTCGGAATGATCCCTTCAAAGGGATGCTTGCGCTCCATAATATCGCCGCGATCATTGATGTATTTGAAGTTGATAGAGGTGCCTTTGCTACCGTGTAGCACAATGTCTTTGGCTTTCTCATCAAGTTCTGCGAAAGGCGTGGTCAAATCAAACTTATAGTGATCCGCCACGGCTTGCAGCATTTGGAAGTAATAATAACTGCGTTTATCCCATCCGCGTATCGCTCCGCCGGATAAACTGAGTTCGTCGTTACTGATAATTCTGTGCGGATCAAAAAACTGTCTTGTGCCTAAACCATCACAGGTTTGGCACGCGCCCGCCGGGTTATTGAACGAGAATAGCCTGGGCTCAAGTTCTGCCATTGAATAGCCACAATGAGGGCAGGCAAAGTTAGATGAAAATACCACTTCTTCTTTGTGCGGGTCATCCATAAAGGCGATTTTAGCTGTGCCAGCGGACAAGTTCAGCGCTGTCTCGAAGGACTCAGCAAGTCGTAAAGACAAGTCTTCACGAACCTTGAAGCGGTCAACAACCACTTCGATATTGTGCTTTTTATGCAAGTCGAGTTCAGGTGGATCGGATAAATCACACACCTCGCCATCAATCCGCGCGCGAATAAATCCTTGTGCAGCTAAGCTTTCAAGAGTTTTTACGTGCTCGCCTTTACGATCTTGTACTACGGGAGCCAACAACATGAGCTTTTCATCTGCCGGCATGGTGAGTACGCGGTCAACCATCTGGCTAACAGTTTGCGCATCTAACGGCACATGGTGGGTCGGACAGCGCGGCTCGCCAACGCGGGCATACAACAAACGCAGATAATCGTATATTTCTGTGATCGTGCCTACGGTCGATCGAGGGTTATGGGACGTTGATTTCTGCTCAATAGAGATGGCTGGTGACAGACCTTCGATGTGATCCACATCGGGCTTTTCCATCATGGATAAAAATTGCCGAGCATAAGCGGACAAAGACTCCACATACCGACGTTGACCCTCGGCGTATAGGGTGTCAAATGCCAGTGAAGACTTACCGGATCCAGACAAGCCGGTGATGACAGTAAGTTTGTCTCGAGGAATATCTAAATCGATGTTCTTTAGATTGTGAGTGCGCGCGCCACGTACAGCTATCTTATCCATTATTGACCAAAGTCGACCTCAAAAGAGTGAGTATTACATACTTGATATAAGAGCTCTATGCGGATGAGCAATTATACTTTCAATACCCAAAGTGGTAATGACAAACAAGATACGATTAACGGCCTGAATTAGATCGCCGATGAAATTTGTAAGTTGATGTTTTAAACACAGGTATATCATTGCATTTATGGTGTTTTCTCTCATGCTTGCTGCGATCTTGCTGTCGTTTAGCGCGATAATTTTGTGTTAAACTTCGCCGCCTTAACAACCTCAAACTGATTAGTTACTCATTTGAATAGAACAGAAATTCGCGCTTCATTGGCTTTGGCCGCTGTTTATGTCCTGCGTATGCTGGGATTATTTATGGTGATGCCAGTGCTGGCCATACTCGCAGTGCATTACCCAGATTATTCAGCATTAATGCTCGGCCTCGCGATTGGTGGTTACGGATTAACCCAAGCGATTTTGCAAATTCCAATGGGGGTATTGTCAGACAAAATTGGCCGCAAACCCGTGATTGTAGCCGGCTTGCTGATGTTCGCAATTGGTAGTGGTGTGGCTGCTACCGCTGACAGCATGTTATGGATTGTGATTGGCCGATTCTTGCAGGGAGCTGGGGCGATAGCAGGCGCTATTATGGCGTTAGCTGGGGATGTCAGCCGTGAACAGCAGCGACCAAAAGTGATGGCGATTATCGGAATTGCTATTGGGTTTTCATTCTATATTGCCTTGTTAATTGGCCCTGTGATTGCAGATAATTACGGTCTGCACGGTATTTTTTCGATTACCGGTATACTCGCTATTTTATGCATGCCTTTGGTCATTTGGGTGGTGCCCAGTGCGATAAACTATGCACCCAAGGGTGACACACTTCCTGTTCTTACCGATGTGAAAATCTTGTTTTTCGACCCGCAGTTACGCCGTTTGAACATTAGCGTGATGTTGCTGCATATGATGATCACCGTATTATTTGTGCAAATGCCTATTTTGCTTAGCGCACTAGGCTGGGAACTAGAGCGCCATTGGCAATTGTATTTGCCTATTTTGGCAGCTTCAGTGGTGGGGTTAGTCTTATTGATGATGTTAACCAGAACCATGAGCCAGTCCGCGGTTATTCGTTTGTGTATATTGCTTCTGGGCGCTGCACTTCTTGGCCTGCACTTTGAACACGGCACTGTGCTGGCGGTCATGGGCTTTGGGTGGCTGTTTTTCGCAGGGTTTAACTTTTTAGAGGCGAGTTTTCCGGCTATGGTGTCAAGCATTGCTCCTGCTGGTAAAAAGGGCTCCGCCATGGGGATTTACGCGAGCTTTCAGTTTTTAGGCGCATTTTTAGGCGGTACCTTATCTGGCTTAGCCAGTCAGTATATTGGCCCTCAATGGGTCTTTGTTATCGCAGGTGGCGCCTGCGGCCTATGGTGGCTTGGATTACGCAAGCTAGGCACCAGTGAACGCTTAAAGCGTTATACTCTCAAGCCTGATTTTACCCGTTATTCGGCGCAAACCATTGGCGAGCAATTAGCCACGTTAGAGGGGGTAGTCGATGTCACTGTGGTGCCAGATGAAGGTGTGGTGTATATCAAAGCCCATGGCAAACAGTTTGAGATAGATAAAGCACACGTTTTGGTCAATGGCTGATTTGTTTTTTAAACGAATCAAGGGCAAATTTCTGAGAAACAATTGGCTAAATCGCGTTATAATAATCGGTACAGTGAAAAACATTTTTGTCATAGCTAAGGGGAAGTTTTCGCACTCAGTTGTGATGTGAGATACTTATCGACCGGCGGCAGAAATGTATTTATATATTCACTAACGAATTGAAAAAATAGACAAATCCAGTAAGAAGCCAGCACATTATCTAAACGTAATCGCTTAGAATGCTGTGCTCTAGGACTGATAATAGGAGTTAAAATGGCGAGTAAAGGCGTAAACAAAGTCATCTTGGTGGGCAATTTAGGACAAGATCCTGAAGTACGTTATATGCCAAATGGTAACGCGGTAGCGAATTTAAGCATCGCGACCAGCGAAAGCTGGAAAGACCAACAAGGGCAAATGCAAGAGCGCACCGAATGGCATCGCCTAACTATGTATCGCCGTTTAGCTGAAGTGGCGGGTGAATACTTGCGCAAAGGCTCGCAAATTTACGTTGAAGGTAAATTGCAAACCCGTAAATGGCAAGATCAACAAGGGCAAGACAGATACACCACTGAAGTGATTGTAGATCAGATGCAAATGCTAGGCGGCAAAAGCGGCGGCCAATCTGAAGGTGGTTTCCAGGGGCAGCAACGTCAACAACCTCAGCAGCGCCCAGCACAAGGCGGTCAAAACTCAGGTGGTTTCCAACAATCTCCTAACCAAGGTTACAACCAAGCACCTCAGGGCGGCCAAGGTAATCAAGGTTTCAATCAAGCCCCGCAAGGAGGTCAAAACAAGCCAGCACCCATGGCTGAGCCTGACTTTGACTTCGACGATGATATTCCGTTCTAGAGTTCACCTGAGACATATTCTGTAAAGAATTCTAATTAAGCCCTTATTTTTAAGGGCTTTTTTGTTTCAAGGCGGGCGCTTTTATGCCTTCGTGTCATATTCGATACAAACAAAGCATTAAGGATATTCAAGCACTGAACTGAATAGCGAGTCAGGGCGATAGGCAGATCACAACTAGTCAGTGTTGGCCTTTAGGTTTTTGAGGAGTTTCATTAGGATGAACAAAAAAGATAACGGATATCCATACCTTAGCGCAGACCGACTCTCCTATATCTACAAATGCGGAAAATGTAGAGCCCATATTAAGAAAGGTAGTAAAGCCTGCTATCGGTGTAGGTATGAATTCACAGAAGGTGATGTTGCTCAAATGATTGCTGAATATAGAGCAAATTACTCAAAAAATTGGCACGTAAAAGTGTATTTTGTGTTGTTCATGATTTTTATATTGGTTTTATTACTGGGACTAAATTAAATAAAATCTAACCAAAGAACTAATGTGGATCCATGTTTGGATTTTTAAGTTGTAAACCTCACAATTAAAGCTCGCTCACATGTTATTCAGGCATTGCATATGAAGTCACAGTGCTGTTTTGAAAACAACGAGACCAAAAGATCAATTTTCTCCTTATCTATTTGCCGTTTTTAGGGTGCATATATTCAATGATGCTGCCAGCATAAACCTATTCAACATCCTGTGTTATCAACATAAGCGTATCTGCAATACCGTTTTCAGGCTCTAAATCACTCTGGTCGGCTTTCACAGCAATGAAACTTGCTTTATATACTCTTGCGCAAACCTAGGGTTTAAGTTTTTTATTCTGGGTTTGGACAGAAATACTTACAAAAATAACAATATATCGTCGGTAAGCAGTAGAAATGCTCAACTTTTTTTGCCACATTACACGACGGTTTTTAACAAAAATGCAACAATTAATCTGGATGGACAAATTTTGAAACTAAACACACACAATTTTCGCTTAAGCACTTTGAGTGTTGCGGTAGTAGGGTTGCTCAGCACGGGCGCTATGGCGCAGGAGTCGAGTGATAATCAGGACTCTGGCGTTGAGAAAATCATAGTAACAGCGACTAAGCGTTCTGAATCGATTGGCGACATTCCGTTTTCGATCAATGCGCAAACGCAAAAAGACTTTGAAAGAAGTGGAGCCAGTAATTTAGAGGATGTGGCTAGAAACGTAGCCAGCGTATCGATTCAAAACCTTGGCCCTGGACAAAGCCAAGTGTCAATGCGCGGGGTATCAGCGGGTCAAGTGGTACGAGACCAACCAGGGGTGAAAGAGCAGGTGGGGGTTTATTTAGATGAGAGTGTTATTTCACTATCATTGTTTACCCCAGATTTAGACTTATTTGATTTAAACCGAATAGAGACCCTTCGCGGCCCTCAAGGCACTTTGTTTGGCTCTGGTTCAATTGGTGGAACGCTGCGTTACATTACAAACCAGCCTGAGCTAGACACCTTTGAAGGGAAGTTTGAAGCGAACCTTAATTCGGTAGATGACGGTGGCGTTGGTGGACATGTGAAAGGCATGGTCAACCTGCCTGTATCTGATTCTGTTGCTATGCGTGCTGTGGTATATCGCACTGATTATGCAGGTTTTATTAACGCATATGGCCCTGATAATACGTTTAAAGAAGACGTAAACGACGGTGACAGAACCGGCGGTAGGCTGGCATTAGTTATTAGCCCAAATGACAAACTAACGATAACGCCTCGGATCATCTTTCAAGAATTGGAAATGAACGGGTTTAATCGTCAAGACGTGTTCAACTTGTTCGCTAACCCATACACCACTACATGGCCAGCAAGGCAGTTAGGTGAGAAAGAACAGTTCCTCTTATTAGATGAAGGGTTTTCGGATGATACCTTTATTGCTGATTTGACCGCTGAATACCAAGCAGATGTCGCAGATTTTACTTTTGTTTATAGCTACACGGATCGCGATATTTTGGTGAGCCGTGACGCAAGTGCCCTTTCGGGCTCGGTCAGTATTGATTTGGGCTTTCCTGAGGAGGCCGTTACTTTGCCGTCAAACCTACATGATCGCACCGAAGTGGAACAAGATACCTTTGAGCTTCGTGCCGCCTCAAATGGTGATGGCGCGTTGGATTGGATAGTGGGGGCGTTTTATTCTTCAACCGAAAGAACATACAAGCAAACTTTACCGACTCCAGGCTACGATAGCTTTACTGATGCTACGCTAGGTGAAGGCACATCTGCGGCAGTGGCCAATGGTTTCGATGCCGATTCACCTTACAACGCTTTTTTACCGTACGATTTAACGCAACTGGCGATTTTCGGTGAAGTGAATTATCAAATGAGTGATGATTTAAAGCTTACAGCCGGTACCCGTTTTTATGATTACGAAGAAGAGCGCCAATTTATTTCAGGCGGTTTGTTTGCCAATGGTGACAACCAAACAGACTCGACAGAATCTGACGGTTTTACCTCTCGAGTTATCGGTCAGTACCGCTTAAACGACAATGTGAACTTGAACGCTCAGGTATCCCAAGGCTTTAGATTAGGCGGTGTGAACGATCCATTGAATAGAAGTTTATGCTCAGATCAAGATGAAGCCATTTTTGGTTCATTTCAAAGCTATGATGATGAGCAGCTAACCAATTATGAATTTGGTGTTAAGTCTTCTGGCCGTGGATGGAGCGCTAATGTCGCAGCGTTTTACAATGACATTGAAGATTTGCAGGTGACATTAGATGCGGGCTCGTGTTCTTCGCGGGTGTCATTCAATGTACCTGATGCACATACCCAAGGTATTGAGTTTGAACTGACGCGTCAGTTTACTGATCAGCTCTTCTTCTCGTTAAGCGGTAGCGTGATAGAAGCTGAATTTGATTCAACTGTGGTGGATGGTTCCGGTGCGGTGTTAGGTGGAGTGGAAGACGGTAATCGTTTGGCCTCAGTACCTGAAGAGAGCTTTGCGATTTCATTTACTTATGATCTTGCTCAGCCTTTGTTTTCCTCAAACAGTAGTTATTTTCAAGGCTCGTACCAGTACGTAGGGGATCGCATTACTCAGCCTAGCGACCAAGTGGCTGGTGCTGGCGTGTTTACCTCTGGGCTAGCGTTTGGCGGTGCTACTGGGCTTGAAACAACAGAGCTAGATTTAGTACTGGATGCTTATGGCACCATGAACCTTAGTTTTGGGTTAGCGTATGATGATTATGAAATTCTTCTCTACGCCAACAATGTATTTGATGAGTATGCGCTTTTGTCGTTTGACAGAGAGCGTGGTGGCCGCGCTAGGCTTGGTTTTACTACCAATCAGCCAAGAACCTTTGGTGCGACATTCCGTTACTTTTTTGAGTAGCATTCGTACTTAGCAAATACAGCTAAAATCATCGCCCCCTTACAACGCAAATAAGCGTTTAAGCGGGGCGATTTTTATCCGGTTGCTAAAAACTCATCTTAAGTTTTGTGTACCGCATCAGTCTGTTTCTGACTGTAAACGTCCTTCTTCAAACTGCTGAATTTCTTCTTGTTGGCCTTGCTGATAGGAGACTCTGCTGCCGTGGCGCACCCCGTTTTTGCGCATTTCGAATAGGCGTAACGCGCCATTTTTAGCGAATAAATACTGCGAGCCTGCTAAGTTACCGTCTTTATACGTTAACTTTGCAACAACGTAACCTTGGGTATCTCGTTGCGTCCATAGACCTTGTTTCTTGCCTTTTTGGTAATGACCTTGCCACTGGGTTTGATCGTTCTGCTCAACCCAGGGTCCGTTTTTTTTACCTTGGATATACAGACCATAGCTTATTTTCTTGCCTTGTTTATCAAAGCGCTGGTATTGACCATGTTTCTTGTCATTGCGATAAAATTCGCTTTCGAGCAATTGCTCGCTGTCTGGGGCGTAAACTTCGCGTTTTCCCTCACGTTTTCCCTGCTGTGAATAGTGTTCATAGGTGACAGTGTCATCTTTGTTTGTTTCCTGCCAGTCGCCGACTTTTATCCCAGCTTTGTAGGTGCCGCCTGTGGTTAGCTTACCGTCATTCTTTTCGCTGTACTCACCGTCTAGATCGCCCTTAACTCTGTGTTCAATCTGCTCGTAGCCGTCTAAAAAATAGCGTTGCATGCCATTTATCCCCCTGCCATTTTCTTCTACCGCTTCAAAAATTTTACCATCGCGGCTTTTTTCAATCAGTTTGTAGGGGTGTCGAGCACCTCTGGTGAAGCCGTGGTCTGGGTCACGCACACTCGAGGCGATAAAGACTTCTGTTCTATCGTAACGCCATGCGATTTCTTTTAGCCCAGGGGCATAATTAGGGATATCAACAGGTTCGATTAACTTGAGTAAGTCACCGTTGTTGGTCCATTTCTGCCGCTTAATAAACTTACCATCTAGGCTGCGCTCAGTTTTACTGATTAATAACCCAGTTTTATTCCATTTTTTGGATGTAAGGACCAACTTCCCCGCTTTGTAAGGAGAAAAAGAACGCAGGGCGCCATTGCTGTAGTATTCTTTTTCTACTCCGTCCCGTTTACTGTTTTTGTAAGGAGTGACCTTCTGTAAGTACCCTTTACTGTCACGGGTTTCAACTTGACCAGAGTAGCCGTCGTTGAAGTGGTACAGCAAACGAGAAATCAGGTGTGCTTTTCGTTCTTGCGCTATCAAAGTCCCAGTTAAGGTACCCTTACTCACCACAGGCTCTGTACTTCTGAGTGTCGCGATAAGTGCATCTTGCTTATCAAAAACTGAAATGGTGTAAATGCCATTTTCATCTGGTTCGATGTCGCTTGAGTAATGATAGGTGCGATTCACCTTCACTTTTGTCGGGTACAAGTTGACGTCCATGTAGTGGGTTTCGGCGAGTACCGGGGCTGCGATTAACGTGAAACATAGTAAATAGCAAAACCTAGCGATCATTGTGCGCTCTCCGTGGGCAACTCTGGAAATGCCACGTTAAAGCTTTGGTCTATCGGTGTGGGTGTAATCGAGATAACTTGCACACTTGCCGGTACACCGGCTATGCGCAAGGTGCCATCTGGGAAAGTGACATCTTCAAGGAGCGTTTGCGGCGCTAATTCTGCGTTTTCTGCTAATGTGGTTAAGCTCAAGATGCGCTTGTTTTCATCTAAAAAGCGGTACTTGCTAAGTAGATCACCCACTGTGCTTAGTTGCTTTTCTTTATCTAAACTCGCCAGTGGGATTACCCAAGGCGTTGTATCACTAAGGGCAATGTTTGCCGGTTGCCAAGTGCGAGTGCTATCGCAGTGCAAGGTGATGTTGCGCTCGCCCAGTTGGTAAAAGTACTCGCGCACTCCATCTTCGGTCTGCAGTTTAAGTGCTACCGGGTGGGTAAAGTTCTCTGGGGTTTGGTTGAGAGCGAAAATCAGTGTACGCCCAGCCTCTTGCGCTTCAGGGATAAGAGATGCCTGACACGTTTTAGCTTGCTCTGCGCCTAAAGGGAATAGGACTTGTCCACGTTCAACGCCTTGGGGTTTTACGGTGGGTATGGGGTTAGCGGGTTGGTCACTGTCAAACAGATATTTGGTCTGCGGCTGCACATTTGGGGAAAAGCGTTGTGCTTGAGCAGAATAAAAGGTGACCTCTCGTTCGACTTTTGCCTCGCTCGCTGAGCGCTGCACAACGACATCAACGTAGCTTGGCGGGGTATCGGTTTTTATCAATATCCTGTGTGCTTCTGGGTTGGGTGATGCTTCAAAACGTAAGTTACTTTCTTGGGCATTTAGCCATTTAGGTGCAGGCGGGTTGGCACGAAACTGCACTTGATAAGCCTGACGTTCTCCTAAGCGAGTTACCATCGAATCCTTTGGCTGTCCGCTAAACGACACTTCGTATACATTGTCTTGCTCGGAGGGTTTCAGATCAATTTCGACGCCATTTTCTGCATAATGAGCCCTATGCTTGTCATCCAGCGTTAGGCGCAACGTAAACGATTCATCAGGGTACCAAGCTACCTTAGCGGTGACTTTCGCAATTTTCTCAACAGTGTCGATTAAAACGCCCGAAGAGGTCAGTTGTAGCTGAGCTTCTGTGGTTTTACGCTTGCCTGTTGGGAGGCTTCGGGTGAACGTTGAGGTGGTATGCATGGGGGTATCTATTTCATTACCTGCAAAATCAAATGCATGGGCAGCGAAAATTTCAATATCACCAATACGCTCTCTCTTGTCAGCAGCATGGAGCAAAGACAGTGATAGCTTATCTTCGTCCTTTGTTAATGTGCCATTAGGTTTATAAAATATCTGTTTAGGGTCTGCTTTCTTTAGCAATTTGTTAGGAGGGCTAAAGCCCTCTAAGTCGATCCAGTGGTTAGCCCACTGGGCATGAATTTTAGGGATGTAGTTGTCTTCACCATCACGTACTTGAGCAATAATTTGTGTCGAGCGTATGTGAATAGTTTTACCTTTCACCGTATGTTCAAGTTCACTGGTTTGCACTTGCTTTTCAATCCAGCCGGTTTTTCTATCAAGGATTGCTAACCCTGCTAGCCTATGGCCCTCGCTACCACCTTGGTAGGTAACCCAAACTCGTGAGTCGTCCACCTTGGTGACTGTTAAGCTAACATCATGCACACCAAACAAAGTACTTTGGGTTTGCCAGTCTTGCTCAGTGTTCACCGTTATGGGCAAGTTAGGCTGGCTGACCTGCTCAAATAAGTTATCTATTTTGTCACCAAGTAACTGCTTTAATTGCTTTTTTAAGCTTTCACCTGATGAGTTGATATCGATCAGCTGACCCGATTCCAAATCAATCGTCATATCTGCACCAGCGACTTGTGCATCTTGCATGGCTTGTGGCATATCATCGGGTATGGAAGAGCGAAAATCATAGGTGCCTAAAGAGGCTTCCATTCGGCCCGGTATGATGTGCAGCTTGACTTGGTCAGTTGTGAGATCGGTGACTTCAAAGGTACTGTAATTTTTAGCTGTGAATTGCTCGTTACGTCCTTTATCAGTGGTGATTTCGACCGTTTGTGCAGTGCGGTAATCACGTTTTTCACCGGCTTTAGGGGCGAATTTTACACTTGAATTATCGGTGCAGGCGGACAACATGAGTAGAGATAAGACTGAGACAAGAATAGAAAGTAAGCGCATAGGTTCTCGTTTACGAAGTATGAAAGTTAAAACGTTTTCTAAAATGCGGAAATTAAGCGAGCTAAGTGGCACTGAGAAAGCAGAGAAGAAAAACAATGGTTAAACAAAGGGGCAGGGTAACGAGCCTAGGCGCGCTTTGCAACTATTCCCCCAGCTAGTGTGAGGGAATATTAATGGGCGAGTGAAGTGCGACTTAAAAGGTTTGTTTGGCGATGTTAATGACATGCACCTGGGTGTATTCTAATAACCCTTCTTGGGCAAACTCAACCCCAATACCTGATTCTTTCGCGCCACCAAAAGGCACAGTGGGGCCAAAGTTCAGATGTTGGTTTATCCAAGATGTACCGCATTCTAGTCGCTTGGCGACATCATAGGCTTTATCTAAATCGTTTGACCAAACAGACCCGCCCAAACCAAATACCGAATTGTTAGCGCGTTCAACTGCGTCATCAATGGTTTTGTATTTAATGACCGGCAAGATAGGCCCGAATGGCTCTTCATCGACCACTTTGCAACCGTCGGTTACGTCACGCACGATAGTTGGGCGCATAAAGAAACCGGGGCCGTCAAGCACTTCACCACCGGCAGCAATAACGCCGTTTTCTTTCGCGTCTGCTAAGTATTCTTGCACCTTGATAAATTGTGCTTTGTTTTGAATTGGACCAAATGTGACGCCTTCTTCTAAACCGTTCCCCACACTGGCGTTGTTAGCCAACTCACTTAGTTCCAGAACGAGTGCGTCGTATATATCTTCATGTACGTATAACCGTTTTAGGGCGATACACACTTGACCGCAGTTCATAAATGCCGTGGCAAAAATAGCGGGAGCGATTTTCTTTGGGTCCACATCGGGTAGTACGATGCCTGCGTCATTCCCGCCAAGCTCTAAGGTTAGGCGCTTAAGCGTACCTGATGCCGCCGACATGATCTTTTTACCGGTAGGCGTGGAGCCAGTAAACGCCACTTTGGCAACGTCAGGGTGGGCACTGAGAATATGTCCTAAATCATTGTTGTCTGTGATGATATTGACCACGCCTTTAGGAAATATTTGCTGACAAATATCTGCCAGTTTCAGTACACATAATGGTGTTGTCGCGGGGGGCTTTAATATAAACGTATTGCCTGCTAACACTGCGGGCGCCAATTTAAAGCAGCCGATCATTAAGGGAAAGTTCCAAGGTACTACACCTGCCACTACACCCAGTGGTTTGCGGTGGAGCTCAATTTTGCTGGTTTCATCATCTTGATAGGTTTCAATAGGCAGTTCGCTTTGGGCAAAGTAACGAATAAATGCACAACTAAAACCCACTTCAGCGGTTGATTCGGCCAGTGGTTTACCTTGTTCTTGGGTGAGTAATTCAGCGAATACGCCAGTTTGTGCTTCTATGGCATCAGCGAGCTTATTCAGGTTGTCTCGGCGGGTTTGCATATCGACCGTTTGCCATTGAGGAAACGCTGCTTTTGCAGCGCCAATGGCTTGTTCAAATTGGCTTTCGTCAGCACAGGTGATCTGCTGAAATACCTCTTCGGTGGCCGGGTTAATAACATTGAGTGAGCGATTACCTTGAACTAGCTCACCATTGATAAGCATGGGAAATGATTGCATTTTGTATCCTCTATTTTGCAAGGGCGGGAGAAGCCTGAGCTAACTCAAGCTCCATGGCTTCGCGCATTTTGAATTTCTGTACTTTGCCCGTGACCGTCAACGGAAACGCTTCAACGAAGCGAATGTGTTTAGGGACTTTAAAGTGCGCAATTTGATTTTTACAGTAATCGGTTATGTCTTTGGCTGCGGCACTGCTGCCAGGTTTTAGGCAAATCCAGGCGCAAACCTCTTCGCCAAAATCGGTATGGGAAATACCAAATACTTGAATATCTTGGACCGCTGGGTGGGTATATAAAAATTCTTCTATTTCTTTGGGGTAGATGTTCTCACCACCGCGAATAATCATATCTTTGCTGCGACCGACTATGGTCACATAGCCGTCTTCATCCATAATGCCGATATCCCCTGAGTGCAACCAGCCGCCAGAGTCTATGGTTTCTGCTGTACGAGTTGGGTCGTTCCAGTAACCACGCATCACCGAATAACCTCTGGTGCAGACTTCTCCTCGCTGTCCTATCGGGATCACGCGGTTGTGTTCATCTACCAGTTTTACCTCGATACGAGACATCACGCGGCCGACGGTTTCAACGCGCTTTTGTAGCGGGTCTTCAGGTAAGGTTAAATGATTTAACGGGCTAAGCTCGGTTTGACCATAGCCAATGAGCACGTGCTCCATGTGCATTTCACCAATAACGCGTTTCATGACTTCAGCTGGGCATAAAGACCCTGCCATGATGCCAGTACGCAGGCTGGATAAATCAAACTCGTGGAAATTAGGGTGATCTAACTCAGAAATAAACATGGTGGGCACGCCATGCAAGGCGGTGCAGCGTTCTTTTTCAACCACTTGTAAGGTGGCCAATGGATCGAATGCATCACTGGGATACACCATGGTTGCGCCATGGGCGATACAGGATAAATTCCCCAGTACCATGCCGAAGCAATGGTAAAGGGGAACCGGTATACACACTCGATCACTGGGGCTTAGGCGCATACCTTCACCAGCCAAAAAGCCATTATTAAGAATATTGCAGTGGGTTAAGGTAGCCCCTTTGGGCTGGCCTGTGGTGCCACTGGTAAATTGAATATTAATTGGGTCGTCAGGCAGCAACTGGTCGGCAATAGTGACTAATTGCTGTTGCTGTACGTCGGTGCCCATTAGCGTGACATCTGCGTAATTAAGCATTCCCGGCACGACATCGTCGCCCATTTTTATAATACTGCGTAAATGGGGCGTAACGGAGCTTTCAATTTTCCCCGGCTCACAGTGCGCCAGTTCAGGTATGAGCTGTTGTAACATGTGCGGGTAGCTGCTGGTTTTGAACTGCTGTGCACAGACAATGGCTTTACACTCCACCTTGTTTAGCGCGTACTCTAATTCACGAAGGCGATAAGCAGGGTTAATACACACCATGATTGCGCCAATCTTGGCGGTTGCAAATTGGGTGACGGTCCATTCATAGGAATTGGGCCCCCAGATGCCGACTCGATCACCAGGCGTTATGCCAAGGGCGAGTAAGCCAGTGGCCAATTCATCGACTTTTTGTTTGAGGGTGGCATATGTCCAGCGAATGTCTTGATGGGCAACCACCAAAGCTTCGCTGTCTGCATGTTTTTGGCTGATGTAGTCAAAGTAATCACCAATGGTTTGGTAAATAAGCTGTGCATCAGCTTTGCCACATATATAGCTTTGTTTAAGCGCCATAAAATGTTCCTAATCTATTGTGTCTTTATTCAAAATTGTAGGTAGCACTGAGCCCCCACCATCTGGGTTTGCCATAGTAATTCTCAACCATGCCGAAGCCCCCCGCTTCAGGCCCACCCGCGAGGTCGAAGGCCATGACGCGATATTCTTTATCTAGCAGGTTGTCTACGAAGCCAGCAAATACCCATTTGCCGTCATCAGAGGTATACGACACCCGAGCGTTAAAAAGGGCATAACCACTTTGTTCACCCACGGGTGAGTTTTTTAATTGAAAGTAGTGGTCACTCATGTAAACAAAGTCGATTTGTGCGGCGAGCTCGCCGTCCGCTAGTTGCCAGCCGTAACGAGCCAAACCATTGATGTTCCATTCTGGGGTAACCACAGCGCGTCGGTCGACTAGCTCCCCGTTAGGGAGCTGATATGCATCTTCCACGTTGTTGTCGACGTAGCTGACACCAAGTAGCAAGTCTAGGTTGTCTATTGGGTTTGAGGTGATCTCAAGTTCGGCTCCGCTGACGCTGGCGTCAGTGTTGAAAACGAACGTGGTTAAGCCCTCTAAGCGAAAGGCTTGATAGTCGTCGTAGCCATAGTAATAAACAGCGCCATTGACCCGTGTGGTGGCATTGAGCTGATGTTTCACACCAAACTCGTAGGCATGTAGGGTTTCTTTGCCAAATTGCATTTCTTCTGGGCCACCTGTTTCAGGATTACCATCAAGAAAGTCAGTGATATCGAGCGGCGCATTGTAGCCGCCGCTTTTAATGCCGCGGTTGTAGCTTAGGTAGAATAATGTGCCTTTACTGGGGCTGTAATCTACTTCCGCTTTGGCGGTTAGGTAATCATCATCTAGGCTGGCAAAGTCGAAGGTATCATCGTTAAATACAAATAATGGCCCACCAAAGCCTAATGGATCTGGGTTGACGATATTGGCAGCAGATGGGTTACGGCCATTGGCAATTTCTACGTAATTTTGCGAGTAGTCGATGGACTTTTCTTCGTTGGCCCAGCGTAAGCCACCAATAACGGTCCATTGCTCATTGAGATCGTACTCTAACTGGGCGAAAACAGAGTAAGTCTCGGTGGTGGTGTCAAAAGGGGTCCAAATTGTGACGGGCCCGCCCGTTTCAGGGCCGATACCTGCCCCAGCGCCTGCAAGCTGGTCAACAAACCCGCGAACTTCTCCGCCATTGGCGAACGTGCCGTCTATGTCTAAATAGTACAGCCCCGCAACCCAGCGGCTATTGTCACTTTGGCCGTTTAGGCGTAGTTCTTGAGAGAATTGGTCAACATCAGATTGTAAAAAGAAGTTGTAGTAATCTTGTGGCGAGGCGTCTGAGTCTTCGATGTAGTCTTTTTCTAAGCTCCATACATCGGTAATCGACGTCAGTAGAATATCACCAAAATCCCATTGTAAATTACTGGTGATCCCTTGGCTTTCGACTTTGTTAAAGCCGATCCTGTCATATGAGCCAGTATACACGCCATTATCAGGCTCTTGATATGCTGAAGTGGTTAAATTGGGACCGTCAAAATGTTCCCCTAAGCCAGTTTCAGGATTTAAGCGCGCACTTGAATGCTCGAAAAATCCGCTGTCTATGTCTTGCTTGCCACTTCTGGCGCTGATCAGCCATTCCACGTCGTCTGTGACTTCAAGCAAAAACTGCAAGCGGGCTGCCCAGTCGTCTCCGTTGTTGAGATCTTTACCAAGGGTGTTGTTAATGTAGGGGTCGTGATTATTGGTGGTGAATGAGAATCGAGTGAAGAGGGTGTCGGTGAGGGCGCCGCCTATTGCACCTTCGGTTAGAATTTGGTTATAGCTGCCTAAAGTAACCTTACCATATCCCTCGAAGGTGTCGGTGGGCTTGCGTGAAATGTAATGTACCAAGCCCCCCGTCGCATTTCTGCCAAACAGCGTGCCTTGCGGCCCTTTGAGTATTTCTACCCGTTCGATGTCAAACAGCTGAAAACCTGCCCCAGACGAAGCACTAATGTAGGCTTCATCTAAATACACTGCTACAGGGGATTCTTGATGATCACCAGAAAAGTCATTCTGCGCTACGCCACGAATATTGATATAAAACGCAGACGGACCATTGGGTTGAATGGCCGTAACCCCTGGCGCCATGGCGGTGACTTCTTGGGCGTTGTCGTAGCCCAGTGCGTCAATTTGTTCGCCACTGAAAGCGGTGATTGAAATCCCCACTTCCTGGACGCTCTGGGTGCGTTTTTGCGCGGTCACTTCTATGACTTCTAGCACGTCAGCGTGGGCGCTGATACTGGCCATTCCGCCTATGCTGGCGAGGCCAAGAGTGACCGCGGTGGATATACTTGAGTAGCTTAGTGTTTTCATGGTGTCTCCTAGGTGCGAATCCAGTGGTGTTTAGTTATTTTTTTTGTACTCTTCTATTCGGGTAACCAGCGCTTTGCGCGTGCTCCCCAATTCGCTACGTAGAACGTACTGCCGCAATCGTTCCACCTCTTGCTCATCAAACTCTTTGAAGTCGTCGGGTAACTGGTCTGTGCTAAAAGTGCGCAGCATCCAATTGACGATTTGAGCTAACTCCTTACTTTTTAGGGGCGCAGTTGCTACGCCGGGCACTTGAATTAAAAACTCTCGGCCACCTTCAACGGCGGTAAAATAGCCCACGTAATTGCGCATATCAGGGATGCGCGGGTCGCCACTTCCGCGCCCATCTGCGGTGTGACACCCGCTACAAAACAAGGTGTATTTCATCTTGGTCTGGGCGTCATTGGCGTGGCTCGCCAAGGGCAACCACATCAGCACTACACACCCAAGCGTGGTAGCTAAGGTTTTGAGTTGATTAGTGTTAGGCATAGGAATGCTCCTAGCTATGAATCAATCGACGTGCCGAGGATGACCGCTGTTGAGCACACATAGGTTTCACTCGATGCGCCGACACACCAATTGGTGTCATTATTTGAAAATGCTCGATACATGGGGGTGTCATCTTCATTTCGATTACAGAAGCAGCGCCCGCAAGCAGCTTTACCGCAACAGTCGTTGTAAGAAATGATGTAATGCTTGTTATCCGCTGGGTTAAGACAGGTACCTATCCAAGTGATAGGAGACATTTCAGTGCCCGGTGGGCAGGCTGATTGAGTGCCGCCGCAGCAAGAACATAAGAAGCCGTCGATACCACAGTAGCGCCAGTATTCGCAGGTGGTTGGGTCGCCTGGGTCCCCATCACTACCGCTTGTTTGCGGGGAAACGCCTGGGTAATGGGCACCAGCTGGTGCTCCACCACTGGCGGCTTTAGCCACAGGTAAAGCAGGTATCACAGAAACACCCACAACGGCTTTGCCTACATTGGATAAAAAACTGCGTCGTGAGCTGGTACGGGCGATATGACGGGTTTTGTTTTCAAAGAATTTATCAAACCATTTCATAATTGAGTCTCTCTCGTTAAGCCTGTTTATAGAGGGTGCGTTCGTTGTTGCTTTGTTTTTCTAAGAACTCCTGAATTGACGCAACATTTAGGTCCTGAGCATTCAAAAGGCTTTCGATGTGTTCGCGAGAATTAACCAAGCCCATTGATGAAATGATGCCTGTCTTGTCGATAAGCGTGGCGTAAGGTAAACGGCTAACGCCGAATTTTTTGCCTACTTCCTCTGAAAGCACATAAGGGAAGTTCTCGAGCTTTTTCTCTGTAATAAAGGCCTGATGATCTGGTTCGTCACCATCGCTAACAAAGACCACATCAAGATGGGAACGCTCGGCCCGCGACAAAGAGGTAATAACAGGTAGATATTCTTTACACACAGGACAATCAGGCGATAAGAAAAACAGCAGTGTGCTTTTCTGGGTAGGCTTGCCTATAAGCAATTTTTCTTTGCTTAAGGTTTTAACGGAAATTTCTGGGGCTTTATCGCCTGCCTTTAATTGCTGATTCATGGCTAATGCACCTGCCGGTGCGACGCGTTCATACAGCACTCCCACTTGACGTGCTAGGGCGTAAACTACAACACCAAGTGCAATAACCAGTACCCACAAGAGGGCGAAAGTAAATAGAAATAGGTTTGACATAGTGAGTTACCTCTTTAAAGCGTTGATGTGAGATTGGTTACGAAATAGTTGTTGAGCAATCACACCAACAAGCAGTGCTACAATGCCGAACAATAAGCTAATGAGTACATCTGACGTGCGAGATGTGGTGGTTTGCAGACCAAAAAACGCAACCACATGGAGCAATAAAATACCTGCGTTTCGCCATAAAAGGCTGACACTCAGGCGTTGTTCTTGACTACCAAATAGGCACCCGCAATCAAAATCTTGATTACCAGAGTAAATATTCAGAGCGATAAGTCCGCTATAGGCCAGTAGTAACCCGCAAGCGAGTATTAGCCCGAATAGCTGCAAAGCAGGCAGTAACAATAAGATGGCGCTTAGCGCTTCGGCTAAAACCAAGCCTATTACTAATATGTCGCGTTGAATGGGCGGTACCCATTGGTACTGTTTTAGGTTGTGGGTGAAGCTGTTTACATCTGCCAGTTTATGGACCGCGCAAGCTATCCAAAATACGCTAAGTAAGCCGAGTATTAGGTTAGTTAACATAGGGTTACTCCACTGCCGTTAGCGTGAAGGGGTTGGCGTTATCACCGCCAATAGACAGGGTGCGCTCTAACTTGGCACTCTTGGGGTTGTATACGTCGATCATCATTTTCGCATTGGTGACGGCTAAAAGAGGCTCATCACCTTTGGTGACTTCAAGCGAGATACCATGGGTTTCAAGAGGGATGGTTTTCACTTTTTTATGCTGCTTGGTGTCATACACCCACACTTCTGTACCGCCGTCTTTGTGGCTACCATTGACACCGTCTTTGTGCATTAAAATAAAAATCTGCCCATCTGGGTGGCCAGATATGATTTGCCAGCCACCTGGACGCCAGTTTTGCTCTCGCTCGCTAGCACTGAGTAAATCCCACTTCTCTTGAGGCTTTGCCACTGGGCCACTTAAATCAACCGGTTGCATATAACCGTGAAAGGTAGGGAAGTAGCCGACATCATTGATGCGTGCATATTTCTCAAACAGAGGATCTTCATCCACATTGAAAAAAGACGGTACGCGGGTTTCACTGGCGACTTTACCGTGTTCATCTAACTGAATGCTGAGCATTGAACCGTCGGCACATAAGGTACTAAACCCGCGTTCTCCTGAAGGGTAAATTAAGCTACAACCTGGGATATCCACATCATTGAGAATCTTGTGTTCAAGCATATCGATAACGGAAACCGAGGTAGCAGGGGTAAAATTAAAAACCAGCATGTACTTGTCGTTATCGATTAGCTGTGTGGCGTTTTTCTCTGACACTGTTTGGGCGCGCTTCTTGTGGGGTAACTCTATTTCATGAGTGACGGACAAAGTGGCGTTGTCCCAAATAGAAAGAACATCGGTTCTGGCACCTCGGGTACCGCGAGCGTAATAGGTTTCCGCACTGTACATTTCGTTGCGCTCGGTGGAAGGAATAAACGAGCCGAAAAAGCCAGTGCTGACTTGGCCTTTGTAGTTTCGGGTGTTACTCGCGATATCGAGTATGATCACCTTACCTTCCGTCATGCCCCAGAAGTTCATATCCTGCACATATAGCCATGACTCTGGATGTTCTTTGGGCAGAGTCAGTACATTGGGCACCGTATCGTTAGGCAGTTCAGCTTGGCTTGTTGGACTGATTATTGAAAAGAGCAGTAGTGCTAAGAGTAGTGAAGATATTTGTGCAGACAGAGATCGTAATTTTTTGCTAACCATCAGAGTGATCCTAGTAATTGACATGCCCGCCGCACTTCAATCGAAATATACGGTGAACAATTAATGCGCTAAATAGTACGTGTGTACTAAATTAGTACAGTTGTACAAATGATCCAAGTGTTTTTTCACAATTTTTTCACATGAGTGTTTTTTTGAGCGATCATTCAAGCTTGTGCATGACTTTTACTGGGATCTGATATAATCATGCGCAAGGGAAAGGTAAGCATGTTCAAATGCCTACCAGGTTAAAGGTAACTAATTGAATAAAATGAGAAATATTAGAAAAGGAACGGGGGAATCTCGTCGCGGTAAAGAAACCATATTATTGATTCTAAACTCCGCCAAATCGATACTCATTGAGGAAGGGTACAGTAAATTGTCTATGCGCAAGGTCGCTATGGGTGCCCAGATCAGCGTTGGGAATCTGCAATATTACTATCCAAGCAAAAACGACCTACTCAAAGATATGCTCGATCATAGTATTGATGAGTTTATGGATGAATTTGAACGATTACGCTTAGGGGCTAATAATGATCCTGAGTTGCACCTCAAGTCGATTATCAATTTTATTGTGCTTGATTTGGGTAATCCCACTACGACCACTTTCTACCCCGAGCTTTGGGCGTTGGCCAATCATGACGAGTATGCGGACAAATTAATGGATGAAATTTACGCTCGAGTGCGTGTGCCGCTTGAAGATAGCATTATGCGTTTGAACCCAACGCTAAATTTTGAGCAAGTGCAAAAAGTTGCGCTGTTTATTTCTTCATCCATGGAAGGCATGACCATGTTTGTTGGCCACGGTAAGGTGTGGAACGACTCGATTCAACATATGGCAAATATCGCCACTATGAGCTTTTTGCAGTTGGTTAAAAATATTACGCCACAAACCATAGAGCAAGCATCGCCAGAAGAGCCGCTAAGGTGAGCGCTCAAGCTTTGATGCTAAAGGCAACCTAGGGCCTCATGTCAACTAGAGTATCTGCTTGTTACAACACATCAACAACGATTTGGTTTCTACCTAGCTGCTTTGCTTGGTAGAGCGCGAGATCGGCAAAAGAAATCATGCCGTCTATTTCACCTTCAAACTTGTTGCTTAACCCTATGCTGGTGGTGCACTTTATGGGTTGTTGGTTTATCCACGAAGCACGCTCGCTAAATGCAATACGGAATTCTTCTAGGCTTGCTTTAGCCTGCTCTATAGGGGTATTTTGAAAGTAAACGCAGAATTCTTCACCGCCAAAACGCGCAATAAGGTGTTGGCTAAAATGGCTGGCTAATAGCCGCGCCACATCTTTTAGCACTTGGTCTCCCCCTTCGTGGCCGAATGTGTCATTCACTTTTTTGAAAAAATCTAAATCGATGAGGGCAACACAATCTTGACCTGACGGTGAGGTGTTCTCTAGGCGGTGAAAGAAGTAGCGACGATTGGGTAAGCCGGTCAAATAATCAGAGTTCGCTGCTCGGCGGATAGTCTCGATATTTTCTATGTTTTCAATATTTTGGGTGACACAGCAAAAAAACTCTTCATGGCAGTAAGGGCGGTTTAAATAGTCGTTGGCACCGCTTTTTATGAACCGAGCGGATAAAAATGACGGTCCCTCTGAGGACATACCAATGACGGCTAAATCGTCTTTTTTGAAGTTTTTGCGCAGTGCAACCAACATCTCTAAGCCGCTCATATTAGGCATATTCTCGTCGGTCAAAACCATTTTAATGCCTGGTTTTTTGTTCAGAATTTCAAGCCCCTCAATACCGTCTTTAGCTTCATAAGTAATAAAGTTGTGCCGTTTTAATAAATTGACTGCGGCGTTGCGACTCAGTAGTGAGTCGTCGACTACTAATATTCCAATTTTTTGGTTGCGCTCTAAGCGCACAATTAGACGCGTTAAGTATTCGTACACTTGGGCATTTTGTTTCGGGATGTAATCAACGACAGGCTTGTTTAGAATTTGTTCTCGGGTGTTGTTGTCTAGCCTACCAGTGATAACAATGACTGGGATTTGGTATTTTAATACCGCTTCAATGGCTTCGCCCCTAGGTGCATCGGGTAGGGTATAATCGACTACAGCACATAAAAATTCTTCACTCGCTTGATCATTAAGCACATCTAATGCTTGGGCTAAGCTAAAGACGCTGATCGGAATTTTATCTGCTTTTTTAATTAAGTGACTGACAACACGAACACTGGTAGAACTGTCATCGACAACTAACACTTTATTTTTCAATTTACACGCCTTGTTTAATCGATCCCATGAATTACATGAAAAATGTATAGAGCGTAAATAGATACGTCATCTCGGTGGGTTATGCAATTAGGCGATAGTCGATAAAGACAATACTTTCTTCTGTTATACCATTACTACATAGCGACGCCTTAATCAAAAACCGCTGGACGTATTCTGAGGCGGTCACTTATTAATGCGGATTGGTATTAAACGATACTATCGCTTGAATTTTGTCTCTAAGATAACGGAAGAATTAGTACGTTCCACTCCGTCCAAGTTACCTATGTTGTCTAAAATTTGGCTTAATTGCTCAAGAGATTCAGCTTGCACGATAGCGATTAAGTCATACTCTCCGCTAATGGCATAGAGTTCACTGACTTCGCTAACTTGGCGCAATTCCGCGTTAGTTTTGGCGGTTAATTTTTGCTTAACTTTGATGGATACGTGAGAGGACACCAGATTGTCTTGGTATTCACTGCCATATTGCACTGCGTAGCCTTTAATCACACCGGATTCTTCAAGTTTAGTCATTCGGTTTTGAACGGTCGAGCGAGACAGATTCAATACACGTGCTAAATCAGAGATGCTGGCTCTGGCATTAGAGCGCAGGATAGAAAGTAGCTGTTGTTCTTGTTTGGTTATCATTTTGATACTTAGTTTGGTCTATTTGTTAAGTAGACTGAGCATTTTAACCATAATGCTACTGCAATTTTAACTTGATTACCTTGATAATAGCGTAATACCTAGGCCGTGATCTCAATCACGGTAAATTTATTAATGCCCAATAGGAGTGCCCAAATGCAAGTAACCAGAGATTTATTCGATGACGTTATGGTTCCCAACTATGCACCATCCGCGATTATTCCCGTGCGTGGTAAAGGTTCTCGCGTATGGGATCAAAACGATAAGGAATATATCGATTTTGCAGGTGGGATAGCGGTTAGTTGCTTGGGTCATTGCCATCCAGCACTTGTGCAGGCGCTTACAGAGCAAGGACAGAAATTATGGCACCTATCAAACGTGATGACCAATGAACCGGCATTGCGCTTAGCCAAAAAACTGACCGAGTTAACCTTTGCAGATAAAGTCTACTTTGCCAATTCAGGGGCAGAAGCCAACGAAGCGGCTTTAAAGTTAGCTCGCCGCTGGGCACTTGACGTGTACGGTGAGCACAAATCACAGATCATCTCATTTAATAAAAGCTTTCATGGGCGTACCTTCTTCACTGTGACCGTGGGTGGACAAACTGCTTATAGCGATGGTTTTGGTCCTAAACCAGGTGATATTGCCCATGCTGATTACAATGACTTGGCCAGTGTTGAGGCGCTCATTTCGGACAACACCTGCGCTGTGATGCTTGAGCCGCTACAAGGCGAGGGTGGGATAATTTCCCCCGATGCCGACTTTATAAAAGGGGTACGTGCACTGTGTGACAAGCACAATGCGTTAATGATTTTCGACGAAGTGCAAACGGGTGTTGGCCGCACCGGTGCTATGTATGCCTATCAAGACTTAGCCGTTACCCCAGATATTTTGACCACAGCAAAAGCACTAGGGGGCGGTTTTCCAATAGGGGCGATGCTAACGCGCACTGAAATAGCAACGCATTTAAAAATCGGCACACACGGCTCGACTTACGGTGGCAACCCCCTTGCTTGCGCGGTTGCAAAAGCGGTACTTGACGTTATTGATAATAGTGAAGTGTTAGCTGGCGTAACCCAGCGAGAGCAGTTATTGCGTGATGGCTTAGTTCGCATCAATGAGAAATACAATGTGTTCAGTGACATACGCGGTAAGGGCTTGTTGCTCGGAGCCGCATTAAATGAGACCTATAAAGGCCAAGCGAAAACATTTCTAAATGCAGCAGCAGAGCATGGCTTGATGTGTTTAGTGGCCGGCGCAGATGTAATTCGTTTTACCCCTTCTTTGGTTATACCGGAGCAGGATATAGCGTCAGGCTTACAGCGTTTCGAGCAAGCCGTTGCCCAAGTGGTTAAAGGCTAAGTAGCATGTTGGTAATTCGGCCTATATGCGCGCAAGATTTTGCGGCTTTAAAGCAGATTGCGATTGAATCTGGGCATGGCTTTACTTCGCTGCCTGATAACGATGAGTTATTACTGAGCAAGATATCTCGCGCACAGAAGAGCTTTACTGAAACCGTGACCTCCCCCGGTCAGCAAAGCTATTTATTTGTCCTCGAAGATACGCAAAGTAAAGACATCATCGGTGTCACCGGAATTGAAGCTGCGGTGGGTTTGAGCACACCATTTTATCATTATCATGTTGCCAGCCATGTGCATTACTCACCTCGCTTAGGGGTGAAAAAAGTCGTGGAGACGCTGAATTTGTGTAATGACTACACTGGGGCATCTGAAGTCTGTACCTTGTTCGTACGTGAAAAATACCGCCGTGGTTTTGCTGGCCAACTTTTGTCTCGTGTTCGTTATCTGTTTATGGCGAATCACCCCGAGCGCTTTTCTGATTTGGTTATTGCTGAGATGCGCGGTATTTCCGATGAAAATGGTCATTCGCCGTTTTGGGCATGGTTAGAGACGAACTTCTTTGGGATTGATTTCCCTACCGCTGATTACCTAGTGGGTATCGGAGATAAGTCGTTTATTGCTGAATTGATGCCTAAGCACCCCGTTTACGTGGCGCTACTTAGCCCAGAAGCACAAAGCGTGATTGGTAAGGTGCATGAAAAGACAGCACCTGCACTGCGCTTACTGCAAAAAGAAGGCTTCTTTCATCGCGGATACGTTGACTTGTTTGACGCAGGCCCTACTGTTGAAGTGGCGCTAAGAAATATCCGTACAGTGCAACAAAGTCGCGTAGCAACTGTGGTGATTGGTGATGAAAGTCAATTATCACACGCGAAAGCAGATGAGCAAAATTACATGCTGTGCAGCACAGACGTCAGCCAGTTTCGTGCCACGATCACCCCTGAAGTGACATACCACAGCGAGAAAAATTCGTTAATGCTCAGCGCAAATACGGCCGCTGAGTTAGGTTTATCAGACGGCAACGATGTGCGTTTTATTAAGCTATAAAACGAGCAGACCACAAGCAAAATTGCTCTGCTTTCGCACGTCATAACATTGAATAGAAAGGTTTTTATTTATGCATACAAACGTGAATACTTTATTTGAAAAACTATGGGAAAGTTACCTTGCGGTAACGCCTTCTGCAGTTACCGTGCACGATTTATTCGATAAAACTCAGGGGCAAGAGGTAGTGAATGATCACATAGCTCTGCGCACCTTTAACTTGCCTGGGATCGGTTTGAGCGCTTTAGCCGCGCATTTTGAAGCCGTCGGTTACAAGGCTTGCGGCGAATATCATTTCGTAAGCAAAAAGCTTTACGCGAAACATTTTGAGCATACTGAAAATCCGGATTTACCTAAGGTCTTTATTTCCGAATTATTGCTGGAACAGTGCAGTGAATCATTACAAGAAACTGTGCGCTCTCTTGTGGCAAACATGGATAAAGACACAGTAACTCAAGACAATTTTTTATACTCAGGCCGTCACTGGGATATTGATTACTCAACTTATCAACGCTTGTTGCAAGAGTCAGAATTTGCGGCGTGGGTAGCTGCATGGGGCTATCGTGCTAATCACTTTACTGTCAGTAATAATCACTTAAGCCAGTTTGACTCCATTGAGCAAATCAATCAGGCAGTGAAGGCTGCAGGTTTGTCGCTAAATACGGCCGGAGGAGAAATCAAAGGCTCGGCTGACGTTATGTTAGAGCAGTCATCGACTTTGGCAGATAAGCATCCTGTCGCCTTTACTGATGGCGAGCGTGACATCCCTAGCTGTTTTTACGAATTTGCCAAACGCTATCCAAAACCTGATGGTTCGCTATTTACTGGCTTTGTAGCTGAGTCAGCCGATAAAATATTTGAAAGTACTAACGCGAGATAGTTGCAATCTATACCCATGACATAGTGTGTTAGGGTGATTTTGTTACCTTTTAAGGGGGCCTGTGGGCCCCTTTTTTTTAGCCCATCGTCTAATTGTACTAAATTCGCAATGTCGCTATTGTCACCTATACTGATGCAAAATTAATCTGTAAAACCTTAAGTTAACTTATTGGTATCGCTAATAAATCAAGTTTCAAAAGGGATTTATATTGCTGGTGCTTTATTTCAAAGTTTGCTGTAATGGCGAAGTAATGTAACAAGATATGAACTGAAAAATGCGAATTAGCTGGCGCGAGTTTATTAAGCAGTACTTTAGCAAGCCATCAAAATTTCACTCGATTGGGATTGAAATGGGTGATGCTGAGTTGCACCTAAATGTTATCCAAAAAAAATCTGGGTCCTACCAGTGGGTAAAGCAGCATAGTCTTCCTATGCAAGATTGGGTTAAACATTTACAAGAGTATGTCACCCAGAACAACTTGGCCCGTACACCTTGTCATGTTGCACTAGGACTAAATAAGTATCAGTTATTTCAAATCGATAGACCGGAAGTAGAAGAACAAGAAGTCGCTCAAGCGATTCAGTGGCAGGTCAAAGAACAACTCACCAGTAATGATGAGCACGTGTTTGATTATTATGATCATCCCGCTGCGATAGGCGGCAAAGAAAAAGTGAATGTGGTTGCCATTTCACGCCCTCAAGTTATCTCAATAATTAAAGGCATTTCTCAAGCAGATTTAAAACTAAGTACCATCACCATAGAAGAGCTGGCGACGTCTGAGCTTTTAGCTGCCAGTGACGATGCAGTTTTGAGCTTGTTTCAGGAAAAAGGCGGGCAAATTAATTTAAATATCCTTAAACAGGGTAAGTTGTTTTTCTCACGTCGCTTGAAAGGCTATGAAAACCTGGCGAGCTTTTCATTGGAAGAGTTTCAAATGGGCATGGGGGACACTCTGAGTGTCGAAATTCAACGCTCAATGGATTACTTCGAAAGCCAGTTGCGACAAGCACCAGTGCGTCACATTGTGGTTCACCTGAATACGCCTATTCAAGCGCAGTTAGCGGAGTTGATTAAAGAGCTGACGTTTATGCCAGTCTCTATTATGGATTTGCCGTTAACGCCTAACGAGCCAAGCCCGACAGTCAGTTTAGCCAGCTTGGGGGCTGCGCTTACAGACATTGAAATTAATAGTGAGGCAGGCCAATGAAGTCTCGTATTAACCTGTATTTACCAGAATTACACCCAAAACTTGAAGTGCTTACGCTGTCATTCGTGATCGCAATTTGGGCAAGTTTGATGGTAATTTTCGGCGCAATCTACTACTTCAATCATAGTCATGGCCAGAGCGTTGAGCAGCAATTGAGCGCTATACAAACGCAAAAAAATCAGCTTGAAGATCAGCTCGTCATATTGAATGAGACGTTAGCGGGGCGTACTAAAGACCCAGTGTTATTGGCCGCTATAGAAAGTAAGCAGTTAGAAGTCAGTTTGAAACAAAGGGTCATTGATGAGTTGTCTGGGCAGGAGCAATTCAAATCCCACGGGTTTGCGGGACTGATGACTGGGCTGGCTGAGCACCATTTAGATGGGATTTGGTTAACCCGAATTCATTTAGATGAAAACCAAGTAATGTTAGAAGGCGCAGCAACCGACTCATCGCTTATTCCTAAGTGGATGACTAGCTTGAGTTTAACACCGCGTTTGAAAGGGCAGGAGTTCTCAACGACTAAGCTTTATCGTGATCCAAATCAGCAGCTGATGTTTACCTTAGGCACTAAAAATTCCGTGCAAGCGGAAGTAAAGGAACAGCCATGAATCAAGCCGCTACAAGTCAAGGAATAAAAGAGAGATACAACACGCTTTTCGTGCAGTTTCTGAAGATCACACAACGAGAAAAGCTACTTATATTGTTCAGCGGTGTCGCTATTATTATTCTGCTCGGTTATTTGCTATTCATCGAGCCTGTGAATGAAAGCACGGCTCGAAACGAGCAAACGATTTCGTCTTTGCAAAATCAGTTAAATAGTTTGCAAGCGCAAATCGAGGTTGCACAGTACGCGCTTGGTAACGATCCCAATGATTTACTGATTGAATCTTTAGATAAACTTACTGATAAAAGCCAAGATTTAGATCTGTATTTGCAACAAGAAACCGTCAATTTAGTCCCACCGACACAAATGCCACTCTTGTTAGAAAACATGCTTGCGGGTAGCCAAGGAGTAACCCTGGTATCTATGCAGTCGATTGCGCCAACACCTGTACTGAGCGCTCAGACAAAGAAAGTGGATGCTGAGTCTGACACGGTAGATAACGACACTGTGGTAGATGAAATCAATCTATATCGCCATGGTGTATTGTTGTCATTAAGGGGGAGCTACTTCGATATTCAAAACTATCTTACACGCATTGAAGGCCTTAAATGGCAGTTTTACTGGAAGCGTTTTAATTACGTTGTGACTGGGTACCCAGAGGCGTTGGTTGAAGTGGAGTTGTATACCTTGAGTACCAGTAAGGCGTTTATAGGTGTTTGATATGAATATAAGAATCAGATTTTTTGTACGTGTTTTATTGCTTGTTTCAGCTTCCGTTGCTTCTGCCTATGGTCAGGTATTGGTCGATCCTACTCGTCCTTTTGATGCAATACCTAGTACTTCAGCTAATGGCGAATTGACCGATAAATTAATCGTCAATGCCATATTTATTAATGGTTTGCATAAGCAGGCTATTATCAACGGTATGCGTGTTAGAGAAGGGCAAGAGATAGCAGGGAAAACCCTCGTATCAATTAGCAAAAGTCGAGTTGTATTGCGCGGCGATAAGGGCTCGCAAGAACTTTTTGTCAATCACTCTCAATTTATAAAAGATGCAAATGATGGATTTTAAGCGTATTACTTTAACTGGCTTTTTGCTGGTATTAGTTGCCTGTCAGGCGAAGCATGACACAAAGCATTATGAGAAATCATTAGACGACGCAATTGCTGACACAAAACAAACGACCGACACGAAAAAGACGGGAGCACCGACTTTACCTGATGCTGTTCATCAAACCTTGATGCCAAAATCGCAACAAGCTGATAAGGCCCTATTCGGTGAACCTAAATTTGATATTAATGCCCAGCAAATAGACGCGGTGAGCTTTTTCTCCGGCATCGTAGAGGACACTCCCTTTAGTGTGGCTATTCATCCTTCTGTGTCAGGCTTGATTTCTCTTAACTTAAAGCAAGTTACCCTCGAGCAAATATTTGACATTGTGACTGAAATTTACGGTTACGACATACAGCGCAGGCAAAACATTTACCGCATTTATCCAACGGGAATGCGCACAGAAACGTTTGCTGTCAATTACTTACTGATGAAACGAGATGGGGCCACACAAACCAGTATTACCTCAGGTGGGGTATCTCAAGCTCAAGGTGGCAACAGTAGCTCAGGCAGTTCACAGAACAATTTCAGTGGAAACTCTTCATCTGGCAGCGGAAGTTCAAATAATTTGAGTGCGGGCAGCAATAGCAACGGCACCAGTATTTCAACCAGCACTGAAACAGATTTCTGGAAAGACCTATTGGCCTCTTTGCAAGTAATGATTGGTAAGGAGGAGGGTCGTAGCGTGATGGTTATGCCCCAAGCTGGCTTAGTCACTGTGCGCGCTATGCCCAATGAAATACGTTCAGTAAAAGAGTTTCTTGCCACGTCAGAAGAGCATGTTCAGCGTCAGGTTATCTTAGAGGCACGCATCTTAGAGGTATCGTTAAGCGATGGTTATCAGCAAGGTATTAACTGGACAGAAATATTAGCAAACAGTGGCAGTACTGACTTTCAGTTTTCGACTACATCAGGAAGCCTTGGGGATGCTATTTCGGCTACCTTGGGCGGTGTCACAAGTTTGTCCTTTGTAAATAAAGACTTCAGCGGTGTGCTTAACTTGCTGCAAACACAAGGGAATGTGCAGGTTTTATCTAGTCCTAGAGTGACGGCGATAAACAACCAAAAAGCGGTCATAAAAGTCGGTGATGACGAGTACTTTGTAACGGATGTATCTAGTGAGAGTACCGTAACCGCAGCAACGGCATCAACCACACCGAATATTGAACTTACGCCATTCTTTTCTGGTATCGCCCTGGATGTTACCCCACAAATTGATGCCCAAGGCGGGGTATTGTTGCATGTTCATCCTTCGGTAATTGAAACCGAAGAACAAGAAAAGGTGGTGACTTTAAATGAAGAACAATTTGTTTTGCCCTTAGCAGCTAGCAATATTCGCGAATCAGACACAATCATCCATGCTCGCTCAGGGGAAATCGTGGTTATCGGCGGTTTGATGCAATCAATCATCTCTGAAACTGAATCTAAAACGCCTTTACTAGGAGATATTCCACTGCTGGGAAACTTGTTTAAAAACCGCCAGGACAGTGAAATCAAAAAGGAATTGGTTATTTTGCTGCGTCCTACTGTGGTCAGTGCTGACACGTGGCGACAGCAGTTAATCCGCAGCCGAAATCAAATGGCTGACTGGCTACACGTGGAATAAGCTTATGTATTTATACCACTACGGTATAAAGGAGTTACCTTTTACCCTAACCCCAAACACAAGTTATTTCTTTGGTTTGCCCAGTCACAAGGAAGCGATAGCGGTACTTTTGACCGCCATTAAAACCGGTGAAGGGTTTATTAAAGTAACGGGTGAGGTGGGGACAGGAAAAACGTTAATTTGTCGTAAGTTACTTAACGAACTGCCTGACCATTTTGTTGCTGCGTATATTCCCAACCCTTATTTAACACCGAGCGAGTTACGCCGTTCAGTGGCTGCTGAGCTTAATGTCACACTCAGTGAGCATGCGGACCAGCAAGAATTTACCCAACGGATCCAGCGGCGTTTAATTGAAATAAATCAACAAAACCGAGGGGTGGTGTTGATCATTGATGAGGCACAAGCCCTTCCCGTAGAAAGTATTGAGGCGCTTCGTTTAATCACTAATCTAGAAACAGAATCACGCAAATTATTGCAAGTTGTGCTGTTCGGCCAGCCTGAGCTAGACGATAAGCTTGCGCTGCCGGAGCTGCGCCAACTGAAACAGCGCGTGACATTCTCCTATGCATTGAAATTAATGGACGCGGACCAGTTATTTCAATATGTGCGTCATCGTATGTCGGTAGCGGGCTATCGAGGAGGAGATATTTTTTCAAGCCGAGCCTGCAAAATGCTGTTTAAAGCGAGTAAGGGGACCCCGCGTATTGTCAATGTATTGTGTCACAAGGCGTTGATGTTAGCCTACGGCGAAGGTAAGCAACAGGTGGAAACAAGACACGTTAAACTGGCTGTAGCAGACACCGAAGCAGCCTATAAAAATAGCTTTTCTCTGGCGAAAACGCTGTTTGGATTAGCCCTTATTGCAGCTGCTAGCATGGCTCTGTATTTGGCATTTCGGGGGTATGGCGTATGAGTGTGGTCAATAAAATGCTACAAGATCTTGAGGCAAGACAGAGTGCCTCAGAGTCCGTTAGCGCAGATTATCAACCGCCTAAACGCAACGTTGGCAAGCTTGCATGGATAGTACTCTTATTGTTAACGGTTGTTCTTATTGTGCTAGGGGGATATTACTGGTCAGTATTGAATAGCGACACCTCAAATCAAATCACTAACAAACCCGTTGCTAGCGCATTACTAGAGGATGAAGATGCTGTTTCCGCTCAAGCGCAAAAACCGACTTCGGATACCCTCGCGAATGGCTCGGCGCCCCAAAAAGTGGTGTGGATAGAACCGGACGCCCCAGCGCCTACTTCGGCCATAGCAGAAACAACGAATACGCAAAATGTCTCATCTGAGAAACAGACCTCACACACTCAGAATACAAGTACTAAACCTGACAATACAGCCGAGTCACTTCTTACTGATCCAGAAACCCCTAGGCTAGCTAGTGCAAAGCAGGCTGACTCAGGCAGTAATGAGCAGCCTAAAGCTGTGTTTAGCAAGCAAACGAACCATACTCGTTACGCTGAAGCTGGTTTAAAACAAACCATCAATCAGGCACTACGCGACGGTAAAACCTTAATCGCGATTAGTGGTTTACAAAAGCTGCTCAGCACTGACCCGAATAATCTGCGTATTCGAAAAAAACTCGCCTCACTTTTGTTTGCTGAAAATCGCTTACAAGAAGCACAAGCGCTGCTCACAGAAGGGGTGGCCTCTCAGCCTGAGCAACATGATTTACGTTTGATGTTGGCGCGGTTGTTTGCCCAACAAGACAACCCAAGCAAAGCGTTAAGCTTATTGTTAGAAGTGTCTCCATCTTTAGTATTGCACAGTGATTATTATGCTTATCGCGGTGCACTAGCCCAGCAGATGGAAAACTACGCGCAAGCGCAGCAGGATTATCAAAAATTGGTTAATGCTGAACCACAGCAAGCCAAGTGGTGGTTAGGGCTAGGTATCGCTCAAGATAGTTCAGGCGACAAGACACAAGCTTTAGTGAGCTACCAAAAAGCAGACAATGAACAGCAATTAACACCGCAAGTTATCAGGTTTGTGCGACAACGTTTGAATGATTTAGTTGGAATAGAATGAAGCCAAGAACCAAAATTCGCTTAGGAGATCTCCTTGTTCAAGAAGGGATCATCAGTGAAGAACAACTGATGCAAACCCTTTCGGCTCAGAAGCAGAGCGGCCGAAAACTGGGGCATATGCTGATAGAATTGGGCTTCGTATCGGAAAACCAGTTATTGACCTTTTTGTCACAGCATTTAGGGGTGCCCCTAGTTGATGTTAGTCAATATCAAGTATCGGTAGAAGCGGTATTGCTGCTACCCGAGGTGCAGGCCCGTCGTTACCGTGCATTAGTGCTTGACGATAAAGGTGATCATTTACTGGTGGGCATGAGCGACCCGGCTGATTTAGCCGCTATTGATATTTTATCCGGCGTGTTACCTAAGCCGGTTAAAGTGGCTGTGGTGAGTGACGCGCAATTATTTCAAGCCTACGATCGTTTTTATCGTAGAACGGAGGATATTGCTTCTTTCGCTCAGGAATTGGCAGAAGAGTATCAAGATGATGATGAATTTGATTTTGATACCGGGGTGGATGATGAACAAGACACCGCCGTTGCTCGCTTATTACAATCTATTTTTGAAGATGCTCTACAAACCAAAGCGTCAGATATACACATAGAGCCTGACAACGAATTGCTGCGCATTCGCCTGCGGGTTGATGGCGTGCTACAAGAAAATGTCATAAAAGAAAAGAATATTGCCTCGGCCTTGGTATTGCGTTTGAAGCTGATGTCTGGACTTGATATTTCAGAAAAGCGCTTACCACAAGATGGTCGCACTAACATGCGCATTAAGGGCCACTCGATTGATGTACGTGTTTCTACCATGCCGGTGCAAAACGGTGAGTCAGTGGTTATGCGACTACTTGACCAATCAGCGGGTGTGTTATCGCTTGACCAAACGGGTATGCCCGGGCCGCTACTTAAGCGTTTCAGAGTCCTGTTGAAGCGTCCTCATGGGATGATCCTTGTCACGGGCCCTACTGGGTCGGGTAAAACAACCACCTTGTACGGGGCATTAAGTGAGCTTAATCAACCTTCTGCCAAAATCATTACGGTTGAAGATCCTGTGGAATATCGATTACCTCGGATCAATCAAGTACAAACCAACAGTAAAATTGGTCTGAATTTCTCCAATGTACTGCGTACCACCTTACGGCAAGATCCCGATATTATTATGGTCGGGGAAATGCGTGACCAAGAAACCGCTGAAATAGGCCTTAGAGGTGCATTAACCGGTCACTTAGTCTTATCCACTTTACACACCAATGACGCCATCAGCAGTGCTGTGCGTTTACTCGATATGGGCGCTCCAGGTTATTTGGTTGCCAGTTCACTGCGGGCTGTTATTGCACAACGATTGGTGCGAAAAGTCTGCGAAAGCTGCAGCGAGCCACATCAGCCGTCGCCCGAAGAGGGGGTGTGGTTAAAAAATATCGACCCTCAAGTGGCCAATGTCACGTTTAGGCGTGGTCGAGGCTGTCAAACATGTAATCACACTGGTTATCGTGGTCGCGTGGGTGTGTTTGAGTTGTTAGAAATGACTGAAAGCATGATGAATGCATTGAAATCCAATGATTCTATTCAATTTGGACAAGCTGCTCAGCATAGCCCTGGTTTTATTCCTTTAGCAAAAGTGGCATTAACCTATGCAAAAATGGGGATCACCACGGTTGAAGAAGTACTGAAATTGATTGAAATGGTGGCTGATGAACAAAAAGAAGCACCTGAATCCGAAGTGCCAGTAGGGCAAATTGATGCTGGTAGCGCAGAAACGAACACCGACGCTATAGATACCTTTGAATCCAGTGAAAATAAAGAGAAACCGGCATCGTCAAGCGATGGCTTTTCTTTCGAATTAGAGCCAAAAGACGACAGTTCGGATAACGGCCATGGCTAACTTTACCTATAAGGCGAGAAATGCCAGCGGTGAGCTAACCGCAGGTAATATAGAAGCGAATGACGCCTCAAGTGTGGCGCAAATATTACTTGGCCGACAATTTACGCCTATTGAAATAAAAGAGGCTAAAGGAACTGCGGGCGCCTCTTTGAATGTATCTTTGTTTACACCAAAAATAAAACTCGAAGATTTGGTTATTTTTTCTCGTCAAATGTACTCACTTACCAAATCTGGCATCCCTATTATTCGATCGGTTAAGGGGTTAGCCGAAACATCTAGTAGTGAGCGCATGACACAGATTTTAAATGATGTGTGCGACCAACTAGAGCGGGGTCGCACTTTGTCTTCAGCACTGCATAGACACAACAAAGTGTTCGGCCAATTGTTCGTTAGTATTGTGCACGTAGGGGAAAACACTGGTCGACTAGACGAAGCGTTTTTGCAGTTGTCTGATTATATGGAACGTGAGCAAGAAACGCGCAAACAAATTAAAGCGGCTACCCGCTACCCCACATTCGTTATCTTGGCCGTTGTGGCTGCGCTAGTGATCATGAATATATTTGTGATCCCTGTATTTGCCAATATGTTTACCAGCTTTGGTGCTGAGTTGCCCCTAATGACGCGTATATTGCTTGCCACATCAGATTTTTTCATTACTAAATGGCCTTATATGCTGGTGGGCATTGTCTTAGCAATCTTCTTGATATCTCGTTATATCAATACTGCGAAAGGGCGTTTTAATTGGGATAAAGCCAAACTTCGGTTACCGATTGTTGGCGGGATTTTTGAACGAACTCTATTAAGCCGCTTCGCTCGAAGCTTTTCCATGATGCTGCGTTCTGGCGTCCCGTTAACTGCGGCGCTCAACTTAGTCTCTGACGCAGTGAGCAACGCTTTTATGGCCGACAAAATTATACAGATGCGCAAAAATATTGAGAAAGGGGAAAGCCTATCTCGGGTCGCTAACTCTAGTAAAATGTTCACCCCATTGGTATTGCAAATGATTAATGTCGGTGAAGAAACTGGCAGGGTGGATGAATTGCTTGGTGAGGCTGCTGAGTTTTACGAGCGTGAGGTGGATTACGACTTAAAGAGTCTGACCTCAAAAATAGAGCCGCTGCTTATTATGGTGGTGGCAGCTATGGTTCTGGTACTTGCGCTGGGTATCTTCACTCCAATGTGGAATATGATGGGGGCGATACAGGGTTAATTTATGCGTAGAAATGAAGCCAGTGACGAACGTGAACGCACCCTATTTAGTAATTTAGTGGTGGTGGTTGTGTTTACCTCACTCATATTGGGCTTTATCGTCTATTTCAATGACAGTAGTCCGAGTATTCGCAAAGTCGCTTTGCAAACCTTAGTGGAACAGTTCACCAAGAGTACATTGAATGCTCATTGGCAATGGCAAAATGAAGGAAGGCCGAGTAGTATTTTACTCGTTAACTATGATGCACAGGGGAACGAAATCGGCCGTCATCCACTTAATATGAGTCATTTAGGCTGGCCTAGGCTAACGCCAACAAGTAAAGGTTGTGCCGATTTATGGCGCGATGTACTAAACACAGATTTAGAAGTAGAAGGATTTAAAATGTATGCCGAATTTTATGATGGGGTGCAGATTAGTGATAACGCTCTAGCATCGATTTGCCGATACAGGTTATCAACTGGGCCTTATTTTGAATATAAAGTGTATACGGGACAGGTTTCCAAAATTATAAGTTAACCGAATGGGTAGAGAAAGATGATGAAATTAGCAAAATCACAAAAACACGCCTTTTCAGTGGAGCGCGCTCAACGCCAACAAGGTTTTACCTTAATCGAATTGGTCATCGTTGTGGTTATTTTAGGCCTGTTAGCCGCCACTGCTTTACCGCGCTTACTGGATGTGACCGAAGAAGCGGAAGATGCCACAGTTGAAGGGGTCGCAGGTGGATTTGCAACAGGCGTAGGCTTGGTGCGAGCTCAATGGGAAATTGAAGGGCGGCCAAAGGAGAATTTTGCCACAAATTTAAGTTTTGTGACGATGGATAATATTCGAATTGGCGTCGATCAAGACACTGGCTACCCGACAGGACAGCTTGATACAGACAGCAGTACCGAAGATACACAAGTAAGTTTGCTAGATTGTGAAAGTATTTTTAACTTAATCATGCAAAGTGCGCCAACAATCTCTTCTGATTGGAACAATCGCCCGTTTGATGAGCACCGCTATTTTACTCGTCAGAGCGAGGGAAACGGCTCTGGGGGAAATGATCTTTGTTATTACTATTTAACCCAGACTATAAAAAACGATACCAATGAGCCTGTTGACAATACCGCAGGGAATGGCTTTATATACGATCCAAGAATCGGGCAAGTAATTGTTTTTAGTAATAATTAGTCAATAATTTGACACGCTACCATTTGCTAATAGCTGATGCTAAACGCAGCTGGTATAACTTTACACAGTTTAAAAATGCTATTTAGCAAATTGGAGTAACATCATGCAAAACAGTAAACAACAGGGTGGTTTTACCCTTATTGAATTAATCATAGTTATCGTTATTTTAGGTATTTTGGCGGTCACTGCAGCACCTAAGTTCTTAGATATTCAAGGTGATGCTCGCGCATCTGTTGTAAAAGGGATGGAAGGTGCTATGCAGTCAGCCAGCGACATTATTCATGCTAAATCTCTACTTGATGGGACAAATGCATCCGCTAACGGCACGCTAACGTTGAAGAATAGCCAAACCGTGCAAACTGATTTCGGATATGCTCGCCATGACTGGGATCTTGCATGGGTTAATATGCTCGACGCTAATATTGAAGTATTAACCGGCGGCGCTTGTACGTCTGAGTTTTGTGTTGATGAGTCTCAGAATATAAATGCGGACCTTACTGCAGATGGCTTCACGACTCTGCCAACTCAAAGTAACGTGGCGTTAATTGTTTATCCAAATGGTACAACTAACGCTGGAGCGTGTTATGCCTACTACATTCATAATGAAGCGGCGACAGCTGAAGGTGAAGAACCTACGATCGGCAGCATTACTACTGGCTGTTAAGCTGGTTAAGCCGGAAAAGTGATAGTGACAAGCCAAATTTAATTTGGCTTTTCTTTCCCGGTTTCCTGTTTGGAGTAAAATGAATGAATACGTTGGGCGGCAAAAACACATTCCCCGTGAATGCTGCGCAGCGTGGTTTCACCCTTATAGAGCTAATAGTGGTGATCCTTATTATCGGTATTCTCGCTGTTTCTGCTGCGAGCCGCTTTGATAGTACTGGCTATGCTGAATACAGCTACCAATCGCGTTTATTATCAGCGTTACGCGCAATGCAACAACGCGCGATGCAGGACACGCGAAACGGTTATTGTTTCCAAATAAACTTCAATACATCGAATCCGGCTTTTGGCCCACCAACGCTGAGTTATCGCAACAACACCCAAGCTGAGCGTACTGCATCTTGCGCAAACAGTATTAATTTCACCACACCAGAGTTTCTGCGAACCAGCAACGGTGAAATTGCCGCTGATGGTATTAGTATGACTACCCTAGACACAGGGAATGGGGCGTTCAATTTAATGGCATTTGATAGTTTTGGTCGCCCTTCAACCAATGTGGGAAGTTGCCAGACTGAGTGTCGTATTACCTTTCAGGGAAGTCAGTCGCCGGCTATCTGCGTCGAAAGTGAAGGGTACATTCATGAATGTTAACAGACCAACCGTGACGTTAAGGAAAAATGCCGGATTTACCTTAATTGAACTGGTGATCGGTATGTTAGTGTTTGCAATCGCCATGACGTTTTTCGTTAGCATGATCGTTCCTCAAGCAACACGTAGTATTGATCCTATTTTTCAAGTGAGAGCGACAGAGTTAGGGCAATCCTTACTAAATGAAATTAGCGGTAAGTCTTTTGATGAGAACTCAAGCCGTAATAGCAGTGTACGTTGCGGTGATGCATCAGCACCAGCATGCACCTTACCGAGTGCGTTAGGACCGGACGGAGAAGGTCGTGGCGCATACAATGATGTAGATGATTTTCATGGATTAGACGAGCGTGATGGCAACATACTCAGCGCCACGGGCGGCACCATAGGTATTAATGGGCGCAATCTATATCAAGGCTTTCGAGCGACAGTGTCGGTTTTTTATGATGCCGATTTAAATGGCATAAATGACAACGCTGTAGGACTGGCAAAGCTTATCACAGTGAATGTAACGACCCCGAATAACGAAGACATCGTATTTTCGACTTACCGGTATAACTACTGATGAGCAAGCACGTGTCTTTCCATCAACATAAAGGTTTTACCCTAGTAGAGCTTATCACTGTCATTATCGTTTTAGGTGTGGTGTCTATTGGTGTCACTAGCTTTATTCGTTCTGGAGTACAGATATTTAATGATGTGAGTGAGCGTGATGAACTATTAAGCCAGAGCCGTTTTGTGTTAGAGCGCTTAAACCGAGAATTACGCAGTGCAGTGCCTAACAGTGCTCGAGTCGCGCAAGCAAATGGTAGCCAATGTATCGAGTTTGTTCCTACCGCATGGGCGACGTATTACACGCGTTTGCCAATCGAGCCTTCCACTGAGCGTACGGTCAATACTGTCGAGCTAGGTGATATAAATGGTCAATTCTCATTGGCTAGTGGTGATATGGCAATTGTTTACCCCACGGACAGTGATGACGTATTTGATGTTGGTCGGCAAAAGCGGCGTACCATTTTATCCTGTACTGACAGTGGAGACGGAAACTGCAGTAGCAATGACAGCCCTGAGCATTTAGCGACTTTAACAGTCGATGGTGCTTTTGCGGACATCTCCCCAGCGTCTAGACTATATATAGTGCGTAATGCGGTGAGCTACTGCGTTCGCGGTGGCAGTATCTTTAGGCACCAAGGGGCTATCGGCCAAACTCAAACAGTCTTCGGGGCAGGCGGAGCGCTAATGGCGCAAAACATCGTTAACGATCTATCCGTTTCTGCGCAACTTCCATTTACCATACAAAATGCGACGTTGAATCGAAATAGCCTCATTCAGATTCTGCTCGCCTTTGAGCTCAACGAAGAAACCATTAACCTTAGCAGTGATATCCATGTGCCCAATGTCCCATAAGCTGCATCCTCTGACGCAATTCCACTCCCGCCAAAAACAGCGTGGTAGTATGTTGGTGATTGCCTTATTTATCATTATTGTGCTGGCTATTTTGGCGTCAACGATGCTGACAATGTTCGCTGCATCGGCCGATAGTGTTGTCAGCGAAGTGTATGGCCAGCGAGCGTTAAATGCAGCGCGTAGCGGTGTAGAGCGAGCGGTTAGCGGTGCCTTTCCACTGTCTGGTGCGAGCAACTGCCCTGCGAATTACAATTTCACTTTTACCAACACTCCTGGCCTAAGCAATTGTCATTACACAAGTGCCTGCGATGTTGTGTCTGTGGACGACAGTGGGGATCTGTACCAGTATTTTCGCATTACCGCCCAAGGCTCCTGTATCGCAGGGGACACAGTGGTAAGTCGTAACGTATCTGTTGAAGGGATACAGTAAATATGTACTTAGGTATGAAATGCAATCCGTTACCCGTGTATCAGTGGACTAGGCTCAAACGATGAAAACTTCGTTTATATCTGTCATTTTTCTCCTCGTTACTCTATTTCCGGTCTCTACGCTGGCAAATACTATGTGCACAGATTTACTTAGTGAAGAGGCCGTTGGTGATGTCACTGATTCAGGTGGTGAAAATCGAAATTACGCCAACCTTGAAAATTGCGGGTTTTTAATCCGACCCGCAAGCAGTGGTAACATTGTGCTTTCTTTTACCGATTTCCAATACCGAAGCGGAGATACGCTTACCGTTTATGATGGTTCTGATGCCAGTTCTCCGCGTTTAGGTCAGTACAGTGGTAGCAATATCCCTGACAGCATAACCTCGACTTCTGGAGCGATGTTTATCGTTCATAATTCAGGTCAAAGTAATACAGGCAGAGGCTTCTCTGCTACTTGGCGACAAATCACTAGAAACAGTTGTAACGCAGAAACATTTACTATTGGCGATCATTTTCCTCAAGCGAGTTACGCCAATAGTACTGGCGCCCGAAATTGGACATCAAACTGGCGTGAAGTGAACGAAAATGATGGTGTTTCTCAAGGCGTATTGCGCGTTACCAACACATTGTGCACGAATGGCAACTGCATGCGCTTGGGGATCATTTCTAGCTCGGGCCCTCGAAGTTATTCCGGACGTTTTTTGTATCGAACGCTGGATTTATCTGATGCGGTTAGCGCTCAACTGACCTTCAATTATCGCACTGGCTATATTACAGGTAGCTCCACTGTGCGATTGGGAATCTCCACTAATGGTGGACAGTCCTGGCACAATTTAAAGAACTACAGCGTCTCTTCGACTCAAACCTCGGCCAATTCTGAAAGTTTTGATATTTCGAATTTTATTGGTAGTAACGTGGCTATTGGCTTCGAAGTTAGCGGTTCGAATTCTGTTGCCGGTTTTTACATGGATGACCTTGAAGTTACGGCAACAGAAGAAGAAATATGTGAAGGGCCGCCACTCGCCTTTTATCAATTTGAGCAGCCCAGTTGGTCTGGCAATGGCAGCATTACGGATTCGTCTTCTTCGGGTTATGACGGTTCACCTGTGGGGGATATTTTTCCTCAGTATCCCAGTGAGCAAAAATCTTGTCAGGTCATGAGCGTACCTAACAATACCCGCTCAGATGTGAGCTCTGCGATTGACACTGGACTCCGTGTTGATAGTGATATCGGTGAAAAAGGAACGATTTCCTTTTGGTATCGCAGCAATCAGTCATGGCAAAGCGGCACTCGGCGCCAGCTTTTTGATGCGTCCACTTGGTTAGGCAGTAACGGTGACTCACGCTTTTTCTATTTAAGCTTAGGCTCAGGAAATTTAGACTTTGGTTTAGAAGACAGCACTGACGCAGATGGCGCATTACGGGTGTCTGGTTTGAGTTTTGCGGCCCAAGAATGGGTGCATGTCGCAGTGAGTTATGATTACAGCAAAGACAGCGCGGCAATTTTTATTAATGGTCGGCAACGGGCACAAACCAACAACCTAGGCCTGAATGGGCAGGCACCGGTTTTCGATACCTTGTATGTGGGCGATAATCGTAGCCGCTATAAAATTCTTAATATGACTGAAAACTCAGCAAATGGAGAATTTGATGACTTACGTATTTATGATTACAGTCAAAGTAGTGATCAGGTCAACACCGACTTGAACAATGTGTCTCCCTGTCAGGTGGAACCCTATGCTGTGTATGAGTTTGAGCAAGCTGAATTTGACGGCAATCAAAGTATCTTAGATAGTACTGATAACGCGCGACATGCGTCGCCAGTAGGGAATATAACGTCCGTCTTGTCTACTGAACAGATTTCTTGTCGCTTTACCGATATCCCTTTTAATAACTCGGCTAATAGTATCAATGCTATTAATACTGGTATCGCCCCTGATGACATGGGCGCCGCTGGAACGATTTCATTTTGGTATCGCAGTAACGAAGCGTGGTCTAGTGGTACTAGTCGGCAGTTATTTGATGCTTCTACAAATATAGGTAATACCAATTCTAAGTATTTTTATCTTAGCTTGCGTTCTTCGCGTTTGTACTTTGGACTTGAGGATCTCAATGATCGTGATGCAGAAGTGGTTGCCAGTGGGCTCAATTTCGCTGCACAGCAATGGGTACATATCGCTGTTAGCTATGATTATGCCGCCAAAACCGCGGTTATTTATGTAAACGGTAGAGAAGCTGGGCGTTCCAACAGCTTAAATTTGAATAGTGGTATTGCTCAGTTCAATAGTTTATACATAGGCGATAACCGAACAAGCTATATTGTAACCAATATGAGCCGAAATTCGGCCAACGGCCAATTTGATAATGTACGCTTAAATGCGTTTGTGCAAAGCAGTAGTCAAATTAATACCGACATGGGGCGTGTGAGCACCTGTCAGGCGATAAGTCACTATCAAATTGAACATGACGGTCAGGGCTTAACCTGTGAAGCTGAAACGGTCACAATCAAAGCATGCGCTAATGAAAGCTGTAGCGAGTTATATACAGAGCAAAGTTCTGTGAGTATTACGCCAGGTACTTGGGGGGCGGGTAATCCTTTGGTGTTTACAGGCTCACTCGAAAATACACCTCTTAGTGTGCTTGACCCAACCACCTTTAATTTTGGCAAGTCTTCTGCCACTCCTGATGTGCCGCTGCGTTGCCTGAATACTGGTTCTGGAGCGCAAGATTGCAACATGACATTTGTAGACGCGGCCTTTGAGTTTGTTGGCGCTGATGTGGCTGACAAATTTTTACCTGACCAAGTAGCAGAGCGCAATTTTAGTGGCGCTAATTTAAGGGCTGTGCGAAATACCGATGGCGTCTGCCAAGCACTGTTGCAGGGACAGCAAGAGATTACGCTTGGAGTCAACTGTACTTCGCCAAACCGCTGTGAAACTAACTTTAGCGGTATTGATACCAGTACTAACCCGAGTGGTGAGTCCACAGGTAGCGTTAGGCTAACCTTTGATGCCAATGGTATTGCATCTTTGGCTGCCCTTAATTACGCCGATGCTGGGCGTGTGGGACTGCGGGCAGAAGCACAAATAAACGGTGTAATTATCACTTCTGGGACAACGAGTGTGGATGTTGTTCCTGCTCATCTGCAATTATCAGTGGCACCAGCAGCCTTGATGTACACAGACAATAACTTTAGCGTTTACCCTTCTAGCGTCGACTCAGACGTGTACCCCGCCGGAGAGGAATTTACCTTTACTATTTCCGCTTTGGGCGCTGTAGGGAATACTCCGTTAAAGAATTATCAACCAGGGCAGCTACAAGTAGCAGCAGAACGAATGCTGCCATATGAAGCAGCGGGTGCAGATGGCATATTTATCTATGGTGACGCTGCGGGGGTTGTAACGCGTCAAACAAAGCAATTCGCTAATACGCCAAGTCTGAACTTTGTGGGTGGACAGTACAATTACCAAGCCAATTACAGCGAAGTCGGTGTCATTCGTCTGGATGTACAAGACGCCAACTATTTACCTGATAACAATAACCCAATAAGTACAATTAGCACTGACAGCACGCTTACTCTAGGAGAATTTATTCCCGCGTACTTTGACGTGCAAATCTTGACGGCTCCTGAGCTTGTAAATCAGTGCGGTAATTTTAGTTATATGGGGCAGCAGGTGACATTTTCGCCTTCTACCCAAGTTGAGCTGGTGGCAATGAATGCTCAGGGTGATGTGACCAGAAATTATATTAACGGATACTGGCGATATAACCCTGACACAACAGATGGGGTGACAATTGATGATGCATCGATTCATGCTACATCAAGCCCAATTGTTACCCGCATCACAAGTGGAGCGCCTGCACAGGTCACCGCGCCAACCGCTTTTAATGGAATCACTTTGGTTGAGGTGCCAGACGCAACATTTGTTTATGAAAAAGTAGCCACAGATTTTACTGCCTACCCTTTAATTGAGCCTTTCGCGGCAGCAGTGGATATGCGCTTTTTGGCTACATTTTTAACGGCCGATAATAATGTGTGTTATCAAAGTAATTATCCTATATCGGGATGTGAAGATTTTAGCATTAATGATGAAACTGGCAGCAATATCACAGGTACTAACGTGAATGTGCGTCACGGCCGACTATCCCTTGAGCCCAACTTTGGACCTGAGACAGACTTTTTAGTTACCCCGGTTCGTGCTGAGCATTACCTCAATGGTCGTTGGCAGCTAAACCAAGAAGACAACTGTACGCCTATCGATTTAACTGAAAGTGCTGGGCAAATTGTGTTAAGCACCCAAGGAGGAAATGACATCACCGGACAAATTGATCCAATAACCAGTAGTGGTACTTTGTTTGGAGGAGAAATTTTAGGGAATAATAATTTTGCTTTAACTGGCACTGCCTCAGGAAATGGCCCAGGCGTAGCGGGTGCAGTGGAAGTGTCATTAGATCCAAGCGCCAGTAACCCAACTTGGGCACAATACTTGAACTTTGATTGGAACAATGACGGTTATATCTGTTCTGACCTAACGCTCTGCCCTGGAGCTAGCAGTATAGATGGCCCATCCTCGATCTTGACTTTCGGTCTGTATCGAGGAAATGACCGTATTATTCATTGGCGTGAAGTGTTTAATTAATGGTCTAAATGCATGATTATTTAAATTGTATTCGTCTGGGCACTTTTTGTTAAATGTACTGTCTGAGTGAGATCAAATTAACATCACAAAACATCCGCTTTTGTTCTTTTTTGGGGTCTTGATAAAAATTTGTTAGTGAAACCTCAAATAATCTAAGGTTTCTACATTTTTTATCACGTCAAATGAGGTGTTTACTTGCCCAAGACGAGGGGCATTGGTAAAGTTAGCGGATTATCTCTCATATCAAACAGGTTGCGGTTTTTCAATGTTCAAAAAGCTTCGAGGAATGTTTTCCAACGACTTATCTATTGACCTCGGTACAGCAAATACGCTTATCTATATAAAGGATCAGGGAATTGTACTAAATGAGCCTTCCGTTGTTGCCATTAGGCAAGAGCGTGCTGGCGGTCCTAAAAGTGTGGCGGCTGTCGGTGGTGAAGCAAAGCGGATGTTGGGGCGTACTCCTGGCAACATTAAAGCCATACGACCCATGAAAGACGGTGTTATTGCTGACTTTTATGTGACTGAAAAAATGCTTCAGCATTTTATCAAACAAGTACATGACAACAATTTTCTTCGTCCGAGTCCTCGGGTATTAGTTTGTGTACCTTGTGGTTCTACTCAGGTGGAGCGTCGTGCTATTCGTGAATCTGCATTAGGCGCGGGTGCTCGTGAGGTGTACCTTATTGATGAGCCTATGGCCGCAGCGATCGGCGCCGGTTTGCCAGTATCAGAAGCAACGGGCTCTATGGTGGTCGATATCGGTGGGGGTACGACTGAAGTCGCGATTATCTCGTTAAACGGTATCGTCTATTCTTCCTCGGTTCGTATCGGTGGTGACAAATTTGATGAAGCCATTATCAGCTATATTCGCCGTAATTTTGGTTCGCTTATTGGTGAAGCGACGGCTGAACGTATTAAGCACGAGATTGGCGCGGCTTACCCTGGCGAAGAAGTAAAAGAAATAGAAGTGCGTGGTCGTAACTTAGCTGAAGGTGTCCCTCGCGGATTTACTTTGAACAGCAACGAAATCTTAGAAGCCTTACAAGAGCCGTTAAGCGGCATTGTATCAGCGGTAATGGTTGCCCTTGAGCAATCACCACCTGAACTAGCCTCTGATATTTCAGAACGCGGCATGGTGTTAACCGGCGGTGGGGCGTTATTAAAAGACTTAGATCGTTTACTCATGGAAGAAACGGGCATTCCAGTGGTGATTGCTGATGATCCTTTAACCTGTGTTGCACGAGGTGGTGGTAAAGCATTCGAGATGATCGATTTGCACGGTGGCGATTTATTTAGCTACGAGTAACCCCTAGTAAAGGATATTAAAAAGCGGCGGTAGCCGCTTTTACATTTCATATGAACTCGATTTTTCTGCGTGGTCCGTCGTTACACATTAAACTGGTTTTTGCCCTAGCGCTGTCAGTGGGGTTAATTGTGTTCGATCACGTATTTGACGGTTTTGCCACTACCCGAGTCTATTTTAATTCTGTGGTAAGCCCCATTCAATATTTAGCCAACCTACCTAGCGAAATGCTCAATGCCAGTGCGAGTCGTTTGGTCTCGCATCAACAACTACTCGAAGAAAATGCCGAACTACAACACAATGCCGTGATACTTAATGGCAAATTACAGCGTTTTGTTTTGCTGCAAGAGGAAAACGATCGTCTACGGCGACTTTTGAATACGCCTGTGCGTGGCGATATTCGCAAAGAAGTGGCGGAGTTAATGGCGGTAGACAACAACCCTTATAGTCATCAAATAGTGATTGACCGTGGTGCGATCCAAGGTGTGTATGAAGGCCAACCCGTTATCGATGATAAAGGAATTGTTGGGCAAATTATGCAAGTTGGTTCGACCAACAGTCGGGTATTACTGATTTCTGATGTAACCCATGCTATTCCAGTGCGCGTGGCGCGAAATAATATACGTATGGTGGTATCTGGCTCAGGGAGTTTGAATGATTTGATTATCCAACATGTCCCTCACAGCGCAGATGTGAAAGAAGGCGATTTGCTGCTTTCTTCAGGGTTGGGCAATGTGTTTCCTGAAGGCTACCCGGTAGCCAGAATTACTTCTATTGTGCGTGATGAAGGCCGCCCTTTTGCTCAGATTAATGCTGAACCAGTGGCATTGTTGGACAGGCTAAAGTATTTGCTTTTGCTATGGCCAAATAATCTGGTGGGGCCTGAGCAAACTGTTCCGGAAGTAGAACAATGAAACTAAGAAACAATACTATCGGTCTGAGTATTATCGTGGCCCTGGTGTTACAAATTATGCCGATGCCCAGCATAGTAGAACAGTATCGCCCTGATTGGGTCTTTCTGGTGCTCGGCTACTGGACGCTTGCTTTGCCAGAGCGCGTGAATGTTGGGGTCGCCTTCATTGTCGGCTTGGTACTCGACTTATTGCTAGGCACCAGTATAGGTGTGCACAGTTTCGCTATGAGTTTAAGCGTATTTGTGCTGGCGGCTAATTATCAGCGTTTGCGAAATTATTCAGTTTGGCAGCAAGCTATCGTCATCGGCATTTTATGCGCGTTATACAATTTAGTGGTCTTTTGGTTAATGCATTTATTAACTGACATCTACTTTATGCTTACATACATGTGGCCGGTAATTACCTCTATGGTAATTTGGCCATGGATATTTTGGTTATTACGTCGGGTTCGTCGTCAGTTTCGTTTGAGCTGAGCCCCACCAGACATCAATTATGCTTATTTTAGCTTCTCAGTCACCCCGTCGAGCTGAGTTACTTGGTCAAATCGGTATCCCATTTACCACGTTAAGCGCGGATATTGACGAATCGATACTTCCGAGCGAAACACCTGAAAACTATGTGCAGCGTCTAGCACAACAAAAAGCCCTAGCTGGTTGGCATGCGAGTGCCAATATTGCTGGGAGCCGACTCGTTTTAGGTGCCGATACGGTTGTGGTAATAAACGAACAAGTTTTAGGTAAACCTAAAGACTTCGATGATGCTAATGCTATGCTAAATTTACTTTCAGGGCAGCAACATCAGGTGCTAACCGCGGTCACCGTTACTTCAGGGCAACGCTTCGAGACTATTCTGGTTAAGACCGATGTGACTTTTTGTGCTTTAAGCCCGTCTCAGATAGAAGCTTACTGGCAAACTGGTGAGCCACAAGATAAAGCTGGCAGTTACGCCATTCAAGGCATAGGCGGCAAATTTGTGACCCATATAAAAGGTAGTTATAGCGCCGTAGTCGGGTTACCTTTATACGAAACGAATCAATTACTTTCTCGGATGAGCCAAGCCCATGAGTGCTGAACTATTAATTAATGTTACCCCCTCAGAGTCACGAGTAGCGCTGATCGAAAATGGCATTTTACAAGAGGTCCATATCGAGCGTCACACCAAACGAGGCTTAGTCGGCAATATATATCGCGGAAAGGTCAGTCGAGTTTTACCTGGCATGCAAGCTGCGTTTGTTGACATAGGTTTGGATAAAGCCGCATTTTTACATGCTTCTGATATTGCGATTCACAGTGAAGTGGAAGACGAAGTGTCGTCTAGCCACTTGGAGAAGCGCGATATTCGTGAGTTAGTCCGTGATGGTCAAAACATAGTAGTACAAGTGGTCAAAGACCAAATTGGCACTAAAGGCGCGCGTTTAACCACAGATATTACCATCCCATCGCGTTACTTAGTGTTTATGCCCAGTGTCGAACATGTGGGGGTATCTCAGCGAATAGAAGATGAGGCTGAGCGTGAGCGTTTGAAAAGTTTGGTGCAAGAGTACTGCAGTGAAAATGGTGGTTTTATCCTGCGCACTGCTGCAGAGGGTGTGAAGGCCCAGGAGTTGCGCCAAGACGCCGATTTTTTGAGACGTTTGTGGGAAAAGATCCGTTCACGAATGAAGAAAAAAACCCACATATTGTACGAAGATCTACCCCTAGCGCGCCGCGTATTACGCGACTTTGTGGGCACTGAGCTGGACCGCATTCGCATCGATTCAAAACTGTCTTTTCACGAATTACAGCAGTTTACCCGAGAATATGTACCTGAATTACATCGCTTATTAGAGTATTACCCAGGCGATCGACCTATTTTTGACCTCTATGATGTAGAGAACGAATCTCAGCGCTCACTTGAACGTCGAGTCGACTTAAAATCCGGTGGCTACATTATCATTGATCAGACCGAAGCCATGACCACAATCGATATCAATACAGGTGCCTTTGTGGGCCATCGAAATTTAGAAGAAACTATTTTCAATACGAATATTGAAGCCACATCAGCGATTGCTCGTCAGCTTCGTTTACGCAACCTTGGAGGTATGATTTTAATTGATTTTATTGATATGGCTGACTCGGATCACCAGAGACGCGTTATCCACTCTTTAGAAAGTGCAACCAGTAAAGATCGCGCTAAAATCAATATACATGGCTTCACTGCACTTGGTTTGATTGAAATGACCCGCAAAAGAACGCGAGAAAGCTTGGAACATATTCTGTGCGGCGAGTGTCCTGTATGTAAGGGCCGAGGCACAGTGAAAACCGTCGAAACTGTGTGTTTCGAAATTATGCGTGAAATTGTGCGGGTCAATCGCGCCTATGACGCAGACAAATTTGTGGTGTACGCCGCGCCGTCTGTGGTTGAAGCCCTACTAGGTGAAGAATCACATATGTTGGCTGAACTAGAAGTGTTTGTGTCGAAACAAATAAAGGTACATACCGAGTTGCTTTATAACCAAGATAAATACGATGTGGTAATGATGTGAAGTCAGGCTCTTATTATGCCGCTTACATTATCAAAAAACTATGGTCTTGCGCCGCTATTATATTGGTGCTGGTGGCTGTGGCAATCAGTGTTGTGCGCTACACCTTGCCCTACATGGATGGGCACAAACATCGAATAGAGCAATGGGTTGAGAGCCAGTATGGTGTTGAAATTAACATTGGTAACATCACCGCTCAATGGAAAGGTGCGGGGCCTGCAATTGTTCTTGAAGACTTGCAGCTGGTACAAAATTCCCAATCCCCTCTTAGTTTAGATATCGACAAAACCGTCATTGAGCTGGATTTTTGGGATTCGGTGTTGGCGCGTCAAATTCGCTCACAACGCTTTGATTTAAATGGCCTGAACCTGAAAGTCGATTTGACATTAATGAATCGAGAGGGCAGCGACTTTCCTGTTGTTTCAGCTTTAAAGCAGTTGTTTTTAGAGCAGTTGCAATCTTTTTCGGTGAGTAACAGCCAGTTCGAAATCACGACCTCCCATGATCAACAAGTAGTGTTAGTTAACCAATTACTGTGGAGTAACAAGGGGCGTCATCACCAAGGAGTAGGCGAACTGCAGGTAGAAGAGCTAGCCAGTAACTCTGCGTCTTTTACCTTGGATCTGCGCGGTGACAAAGATTCGTTAAACGGCACTTTTTATGCCAAAGCACATGAAGTAGAGCTGTCGCCATGGATTAATCAGTGGTTGGAGACACGGTATGAATTAGTCGAAAGCCGTGGAAACTTTGTGGTGTGGGCAAGTATTGAAGACGGTGATATTAAAAATGCCCAACTGGATTTAGCCGACAGTCGGTTTGTGTGGCAAAAAGAAGATGCACAAATCACGGCGGCTATTTTAGGTGGCCAACTTAATGCTGAGCCAAGCAAAGACGGTTGGATATTCAACTTGTACGATCTTGGCTTACAGGCTAACGACCGCTCGCAAACGTCCAACTGGTATGGTGAAATAAATCATAAAGGACAGGTGCATATACAAAATGCCGACCGTGTTGATTTATCTGCGATCACACCGCTTTTACCACTGGCGTTAAACCCCGTTGATTTCAATGTGCTACAAGGGCTTGCCCCACGCGCCACATTGAACAAACTCAATATCCAATTCGATAAAACCGATACCTATGCCCAAGTCAATGTGAGCCATATTGGCTGGCAACAAAGTGCAAACATACCGGGTGTGGATAACCTTGAGCTGAATGTAAACTGGCACAATGATCAAGGCCGGGTGCAAATTAGTGGCCGCAATTCCCAGTGGAAAGTCGACAGCATAGTTGATCGAAATATTGAGTTTCAAACTGTCAATGTTGATATGTATATTCAATCTCTTGCACAAGGGGTCGAAATATATGCACCTCAAATAGCATTGAAAAGTGACTGGTTAAACATAGCTCAGCATATGCGCTACAACACTAAAACCGGATTTCTTGCCCTTAATGGCACCATAGGCGAGTTAGATGTAGCGCACGTGAATACGCTCTTTCCTGGAGACCTGATGGGCAAAGATACCAAAGGGTATTTGCAAAGAGCCCTCAAAGGCGGTCAGGTTAAAGGAGTCAATATTCTCTGGAACGGACAGTTAGATCAGTTCCCCTTTGCAAGTAACCAAGGGGTGTTTCAAATTTCAGTTGGGGTTGAAGACGCACAGTTTGAATTTGCCTCTGATTGGCCGCAACTCAGCGAGTTGGAAATTGATTTATTGTTTGAAAACCAAGGTCTGTTCATGCAAGCCCACTCAGGTAAATTACTCGATGTTAATTTGTCTGATTTATCAGCGGACATCCCGACTTTAGCTGCTGGGGCTGTGCTTAGCATAGACGCTAAGGGTGCCGCTCTAGGTGCGCAAGTGAACAGGTTAATGAAAAGCAGCAGCTTGGCGGATAGCTTAGGGAAGGTGCTGGATGAAGTACAGGTCAGTGATGCACTTAACGTAGATTTGAATCTCGTCATTCCTTTATCAGGCAATGACGTAGTAGCAAGTGGGGTGGTGCATTTAGCAGACAATCAAGTTTATGTGCCACGGGTTGATATGCATTTGCAGCACGCAAAGGGGCAAGTGGCGTTTAGTAACGAAGTGGTTGATATGAGTGGCCTGCAAGCGCAACTTTTCAACCAGCCGATCGAAGTTGATTTTAGGGGACGCCAACGTAACGAGGGTTATCTAGCCAACATCGATTTAAAGGGTGATTGGAAAATTAAACCTCTTGTGGAACGCTTTGTACCTAGTTTGGCTAGCTATGTTGACGGCGTATCTCCTTGGCATACCAACGTAAAGCTGACGTTGCCGAAAGACGGTTTTAGCTATACAGCCAATTTGTACACCAGCTTGACCGGAGTAGGCTCACAGCTGCCTCAACCACTTAACAAAACTGTTAATCAAAATAAACCCCTGAGTTTAGATGTGTCTGGTGATGAGACTGCATCAACGGTCAGTTTGAAAATGGGTTCGCAGGTTAAATTTGATGGCGTACTGCCTTATGAAACTATGCAGTTTTCTCGGGCACATCTGGCCATAGGCGAAGCGCTGGATATGCCTATGGGGTTAGGTTTTAGCGTAGCGATGAACCTCCCCTACGTGAATATAGACAACTGGTATCAGGCTATTTCCTCTTTACTGCATGATTTAACTGACGACGAGTCGGATATACCTTCTGAGCAAGACAAAAAGCCCTTTATCGGTGAGCCTCAACGTATTTTCTTAAATGCTGATAGCGCCACAGTTGCCTCTCAGCAACTAACAGGTTTAGAAGCGGTCACCAAAAACACCAGTGATAGCTGGCAAATCAATGTGAACGCCAAGCAGGTTAGGGCGAATGTCTCCTTGTATAAAGATTGGTTAGCTAGGGGGATTAATATCTCTGCGGATTACCTTGATCTAGCTGGATGGGAGAAAAAGGAAGGTAAAGCGATAGAATTTTTACCTAAGCTTGAAACCTTACCCCCAGTTGAATTTTTATGTGAGCGTTGTCGTTTTGAGGATAAGGATTTAGGTCGAGTGGACTTTAAACTATCCCGGGCAGCAAACGGAATGCATATTGATTCACTGCGCTTAAATAACGACCATGGTCTCTTGTACGCCAGTGGCGATTGGTTATTTAACCAAAACGGCAGTCACACTAAAATAGAAGGTGAGTTTAGTAGTTCAGACTTCGGTTTATTTTTAAAGGGATTTAATTTTGACTCAGGCATCAAAGATTCAAAAGCTTCAGCCAAATTTAACTTAGATTGGCAGCGCGCACCGTTTGAGTTCGACTATGCGACGTTAAATGGCAACGTTGATTGGCGACTCAGTGACGGTTATTTAACCGAGGTCACCGATAAAGGCTCACGTATTTTTAGCTTGCTTAGTTTAGAGTCGCTGGTGCGTAAACTACGTTTAGATTTTCGTGATGTATTCGCTCAAGGTTTTTTCTACGACAAAATGAAAGGGAGTTTTCAGGTTGCACAGGGTACGGTGGACACTCGTGATACGGTAGTGGATGGTGGCGCTGGTGAGATCACCATGCAAGGTTACACTAATTTGAACACCCGAGAAGTGAATTACAATATTTCCTTTGCGCCTAAAGTGACATCCAGTTTACCCCTTATCGTCGCTTACATGGTTAACCCAGCGACGGCATTGGCAGCGTTAGCATTAGATCAGGTACTCACGTCAGCTAAAGTCATTTCTAATATCAAGTTTTCGTTAACGGGCACCTTAGATGACCCTAAATTAGAAGAACTTGAGCGTGACAGTAAAGAAATTAGCTTACCAGCACAAACCAACCCTGCGCCTGTTGGTGCGCCTAATGCTGGGCTTGCAATCGATCCGATTGGCCACAATACAGATATAAGTTTTCCACAAGATATAGACAAAGAGCGCTTAGCGCTGGAGGTATCAGATGGCTAATCTTATTGCCCTACAAATGACGTCTACACCTGAGGTGACAGAAAATCTCGATTATGTTGAGCAGCAATTGGCTAAACTCACAGTCAACGAGCCCACCTTAGTGGTGTTGCCTGAATGTTTTGCTTGCTTTGGGGCTGGCGATAAGGTTTTACTGAGTATTGCTGAGGCTTTGGGCGAAGGGCCCATCCAGTCGCGTTTAATGCGTATGGCAAAGCAATATGGCGTATGGTTAGTGGCAGGTAGCATGCCGCTTCGAACCACTGTTCCTGACAAATTTACCGCGTCGTGTTTGCTGATAAATGATGCAGGTGAACGGGTGACTGAATATCAGAAAATACATTTGTTTGATGTGCAAGTAGCAGATAACACTAAGACCTATTGTGAGTCTAAGTACACCCAAGCGGGTAGTACATTGGTCAGTGTGAAAGACACACCATTTGGGCATTTAGGCTTAGCTATTTGTTATGATGTTCGCTTTCCTGGGTTATTTCAGGCCATGGCTGAACACCAAGCATTGGATGTAATAGCGCTGCCGGCTGCCTTTACCCAAAAAACCGGTGAAGCCCATTGGCAGGCGTTAATAAAAGCGCGGGCAATTGAAAATCAGTGCTATTTAGTGGCAGCGGGGCAAACTGGTATTCACGCCAATCAGAGACAAACCCATGGTCATTCCTGTATTATTTCACCTTGGGGTGAAACCTTAGCTGAAATACCACAGTCGGTAGGCGCGATCGACGCCCAGCTAGACCCAACCATAGTTAATCGAATTCGCCGGGATATGCCGGTCTATTCCCATAATAAATTCAGGAGTTACCTTGTCTAATCTGGTTGAACAAAACCTGCTTACTGCCGCTAATCTCGACAGAGGTCATCTGGCCAATGCGTTAGATGCCATTTATCAACATGATAATGACTTTGCTGATCTGTATTTTCAAGCAAGCCAGCATGAAACCTGGGTGTTAGAAGATGGCATCATCAAAGACGGCAGTTATAACGTCGAACGCGGTGTGGGTGTACGTGCCGTTAGCGGTGAAAAAACCGGTTTTGCTTACTCAGATGACATTAACCCTGAGGCATTGATGCAAGCGGCTACAGCCTCGCGCAATATTGCAAACGCGGGTGGTAAGCATAAAGTTAATGGCCTTAAAAGTATAAAGGTCGACGCTAAATATCATGCTGACAACCCGATTTTGGGTATGCAAGATGAAGAAAAAATAGCGCTATTGCGTGCAGTAGATAGCTATATTCGCCAGCAAGAAACTGCACTTAGCCAAGTTGTGGTAAGTATTAGTGGCGTCTATGAAGAAGTATTGATCGCCGCCACTGATGGCACTTTCTGTACAGATATTCGCCCTTTAGTTCGATTAAATTGTTCTGTGTTGATGGAAAAAGACGCTCGTCGCGAACGAGGTAGTTCAGGGGCTGGTGGTCGCTATGCTTATGAGTATTTCCTTACGCAAGAAGACGGGCGCCCTCTGTACGAGAAAATTGCAGATGAAGCCATTCATATGGCACGTGTGAATATGCGTGCGGTGGCTGCCCCTGCTGGACAAATGCCAGTGGTATTGGGCAGTGGTTGGCCGGGTGTATTGCTTCACGAGGCAGTAGGCCATGGCTTAGAGGGGGACTTTAATCGCAAAGGGGCATCTACTTTTAGCGGGCGTATGGGTCAACAAGTGGCATCTGAAGGTTGCACTATTGTGGATGATGGCACACTGGCGAACCGTCGTGGGTCGTTGTCGGTCGATGATGAAGGCACACCGAGCCAATACAATGTATTGATTAAAGACGGCATTCTAACCGGTTACATGCAAGATAAGTTAAATGCACGTTTAATGGGTGTTAAGCCAACGGGTAACGGGCGTCGTGAGTCTTATGCACATTTACCTATGCCGCGTATGACTAATACTTACATGCTAGGGGGGCAGTATGCGCCAGATGAAATTATATCGACTATCAAAAACGGTATTTATGCCCCTAACTTTGGTGGCGGTCAAGTAGACATCACCTCGGGTAAGTTTGTATTTTCTACCTCGGAAGCCTATTTAATTGAAAATGGTAAGGTGACTAAACCGATTAAGGGTGCAACGCTTATTGGAAATGGTCCAGAAGCCATGCAGAAGGTCTCTATGGTGGGCAATGACTTAGCATTAGATAAAGGTGTAGGGGTTTGTGGTAAAGACGGTCAGAGTGTGCCGGTGGGCGTAGGTCAGCCGACACTCAAAGTGGATGAGCTTACCGTTGGCGGCACAGCCTAGTTTTCTTTTTTGCTACCTTTACCGTAATAAAAAATGGCGCGATTACGCGCCATTTTTGTATCTGCTGCTTTGGTAAGCGCTTAGTTCAAAGTCACTATTGCACTTGTTGCCGATTCGATCCCGCTAGGTGAGGTGATCACCACACTCAATGTCGCTTGTGTGGTTTCAGTCACATCGTTCTCTAGCGTGAAAGTGGCACGTGATTCGGCGTTCACCGCTGTACTTGGCATGGTTAAGTTTGTTTGACCGCTCAGTTGACCAGCGCTAGTACTAACGACTATCGTTGAGCCGCTTGCAATAGGCTGGCGTGCGGTATCAGCGAAAACCAAGGTAAAGCTTTGAGTGGCGTTTCTAGGGATTGTTGATGAACCTGTCGTTCCTTGATAATTACTGGCGATGATGGCAGCACTATTATTAAGAATATCAATCTGTGCAGCCGAGCTAGACGTCACCAAAACTAAGGCGCGGCGCACATGAATGGTACTGGCTTCATCTACGCCGCAAGTCTCGCCAGAACATTGTGGGCCGTTAAAAAGGCCATCTGGACCATCGAATTCTTCGTCACTATCGTAATCTAGGAAGATTTCTCCGTTGTCCCAGATATTATTTTCATTGTCATCCCGCCATGCTTCTCTCATATCCACAAAGCCAGTTTGGCCGTATAAGCTTGTGCCGAAACCACTATCAGTGCCATCGTTAAAACCCAAACCATCTGCATCGTCGTAAATGTTGTTACCGTTACTGTCGAACAAGGTTTCATGACCAATCGCCGTGGCTAATATCGTAATGCGATGATCCGGTACTGTGGGATTAGCACTCACCCAAGTGACAGAACACGCTCCAGATAGCGTAGTACAACTGCCGTCGATAGACCCACCTTCCGTTGAAAAGCTGACAGCGGTCCCATCAGGTACTGGATTATTAAACGTATCAGCCAAGCGGACGGTTAGGTTTACTTGCTGCTCGTTGATATCAAACGCTTCTGGGTTGCGGTTGTCAGCTGAGATGGTCATGCTGTTTTGATCTGGCAAGCCAGTACTAACCGATAGCAAATCAGATTGGGTGATAATTGTGTCACCGGACTCTGTCTCAACTTGCGCTGTTACACGCACCGAAGTAGGCACATCACCGGCAGTCACGCGAGTACTCACTTGACCCTGTGAATTGGTGAGGCCTGTCGTTGAAGAGAGTGTTAAACCACCGGTTTGGGTATTTAAGCTAAAGGCTACTTCTTGTTGTGCCAGCGGGTTGCCCAACGCGCCGTTGACCTGAAAAACCAAAGTAGAAACAGATGAGCTATTTTGTCCACCAGTGCCGCGCAGCACCAAAGAGCTAGGCTCTGCTGACACAAATGCCAAAGAACCAATAGATTCAGCCTGAATTGAAATTGTCTGAGACACGCTTAGCGTTGCGTTATTGACCACTACGGAGGCGACAATAGAATCGCTATTCCCATCTCCACCTGCGCAGCTTTGGTCTTCAAAAGTAGCGTTAGCCACACCGTTAATTGTGTTGACTAAGGTATCAATGGTGGCAAAGCCATCGGCGACACAATTAGAACTAAAGGTGACTGGCGTTTGGCTGAGTATGCGCTGGTCATTCTCATCCACCAATGCAATTGAGAGACCTAAAGTACCACCAGCGCTGATCTCTACATCGCCATCGGTGTTTCGGGTACTCACACCTAATTGATTTTCAACGAACACGCCATCTTCATCGAAATAGCCCAAGCGTATCACTTGCTCACTGATAGCACCGGCGGCTTGTATTTCATAGTTAAGTGAGCTAGCTAAATCTACATCATCGACGACTGCTATGGCCGTTGCCACACCAGCGCCAATATCTGTGTCAGTGGCTGATAACGTGACCTGAGCGACACCATTGCTATCGGTTAAAGCTGAATCTGTATTTAAAGTGCCACGCTGTGCACTGAAGGTCACAATAACACCGGCAACAGGGTCAGCATTTTCATCTAGGATTTGCGTCTGCAATTGCACTTCGGTATCGGCCTGAAAGCGGTTGACTACTTGTCCATTATTAAGCATAGCCATACTCACCACGGCTGTTTCACTGGCGGTGGTTGTGGTGCTTAAGTACTCATAGTTTTGCGTAGCACTTGTATCCTCATAGGTGGCACTTAACTCAGCAGCACCGATTTCAGTGTTCTCGCTAGAGATAGTAATCTGAGCGACACCTTGGCTATCGGTCAATTTAGTGGTGCTCGACAGCGTCCCTAATGAGCCGCTAAAGGTCACTATTTCACCTTGTACTGGGTTACCGTCTTGTAACAATGTGGCTTCGATGCAGGCTACTTGACCCGAGGTGAAGCTTTGAGTAGGAGTTGAGCATTGGTCATCGAACGTAGATAGAGCTAGGGTATAGTTAGATGTGTCACTGCCTGCATCACCGCCTGAGCCAAATGGGTCATCACCATTGTCACCAGACACCCCACCACCACAACTGGTTAACGCAAAAAGCGCTAGCCATACTATGTACTTCGGTAACCTAATACTCATATTTATTATCCGTCTATTGAAGATTTAAGATATTTAAATAACTCACGAGCCGCCTTGGGCGGTTTATTATCCGCTTGTTGTTTTGCCGCCTGGCGAACCAACTGGCGTAATTTCTGACGTTCTAAAATAGGATGTTCTACTAGTACTTCTTCAATTGCGCTATCACCTTGGGCTATTAAGTTATCGCGCAGAATCTCTAATTTGTGAAATTTTTGATTGGTTTTTTGATGAGAAGCTTGAATTTGCAGTAGTGCTTGCTCAATTGGAACCACGTCCCGATGGCGCATTAATTTACCAATTAACTGTAATTGACGACGGTAACCTTCTTTTTTACGCAAAATCCGTCTTGCCAACATCACAGCATCGAGTAATTCCTGATCCATCGGGATTTTTGCTAGTGCTGTTGGGCTCAGATCCACTAAGGATACCCCTAGCTTTTGCAAATCATTCATTTGATTTTTGATCTGCGTTTTACTCAGTTGAGTGTCTTCTTGTTCTACTTCAAATTCGTTTTTATCTGGAGATACGGCCATAACAATGTCTTTAATGGTACACTAGGAAAATATTGTAACCTTGTATTGGCGATTAATATAGTTAGTCGTTAGTCGCCCAAGGTAATCTCGTTTGATAGTGAAGGGTGTATGCAGCAGCAATTAACGGATATCCAACAAATAGTCGAAGATGTACTTAAACTGGCCAAAGAGAAAGGCGCTACGCAAGCTGAAGCGAGCATGTCAAAGGTGAAAGGTATCGCCGTTTCCTCTCGTTTGAAAGAGGTTGAAACGGTAGAGTTTACAAACGATGGCGGATTAGGGATCACTGTCTACAAAGGTCAACGTAAAGGCAGTGCATCTACTGCTGATTTAAGCCTGGATGCATTGCGTTTAACCGTTGAAAAAGCCATCGAAATTGCCAAGTACACAGGGGAAGATGCCTGTTCAGGTTTAGCTGATAAAGAGCTAATGGCATTTGAGCCACAGGATCTTGATTTATTTCATCCTGTTGAGCTAGATACTGACTTTGCTATTGAGCAGGTCATTAAAGCCGAAACTGCAGCTTTAGGGTGTGACCCTCGCATTACCAATTCTGATGGCGCATCGTACAATGCGAACTTAGGCACCAAAGTGTACGGCAATAGTCATGGCTTAAATGTGGGGTACAACAGTAGCCGTTACAGCATGAGCTGTGTGGTTATCGGCGAGCAAGATGGCGACATGCAGCGCGACTACAGCTACACAGTCGACCGCCAAGCTAATCTAATGGCAAGCCCAGAACAAATCGGTAAAGAATCGGCCGAGTTTACGCTAGCGCGTTTAGGTGCTCGCCAAATCAAAACGGCCAAGGTACCTGTTTTGTTTGACAAAGAAATCGCGTCAGGCCTTATTGGTCACTTTATCAGTGCTATCAGCGGCGGCAATTTATATCGTAAATCGTCTTTTCTGCTGGATAAGCTCGGCGAGCAGGTTTTACCGAGTTGGTTTAATATCAGTGAGCGTCCGTTTATTATGCGCGGCTTAGCTAGCTCAGCATTTGACCATGAAGGTGTGCGCACCAAAGACTGCGAAATTGTGACTGACGGGGTGCTTAACCAATATTTACTGACCAGCTACTCAGCGCGTAAAATGAAGATGCAAACCACTGGGCACGCCGGCGGCATTCATAACTGGCTAATTAAGTCCTCCGGGCAAAGCGACCAGCAAATGTTAGCCGAGCTAGGCACAGGTTTGTTGGTGACAGAGTTGATGGGCCAAGGTGTAAACGTGGTGACCGGTGATTACAGTCGCGGTGCCGCAGGGTTCTGGGTCGAAAACGGTGTGATTCAATACCCAGTACATGAAATCACCATTGCCGGCAATTTGGCTGATATGTTGAAAAACATTGTTGCAGTGGGCTCACAAATAGAACGCCGGGGCAGCATTCAAACCGGCTCTATCTTAATTGATAACATGCAGGTCGCTGGCGACTAAAACGTATTCTAAATTGACAAAAGCTCACGCTATGTGGGCTTTTTTCTGATTTAAATTCATTTTTTAACTGATTAAATCATGAATCTTATTCAGCGACGGCAAAGGTTGCGTCTCTTGATAGAATAGGCGATTCAAGCGCCCTAGCAGGTTAACGCTGCGCGTTGGATCGTGGGCCTTTTTGCGATGTTCGCTGGTAGTTTCTAAAAACTCCCAAGGTTTTAAGTTCCATGCGGCAATTTGCTTAGGTGTTGAGCCAACCGCTGCAACAGTACTTAAGATACGCTCGGTTTTACTTTCGTTAGTGGCGATTAAATCGTTTTGATAAGTGTTTTCTAAAGGCGCTGCTATGGCTGCTATCGTGCTGTCGATGGCATGCCAAATTTGATCATGTTCGAAGTCTTGGCCAATAGGGGCATAATACCCCATCACTTCCCATTCTAATTCAGCATTACCTTTGGCGATTGAGCCGCCAATTTCTGCTGAATAGGCCAAGTCTGGGCGGGCGCCTATGTTGTAAGCATCCACTGATAAACCCACACACACAGCGATATCACCGAAACGTTTAGGGGCGTAGTATATAGCTTCAAATGCAGCGCGTTTTACCCCCATCCAGCCATGCACTACGGGCTCATCCAGTGCAAATTGACGTACTTCATCTGGTAGGTCTTCACCGTATTTGTCGATAAATAAATGGGATGGATCCTGGGCTAAGTGCGCATCTTGTACCCAGACTTCGTACTCTTGGCGATTATCTGCCTTACCGCGGCTTTTTATGCCGTAGGACAGGTTTATGGGGCGGCAGATATCGCGGTTTTCACCGTCTTTATGAAAAAACTCTGAGCGAAAACGTTTGATGAATGGTGCATCACTACCGGCAATGGCGGCTGTAGGATAACGAAAACCAATTTCACTTTTAGGGATGATATGAAAACCGGGAATACGCTTTTCAAGCTGACTTTTGACGCCGCGCAGTATCTCTACTTTGGGCACCACTATACTGCGTTCAGGCTCTATGGTTAGGCGACGTCCATCTGGTGTGATAAATTTTGGCGTTTTGTGAAACTCATGGTTGGTTAAACCCAGTTGCGTGACATAGTCGCCACGTAATAAGGCTAACTCAGAGAATAAAGCATCGTGATTTCTAATATGTTTAAACAATGGGCGGTTGTCAGCCATAGGTGCATTCTTCTCTATTGTGGGTTACTTTCACATTTCGCTTGTGGTCATAAATTTGATATTCCTGTTTGTTTATAAGGATTTATAAGCAAAAATACAAGCGTTATAGGTGAGTATAAAGCCAGTTTTAACAGCCTCAATTTTTTGATTAAGTGTAAGGTAATTAAAGATGAAAATTTATGCGGATGCACAATCTGGCAATTGCTACAAAGTGAAATTAATGTGCGCGTTATTGAATATTGAGCACGAGTGGATCCATGTTGATATATTGGCCGGCGACACCAATGCCCAAGCTTTTTTAGCCATGAACCCCAATGGCAAAATCCCTTTGCTTGCTCTGGATGATGGTCGTCATTTGTGGGAGTCGAACGCCATTATTAATTATTTGGCCAGCGGCAGTGATTTACTCCCAACCGACGTCTTTGCCTTAGCCAAAGTGCAGCAATGGCAATTTTTCGAACAATATAGCCATGAACCTTATATTGCTGTGGCGCGTTTTATTGCCAAGTATCTGGGGTTACCCGAGAGTAAAAAAGCCGATTATCAAGCCAAGCAAACGGGTGGGCACAAGGCGCTAGCTGTCATGGAGTCACAATTAGCCCAGACACCCTTTTTAACGGGGCAGAGGGTCACGACGGCAGATGTTAGCTTGTATGGCTACACGCATGTAGCGCATGAAGGGGGTTTTGAACTGTCGCTGTATCCTAATGTACAGGCGTGGTTATCTCGTATCGAAGCTTTGCCCAATTACATCGCGATGGATGTAAGCGAGGGCAAAGCATAAGCGGCAAAGTCTTGTACTGAGCGCTGAACGCCTAGCACCTAAGCGCAGGGCGCTATGGTGAATTGCCCTACATCCACGGCGATAACCTCAACTTTAGTGCCGCTAGCGATGGGGTGCTCGCTAACTAAACGCCAGTTTATTCCAGAGTATTGATAGATAGCCGGCTGCTCAGCACTGGTGTCTGCAGCAAGTATGAACTGATGACCAATCATGTCATTGCTGGCTTTTTTCGGATCCACGTCTTTTTGCATATTTTTAAGTGGTTTCCATAAAAATATTGCGAGTACTGCTGTAAAGAGGGATACAAACAGGGTCGCATTAAGCACGGTATCCGCCACAATGCCAAATTGAAGCAAAATACCGGTGATAAGGGCAGCCCCGCCAACAAAAAACAATACAAATGTGGAAAACCCAAGTACCAATATTTCAATTGCTAATAGTAAAAGGCCAAGGCTGATTAGGCCTATACCCAAATTATCGCTTAGCCACATCGTGTTTTGCTCGATTTAGTGAGTTAATAATGGTGGTGGCTTGTGCCACAACGCCCGCAATGTCGGTGCCGCTATCGGGCAATAACACCACGGAAGATTCTTTGGCTATGGCTTCTTTCGCTTCGATGGCTTTAGTTGCTAAATCGAGCTGAATGGCTTTTTGCCCTTCTTCGGTTGCAGCGGCTTCACCTACCTGACGCAGTGCCTCAGCTTGAGCAGCAGCAACGGCGACTATGGCTTTCGCTTCACCTTCCGCGCGCAGTACCGCTTCAGATTTATCTGCTTCAGCGGCAAGTACCACTGAAGCTTTCTCACCTTCTGCGCGGTTAATGGCCGCTTGTCTGTCACCTTCTGATTCGAGTATCTGGGCGCGCTTTACTCGCTCTGCCTTCATTTGTGCTTCCATGGCTTCCATCACCGATAGTGGCGGCACGATGTCTTTAATTTCGTAGCGCAGCACCTGTATACCCCAAGGACCTGACGCTTCATTGATAGCAGCCACTATGTTGGTGTTCAGTATGTCCCGCTCTTCAAAGGTTTTATCTAGCTCCATTTTACCTAGCTCAGAACGCATGGTGGTTTGCGCCAATTGGGTGACGGCAAAAACATAGTCATCTATACCGTAAGTGGCTTTGTATGGGTCAAGCACACGAAAGTACAACACGCCGTCTACTGACAGTGAAATATTGTCTTTGGTGATCGCACTTTGCTCGGGCACGTCGACGGCTTTTTCTTTTAATGAACGATCCGCTGCGACTCGGTCAATAAAAGGCAGTATGAAATTAAGGCCTGCTTCCTTGGTGGATTGATATTTACCAAAACGCTCAATTACGTAGGCGCGGTTTTGTGGCACAAACTTAATTGAAGATTTAAGCAGTACAATAATAAACACCAAAAGCAGTGTTTGTACTGAGAGTAAATAACTGAGTAAAACGTCCATATATCTCTTCCTATTTAAATGCCCTATGGGGCGGTATTGTTCATTATTCTACTTGGTTGGCGCCAAAACGTTTGGCTTGGGCAGGTTTATTTGCCCGCCCCAATATAGCTAGCACCTCATGTGTTTACGTTATATTAGCGTTCAGTGCTTAGTTTAAGCCAAGGTCACGGGTCATATTTTCGTTTTTATCACGATGCACAATGATGTTGTCTTCAATGCGAATGCCGCCAAAAGGCCTAAAGCTATCAACGATATCCCAGTTGATAAACTTAGATTTCTCTGTGCTCTTTAAATCAGCCAGCAAGCTATCAATAAAGTATAAACCTGGTTCTATGGTAAACACTTGGCGCGCTTCAATCATACGGGTGGTGCGTAAAAAGGGATGCGCTTGAGGCGGCGGGTTCGGTGTGCCACGATCATCTGCTACATGCCCTGCTACATCGTGAACCTGAAGCCCCAAGAAATGGCCTATACCATGGGGGAAAAACGTACTGACTATTTGCTCGGCAACAATATCTTGGGCAGATAAATTAACAATATCAAACTGATGCAATAGCTGAGCAACGTGGTCGTGGGCAGAAATATGTATGTCACTGTAGGGTACGCCTGGTTTTAGCATGTCTGCCAGGGTTAACGTCACCTGATCCATGCCCTGTATCAGCTCGGCAAAATGACCACTATTGGCAATGTTTTCATTGCAATAGGTGCGGGTGATGTCAGCTGCATAACCATGAAAACTGGCTCCCGCATCAATCAAAAAAGAGCGCGACACATCTGGGGCAACAACGTCTTGCTCCATGTAATGCAAAATAGCGCTGTTTTCGTTTAAGGCGGTAATATTGCCGTAGGGCACTTGATTATCGTTTTGGCGCACGGCGGCTAAATAGGCTTGATTGATATCGAATTCGCTTTTCCCTGCGCTGAAAGATGCGGCAGCAGCCTTGTGCCCAGCGACCGCTAACGCGTTAGCTTGACGCATACACACTAGTTCGTAGTCAGTTTTATAGGCGCGTTGATAATGCAGGTAATTTAACACTCTGTCAGGGTTGACCAAATCAAAGCCCAAAGCCTTTGCTACTTCAATATATTCACCGATATAAGCAAAACGGCTTCTGTCATAAGGTAGGTGTTTTTCCACCGCATCGGCCTGTGTTAAAAGGGCTACATCGAATTGATCGACCCAAAAATCATTGGGCTCAGGTGGCACTTTATGCCAGAAATCTTTCGGACGATAAAAAATCAGTTTTGGTTTGTCGCTACCATTGACGATCAACCAGCAGTTAGGGTTATCAATAACCGGCAACCACGCTTTGAATTGAGGGTTACACTTAAACGGATAGTTGTTGTCGTCCAAAAACATGCGCTTGGCTTGGCCTGAGTGAATGATTAACCCGTCAATACCTTCGCGCGACAGCGCCTCTTTGGTACGGGTTTGTAACTCAGAAATATGTTGCGGATAAAGTTCGGCTAACTGCTGCATGTTGATGGTCCATGGCTCTTGGGTAATTCATCTCCTTACGTTACCACAACCCTCGATTATCGTGCTAGCTAGGCGTGCGACAGGACTATTTGGATCTATTGTTGAATAGGGGCTATCTGCATGTCTACCAACTCTCTAAACACTTGGCTGGGCTGGCCTAAACGCTGGGCATATATCTGTTTATATGCCATAACGGCTTTCACATAGTTACGAGTTTCTTTGTAAGGAATCGTTTCCACCCAGATATCCATAGGTACGGCATCACGCTCGGGTAACCAGTCTAATACTTTGCGCCAGCCTGCATTGTAAGATGCGGTCGCTAGCACAGGGTTGTTGTCCATTTTGTCCATTAAATAACGCATATATTGAGTACCGTACTCAACGTTCTGTTCGGGGTCGAATAAGCTACTACTACCGACTTTCTTTTTGGCCAAATAATTAGCTGTACCCGGCATCAATTGCATTAAACCTCGGGCTCCAGCATGAGAATTTGCATCCGGCATAAAAGAGCTTTCGCGGCGCACAATTGCAAAAGCCCAAGCAGGGTCAACATGGTTTTTATTTGCACTGTTTATTAAGGTTTCATCAAAGGCGATAGGAAAACGCCGTTCTAAATCATCTAAATAGCCTACTCTAGCGAATGTGAATATGGCTTGGTCATGCCACTTCCAGCTGTCTGCTAGTACCGCCGCCATTAAGCTTTGCTGTTCATTCAGACCTTGCTGTAAATCGTACCATTCACGTCTTGCGCTTAGGCTTCTATCTAGCTGCAAAAACTCATAAGCGCGTTTTGCTTGTGGCATGTTGGCAACTTCTGCTAACTGCTCTGGGCTAAAGCTCAAGGTTTTGTCATGTAAGCTAGGCTGCTTGGCTAATTTTCCGCTAGCCATAAAGCCATAGTAGTGGCGCTGGTTCGCTAACTTGTTGAACGTTTGCTGGGCTAAGTCACCGGCTTTTAATTGTTCGTAGGTGCGGCCCAACCAATACTGAAATGCCAAATCTTGAGCTATCCCTGGCGGGGCAGCTTCTATTAATTCGAGTGCATGTTGCCAGTTTCCTAAGCGAAGCACGTGGGCTAAATGCCAACGAAATAACTCAATGTCAGTTGAATCGGCACTGGCTTTGTCTAGCCATAATTCAGCCTGAGAATGGTCGGCTACGGCCAAGGCAATGGCGAAGCGTTCAGTCATTTCTTTACGCTGTGGGGCGCTAAAAGCAAACCGTTTCTCAAGGGCGTACCAGCTTTTTAACGCCAGATCGGGGTCACTAAACGCCAAGCGTTTCAAACCGTAAATCAGTATTTGGGTTTCTTTGCTGACTTGTTTGTGGGGAAACCTCGAGCCACGGCTTACGTAACTGGCATCGCGGCGCACGGATAGCCACAAATCAGCCAAGTAACGCTCATTTTCTGGCAGCAGCTTTTTTAAATAAGGGATCAAGGTGTGTTTACCGCGAGTCGCTGCAAGTACTAGGCGTTGCCAAACCATGTCTTTGGTGAGCAAGCCCGCCTTTTTCCATTCACGGAAAACATAATCACAAGCTTTCGGTTGTGAGTTACCAACAATCCATAATCTGGGTACCTCGGTTAACGCTACTTCGCGCTCACTCGGGTCAGACAGCCTGAACTCAATGTTTTTACACGCCAGTTCGGCGTTGCCAGTGTTGGTATACGCGGTTAAAAATTCTGCTTTTCGTTGTGATTTGGCTAAATACTGAAGCCAGGCTTTGCGCAAAGAGCGGTCTAAAGGCGTTCCTTTATATTTCTCAAGAAACGCTTCTATTTGCGGACCATTTTTTCTATTGATGTTGTTCATCAATGCTTTCAACTGGACATAGGGTAGCAAAGGATAGTCTACTAATTGTGCAACTAGCCTTTGATACTCAGCGCTTTGTGGGTTGTAAGCCAGAGATTCTGCTTCGACGAAAATTTCCCGCTGATGTTGTTGTTTTTGCTCTGTTGAAGAAAGTGTTGTCGTTGCCTGAGATGAGAAGCAGGCTAGCAGAAGCAACAGAATATGGAGAATACGCAGAATAACCCTGCCTCATTCGTTGGTTAAATAACTTCCATAAGATATCTGTAATCGGGGCTAAGGGACAACCTAAGTTTCAACATATTTAACTGGCATGACCAGTTGAAATGTGGCAACGTACCCCAATTTGATAATTGTTATAAATTAGTTGTTGTTTTGATATTAAGATATTAACCAACGCATTGCTTAGCAGCCCCGCTCAGGAGCAATGCATAGTCATAAATCGAAATCTGAACAGTCATCCAGTTTAATACCCTTAATCCTGGCCAAAGCCAAAGGAGAAAATAATGATATATGAAGGCAAAAGCCTCACCGTAACGCTGTTGCCGAACGGCATTGCAGAGCTTGTATTCGATGCTCAAGGCTCGGTGAACAAGTTTGACCGCCAAACGGTTAGTGAGCTAGACGAAGCAACTCAAGCCCTTAAAAGTCAGTCAGACGTAAAAGGCGTTTTGGTGCGCTCGAATAAGTCGACTTTTATTGTAGGGGCCGACATTACTGAGTTCACTGGCTTGTTTGAGATGTCTGAAGAAGAAATATTAACTTGGGTGACAAACACAGCTCAGGTGTTCGATAGATTCGAAGACTTACCTTTCCCGACCATTTCGGCTATCAACGGTTTCGCTTTAGGCGGCGGTTGTGAAATGACCCTGGCCTGCGACTTGCGTGTTGCTGATACTACTGCGGCGATTGGTTTGCCAGAAGTGAAACTGGGCCTTATGCCTGGTTTTGGTGGCACAGTACGTTTACCTCGCCTAATCGGTGCTGATAATGCCCTTGAGTGGATGACCACAGGTCGTGACCGCAAAGCAGCAAAAGCTCTTGCTGAAGGCGCAGTGGATGCTGTTGTCGCGCCTGAAAAATTACGTGATGCAGCCCTTAGTATGTTGCAAGACGCCATCGACGGTAAGTTTGGCTGGCAAGCACGTCGCGCGCAAAAACAAGCGCCGCTTAAGCTAAACAAAAATGAATCCATGATGAGCTTCTCAACAGCCAAAGCCATGGTCTTTGCTCAAGCAGGTAAGCATTACCCAGCACCACACGCTATGGTTGATACGGTTGCAAACGCAGCCCGTTTAGACCGTGCGGGTGCCCTTGAACTTGAAAACCAAGGCTTTGCTAAATTGGCCAAAAGCGATGCAGCAAAAGCTCAAGTGGGTATCTTCCTTGCTGATCAGTTAGTGAAAAGCAAAGGTAAAAAGCAAGCCAAGGCTGCAACGAAAGACGTAAAACAAACGGCTGTGTTAGGCGCAGGGATCATGGGTGGCGGTATTGCTTATCAGTCAGCGGTGAAAGGCACGCCAGTTATCATGAAAGACATCAACCAAGGCGCATTGGATCTTGGCTTGAGTGAGGCGGCAAAAATTCTAGGTAAAGGGATGCAGCGCGGTAAAGTGACCCCAACTGTTATGGCCAGTACGTTAAACAACATCGTTCCGACCCTTGAATACTCAGCGATTAAAGACGTTGATTTGGTCATCGAAGCGGTTGTTGAAAACCCGAAAGTCAAAGGCATAGTGCTGAAAGAAACTGAGCAAAATGTGTCTGACGACGCTGTGATTTGCTCTAACACTTCGACGATTTCTATTAATCAGTTGGCCGAAAGTTTAGATAAACCTGAGCGTTTCTGCGGCATGCATTTCTTTAACCCTGTGCACAAAATGCCTTTGGTTGAGATCATTCGCGGCGAAAAAACCACTGATGCCACGATTGCTGCAGTGGTAGCGGCAACGCTGAAAATGGGTAAAACCCCAATTGTGGTTAATGATTGCCCTGGTTTCTTGGTAAACCGAGTGTTGTTCCCTTACTTTGCAGGCTTTAGCAAGCTGGTGATGGACGGTGCTGACTTTGTTGCAGTAGACAAAGTCATGGAGAAAATCTTTGGTTGGCCTATGGGCCCAGCTTATCTACTTGACGTGGTTGGCATGGATACCGCCGATCATGCATCAAGTGTTATGGCCGATGGCATTCCACAGCGTATGCAAAAAATCGATAACGATCCGGTCACCTTGTTGTACAAAGCAGAGCGTTTAGGTCAGAAAAACGGCAAAGGTTTCTACAACTTCAGTGTGGATAAACGTGGTCGCCCAGCGAAGAAAGCCGCAGATGAAGCCTACGAATTGTTCGCACCACATTGTGCTGACAAACGTGACTTCGAGGCAGATGAAATCATTGCACGGGTCATGATCCCTATGGCCAATGAGGCGATTCGTTGTTTAGAAGAAGGCATAGTAGGCAGTGCAGCGGAAGCTGATATGGCCTTGTTGTACGGTTTAGGCTTCCCGCCTTTCAGAGGTGGTGTGTTCCGTTACATCGAAACCATGGGCTTGGCTAACTTTGTAGCCCTTGCCGACAAGTACGCGGATTTAGGTCCGATTTATCAGATTTCTGACGGTGTGCGCGAAATGGCCGCCTCAGGTAAATCTTATTTTTCTCAATCAGCCTAAGTTGCACCAGAGGACAAGAACATGAAAGAAGTCGTAGTAGTCGATTGTATTCGTACCCCTATGGGGCGCTCGAAAGGCGGTATATTCCGCAATGTACGTGCTGAAACTTTATCAGCACATCTTATGAGTAAATTGGTTGAACGTAACCCAAACCTCGATCCTAATGAGATTGAAGACATCATTTGGGGTTGTGTACAGCAAACCAAAGAGCAGGGTTTTAACATCGCCCGTAACGCGCAGTTATTAACTGACATTCCGCGCACTGTCGCAGCCGTAACGGTGAACCGTTTATGTGGCTCATCTATGCAAGCCTTGCATGATGCAGCAAGTGGCATTATGAGTGGTCGCGGTGATGTGTACATGATTGGCGGTGTTGAGCACATGGGCCATGTACCTATGGACTTCAACATCGATTTTCACCCTGGGATTGCCAAGACCGCAGCTCGCGCATCAGGCAGCATGGGCATGACAGCTGAATTACTGGGTCGTCAAAACGGTATTACCCGTGAAATGCAAGATGCATTCGGAGCGCGTTCACATCAAAAAGCCCATGCCGCTGCTGTTGAAGGGCGCTGGGCGAATGAAATTGTGGCCACTGAAGGTCACGACGCTGACGGTATTTTACGTCTAATTGATACTGATGAAACGGTACGCCCTGACTCGACTGCAGAAAGTATGTCTGGTTTACGCCCCGTGTTCGACCCAGTAAACGGCACCGTCACTGCGGGTACATCGTCAGCGTTATCTGATGGTGCATCCGCCATGTTGATCATGTCTGCTGATAGAGCAAAAGCCCTAGGCCTAACACCACGTGCGAAAATTCGTGCCATGGCCGTTGCTGGTTGCGACGCCGCTATTATGGGCTTTGGCCCTGTACCGGCGACCCAAAAAGCCCTTAAGCGTGCTGGCATGACGATGGCTGACATCGAGCTAGCTGAGTTTAACGAAGCGTTCGCAGCTCAGGCATTGTCGTGTATCAAACAGCTTGGCTGGCTAGATACATATGAAGACAAGGTAAACTTAAACGGTGGTGCGATTGCGCTAGGTCATCCATTAGGTTGCTCTGGTTCTCGTATCTCTACTACCTTGCTTAATTTGATGGAAGCGAACGATAAATCTATCGGTTTAGCGACCATGTGTATTGGTTTAGGTCAAGGTATTGCCACTGTGTTCGAGCGCGTATAGCGTTTATTGTGAGTTAATCTGATTAAAAGGGCGCCAGAAGGCGCCCATTTTGTTTGTGGCTTTTCGCCACACTATGCGCTTCGTTTACATAAACGCTGCGCTTACTTATGGCTTTCGGCCATTACTGCATGCATTTCGTGTACGAATAGCATACGTTTCGCTTACCAGCATGCTCCCTAGGTATGACAAGATATCCATGGTCAACTAGTCACGTTTTTCAAAAAATGAAATAGTAACTACAAATTATTCAAGAAAAAATCTGAACTTCCGAAGGATGGCTCGGGTGCAGGTCGCACAGGAGAAATACATGAATGTATTTCATAAAAAATCTCTTAATCCAATGCTCGTTCTAACCCGTTAACAATTGCATTTTTGTTTTCAGACCAGCGCTAAAATGTAGAGCGTACGCCTTGTCTTGTCACCCTGTCGATTTTACTGTTGGTACTCCACATATACTAAGAGGGCGATACGAGTGATTTTTTCTAGATTTATCTGATTATCATTTATACACTCATTCTGCGTGTTTATTACGCTCTGGGATTAGAGCGGTCAAAAAAATAAATAATAAACATCTCTAATAAAAAAATTATAAAAATAAGGGAAAGCAGTACTATGGACATAGCATTAAAACAGAGCGCGATTTGCTCGCTTGTCGTATCATTTTTTTTAACAGCCTGTGGAGGAGGAGGCTCCAATTCCCCATCTCAACCACCTTCTTTAAATAAAGCACCGGTTGCTTCCTCTGATAATGCCGTTACGCTCGATAGTGAAGCCGTTATTATCGAAGTGTTAGCTAATGACTCAGATCCTGAAAACGATCCTCTAACCATAAGCTCAATTAGTGTGGAGCCTGAATTTGGTACAGTAACGATTAATGACAATTCAATTACTTATACACCAGAGCAATATTACGCCGGCTCCGATAGTTTCAGCTACCGGATATCTGACGGAAGCCTCTCCTCACAAGCCCAAGTTCACATTACTAATAGCCAATCTTACACCCTGTCTGGCGTGGTAATAGACGAGCCTATCGCTGATGCTACCGTAACAGTGGACATGTCAGATAAAGTCTTTACTGCTACCGCAGATAAAAATGGTGCATACAGCCTTACGATCGTTTTTGATGATGCAAACGCAGTGCTCTTATTAAATGCGAAGGGTTCAACTCAGAACCAACAAGAATCTATTGAATTAGTCAGTTATTTGGGAAGTTTTACTGATATCGTCGAGCTACCAAATACCAGTCGCCAGTTAACTGCAGACCAAAACGCTGCACTGAATATCACTCAATTTTCCACTGCTAATTATTTGTTAGCCGTAGAAAAAAATAACGGTGTATCCCCTGTGAATATGGGTGAATTTCGCAAAAGCGTGGATCAATTCACTGCAGCAGAATTAACGACACTAATCGGTTTTATAAAATTATTGGTAGATAACCCTGATTACAATGTACCTGAAAATTCAACCACGTTAACAGTGTTACAAGGCCCAGATAATTCACTATACGAATCAATAAAGACCTATTTAATTCAACAAGAGTTGTGGGATGAAGATAAACCAAGTGCTAACTATCTAGCGGATTTGCAAACTGCCATAGAGCAATCCTTTGAGCAACAGTACTTAACTGGAGCATTCACAGAAGAAATGCTTTTAGGTCGTAAAGTCATATCTTTAGTTAAGAATAAAAGTGGGCTTTTACCAGCGTCTGCAGATGTATATCAATTTTCAGAAGACAAGCAAGGTGTTTCCCATTCTAGCGGGAGCAACGTTTTAACTTCTTTTTCCGATGACTTTTCTTGGGAAATAGAAAATGGGCAACTTAATATTAGTTATTCAAATCTACCTCATCTAACAGATCTTCCTTTTTATGATTATGGCTACATTTTAAGTGTTTGGGGTTTAGAAACGGCGCAAGAGGTAAAAGAGTTATTTGATCGAGGAGAGTTTTTCCAACTGGAAGTGTTAACGAAAACAGTTAGTGAGAAAATTTCTGTTTTGTCCAAAGGAGAGCGTCAAGCAACGATCTCGAGCGAAAAAGAAATAGAACATATTATAAAGATTTATGACATCTACACTGCTACAGCAACAGAAACCGTCACGGAAACTCGTAGCTTTCTGTTTAACCCAGAAACAACACTTGCTGATAAAAGCGACGAAGACATTGCAGGTACTTGGGCTATGTCGCTCAACTATACCTTTATTACTGATGTAAATGGCGATACAACGGACCTTCAATATGGTTTGGGGGATCAATTTGATATTGTCACATTTAATCTAGATGGCACAGCATCAGGGCTCTTAAGCAAAAATGTTTATACTTGGCAGTTTGCCAATGGAACCATAACCCTAGAAACAGATAAAAAGAAATTTATCCTTACCCCTTTAATTGAGAGCGGCTTAGTACAGATGGCGGCTGTAGAATATTATAATGAGAATGAGCTAGAAAACATCACCGTACGCCAAATGATGAAATCAAATACAGCCCAAGTTACAGCAACAGATTTAGTAGTTGAACTACCTTTTACGTATGTCCAGATCGGTACTAACTTTAGCCCAGACTTGTCCCAAGAGATCCCGTCAAGCGTTGAATCGATTTTCGGTTATAACCTAACTGACAATTTTGAAATGCGTAGAGTGTTTAGCAGCGTTGAAGGCCATAGTAGCTCGCCAATAACCCTGTTTAGAAACGATGCTACTAGTTGGAGTTGGAGCGAAACTGACAATCGGTTAATATTCAACCGCGAATTATTTAACTTTAAACAACAAAGTACGTGGCATGTCCTATCAAAAGATGAAAACGGTCGCATCTACATAGTCAAATACTCTTCTGGAGCTGACGACTTTGATAATGACGGAACTTACGAAAATGCCTACCCGTTAATTAACCCTCGCCTGACAATATTGGAACAAATAGATTTAAGTCAATACGATCAAATATGGGCAAATAGCTTAGAGAATGGCTCCCTAAGCGGTTTGTAGTAATTACAAATGAAATGCTAGGTGATGACTCCTTCGCTTAGCATTTTTAGAAGCAGGTAAGCCCTCAACGTATGTGCGGTGGCCACTAGGGCCCTGCGCTTATCCCGTCCTGAAATACGTTGTTGCGACGAGAGCTTCTTGATGGAAACACCAAGCATTAAAAGCGTTAGAGGCTGACAGCGGTACACTAGGCTTTAAATTGAGTGTTGTTGAGTTAATAGGTAAGGCGAATTCACCTATAAGTCAGCGAGAAAGCCCTGAGAAGGCTTGTTGGTAATGCCTAAGAAGGAATAAATCAAAACAACTTTCAGCAAACATTGGGTGAAAAAACACTCTAGTTTATCTAAAGATAAAACGCCTCTGAGATCGGAAGAGGCATTCGTGAGTGATATAACTTAATTGAAACCAAATGAATACCACTGACGTTGCTAATGCGTTGAATATAGAATAGACGTTATAAGTCATGAAGCTATCCACCATTGTGCTCGAGGCCTACAATACTGTTTAGCATTGAACTAATCTGTCCTGGAGGCAATTAATATTAAGCCATCAGATTGCTATCAAAATGCATATAAGGAAAAGCCAGCAAAAAATGCCGGCTTAAAACCGTCAACTTACTCTAGGGCGAAATAGCAGAACTAATTTCATTCATGCCTAGCGGCGCTTAGAAATCAATGCTGACGATCCCTTGCACTCCTTGACTTGCAGGTAAGCTGTCCTCTGACTCAATGAGGGTGAGTTTGCCTGTTTTACCATTCACTGCAAATGCGCTGATAACACCTGCTGCTGCATCGAGAGAATATAAAAATCGCTGATTACCAGCGAAGGCCAAATCTAATGGCGCTCCTGATGTACGCCCTGCTTCACCATTTAACAGTGTCACTCCCCCTAAGCGGTTAAAGGTAAATGAACTTACGCTATCGGACACTGTATTCGAAATATAAGCAAAACCGTTATCGTGGGTCACAATCCAACATGCAACTGCTTGAGTCGATTCCGCCGTACTAGTAAAGGGCAATTCATTTGTAGAGGTAGGGGCATAAAAAAGGAAGTTAAAACAAAGAAAGGAAATGGTGCCGACTACCGGAGTCGAACTGGTGACCTACTGATTACAAGTCAGTTGCTCTACCAACTGAGCTAAGTCGGCACACTAGATTCCCGCTCTAGGCAGCTATGTGCTAGAGCGAGGCGACATTCTAGTGATTCCACTTTTGTTGTCAACCAAAAGTTATTATTTTATCTGCAAAAGTCGTTCTGCTTCGCCGTTTAGCGTAGGGAAATAACTTTTGGATAGCCATTTTTGCAACTTCTGCATGGCAGCGCCCAGTTCAGCGTAGTCATTACCGGTGATATTGATGTGGCCCATCTTGCGTTTAGCGCGTGGAGTTTTCATATAACCGTGTAAATGGGTTCTCGCGACGCTGAGCATATCTTTTGGGGGTAAATCACAACCAATCACGTTTAGCATGACGCTTGGGGCTAACACTTGGGTTGAACCTAGTGGTAACTCACAAATTGCGCGTAAATGGTTTTCGAATTGGCAGGTATCGGCGCCTTGCATACTCCAGTGCCCTGAATTATGCACCCGTGGAGCAATTTCATTCACTAGCAGCGTGTCACCCATCTGGAAGAACTCCACTGCCAATACGCCAACGTAATTGAGCTCGGTAACCAAGGCGTTAAAAGCGTGTTCAGCTTGAGCAACTAATGCTGGAGTGATAGCGGGGGCCGGAGCAACGCAAGTGTGCAACTGGCCTTGATGGTGAAGGTTTTCAACTAGGGGATAAAAAGCCACTTGGCCGTTTTTAGCCCGTGCACCCACTAGTGATACTTCACGCTCAAAGCTGAGCATTTTTTCAACCACTAAAGGTACTTTCTTTAAATCAAGTTCAGCCAATGCTTGTTGGATGTCCGGCAGTTGTTCTTTGCTAGATAGACGCCATTGTCCATAGCCATCGTAACCGTTGCGACTGGCCTTGATAATAAGCTTTTCGCCGAGTTGCGCGACTGCTTGCTCAAGCTTTGCGACGTCATCTACAATCATATAAGGGCAGTTGGCGATATTAAGTTTGTCTAGTAAGGCTTTTTCTTTGACTCTGTCAGCACCCGCTGAGATGGCTTCAACGCTCGGCATGAGCTTACCGCTACGATTGACTTGTTCGAGTAAAGGCTCTGGAATATGCTCAAACTCAACAGAAATCGCATCGGCCGCTTCGATAGCGGTTTCAAGGTGAATATCCATTACCTTTTTATCTATTGGATTGACCACTTTATGGTTGCTTACATCCACTGCGCGCACTTCGATCCCCAGTGGTGCACCAGATAATGCCATCATTCTGGCCAGTTGGCCTGAGCCTAAAATCAGTACGTTCATTCTGGCAATTCCAGTGCGGGTTGGGCTAACACGTCAGCGGTTTGTTTTTGTCTGAATTGAATAATGGCGTCGCGTACGTTTTCGTCATGCAAAGCAACCACTTGTGCCGCGAGTAAGCCTGCATTGGCCGCCCCTGCCTCACCTATGGCGAGCGTTCCCACTGCAACGCCTTTGGGCATTTGTACAATAGAATACAAAGAGTCAACACCGCTAAGCTGGCTAGAGCGTACAGGCACACCAAACACGGGTAGGTGGGTGTGAGCAGCAATCATGCCGGGTAAATGGGCTGCGCCACCTGCGCCACCAATGATCACTTGATAACCCTTGTCGGCTGCGGTTTCTGCAAATTCGGTTAACAAGGTAGGGGTGCGATGAGCAGATACCACTTGTGCGTGATAACTTACGCCTAAGGCATCTAACATTTTTGCCGCTTGGGCCATGGTGGGCCAATCAGACTTTGAACCCATAACAATCGCAACTTGAGGCATTTTCACTCCCACTTAACTTCGGTTTTATTTGGTTGCAGCGGACTTGAATTATCAGATGAAATCTCACACTGATAGACAAGATATGGCTGACCAGAAAATTTCGGAAACGGATTGTAGCTCAAATCAAACGGCGAGTCCCGCTTGAGCGCAAATTGAGCAGCAATCTGTTGGTTTTTAGTGTTTTTCTAGCCTGGATGATAGGGCGCTGAAAAACAAAAAATCCGCTGCGGGCGGGCCTGCAGCGGATTTTCAATATCATTGACTTGCTGTAATGCTAGCTTTTTTGCTTACGCATCGCAGTGAAGAATTCGTCATTGGTTTTGGTCATTGCCAATTTACCGATTAAGAACTCAATCGCATCAATTTCTGACATTTCATGCACGATTTTACGCAAGATCCACATCTTTTGTAATTCGTCTTGGCTGGTCAGTAATTCTTCACGGCGAGTACCAGAGCGGTTGTAATCAATCGCAGGGAATACACGCTTTTCGGCAATTTTGCGGTTAAGATGTAATTCCATGTTACCTGTACCTTTAAACTCTTCATAGATAACTTCATCCATTTTAGAGCCGGTATCGATAAGTGCGGTTGCGATAATGGTTAAGCTGCCGCCTTCTTCGATGTTACGGGCTGCACCAAAGAAACGCTTAGGCTTATGCAATGCATTGGCGTCAACACCACCGGTAAGCACTTTACCTGATGAGGGGATCACTGTGTTGTATGCGCGGGCTAAACGGGTAATTGAATCAAGTAAGATGACCACGTCTTTCTTGTGTTCAACCAAGCGCTTGGCCTTTTCAATCACCATTTCAGCCACTTGTACGTGACGACTCGCTGGCTCATCGAAGGTAGAAGCAACCACTTCACCTTGTACTAAGCGCTGCATTTCGGTTACTTCTTCAGGACGCTCATCAATCAATAATACCATGAGCAAACATTCTGGATGGTTTGCAGCGATAGATTGAGCAATGTTCTGTAATAAAAGGGTTTTACCGGCTTTAGGCGGTGCAACAATAAGTCCACGCTGCCCACGGCCGATTGGTGAAGCTAAATCAAGCACACGAGCCGTAATGTCTTCGGTACTTCCGTTGCCTCGTTCCATCACTAAACGTTCATTAGCGTGTAATGGCGTTAAGTTTTCGAATAAAATTTTATTACGGGAATTTTCAGGGCGGTCGAAGTTAACTTCGCTAATTTTCAACAGGGCGAAGTAACGCTCGCTGTCTTTTGGTGGGCGAATTTTACCTGCAATGGTATCGCCTGTGCGCAAGTTAAAGCGACGGATCTGACTAGGAGATACATAGATATCGTCCGGGCCCGCCAAGTATGATGCGTCGTTAGAACGCAAGAAACCAAAGCCGTCTTGAAGTATTTCTAGGACGCCGTTACCAAAAATGTCTTCACCACTTTTGGCGTGGGTTTTCAAAATTGAAAATATAATGTCTTGCTTACGAGCGCGAGCCATGTTTTCTAGGCCCATTTTCTCGGCCAGTCCAACCAGCTCACTGATGGGTTTGTTCTTGAGTTCCGTTAGGTTCATATTGGTGGGTCTTTTCATGCTTGAAAGTTTTGCCATATCAGCAAAAATTGATTGAATGGTTCAAAGGTATTTACTTATTAAAATCTCTGATTGGTGCGAAAGTATAGGTCTGTTCAGGTGAGAACAATGAAAAGTTAGCACCAAAATGAGAGTACGTCTAGTGAAAATAAAGGTTTAAATGGTATTAGATTGCCTAAAGTGTATACAGGAAATAAAAAAGCCCGATTTTATCGGGCTTAATTTTATTGCGCGTACTTAGATGTTTTCGTTCAAAAACTCTTCTAATTGGCTTTTAGACAGCGCGCCGACTTTAGTTGCAGCTACATTTCCACCTTTAAATAAGAGCAAAGTAGGGATGCCACGAATACCATACTTAGGTGGTGTTTCGTTATTTTCATCGACATTCAGCTTGCCAACTGTTAACTTGCCGTCGAATTCGTCAGCAATTTCATGCAATATTGGCGCAATCATCTTACACGGACCGCACCATTCCGCCCAGAAGTCAACTAGTACAGGACCAGTAGCATTGATAACATCTGCCTCGAAACTATCGTCCGATAACTGGATAATTTTGTCGCTCATTCTTTTCTCCGTCATTAGTTCTAGCGCCGATATAATTCAGCGTGATCGTGATTGTTATATAGAAACTGTTTTTTAATGCAAGCACTGATAAGCTATAAGCTATGCAAACAACTCATTTAACCGAAACACATTTCGCGGACTTGCCCATTAATGAGCAAGTCGTTAAGGCGTTATCCGCCGCAAACTTTAGTCACTGCACACCCATTCAAGCGTTAAGCTTGCCCCCTCTATTAGAAGGGAATGACATAGCAGGTCAAGCGCAAACTGGAACCGGTAAAACTATCGCGTTCTTGGTGGCAACTTTTCACTACTTGCTAAGTAATCCGCAGCCCACTAAAAAACAACCAAGAGCCATTATTATGGCGCCAACCAGAGAGTTGGCCGTTCAGATCTTTAACGATGCTGAACTGCTAAGTCAACACACTGGTTTGTCTCTCGGTTTGATTTATGGGGGCGAGGGTTATCAAAGTCAACGGGAAAAGCTGGAAGAAGGTGTAGATATTATTATCGGCACTACCGGTCGTATCATTGACTACTACAAACAGAACATCTTTTCATTGGCTGGCATTCAAGTCGCAGTGCTTGATGAAGCTGATCGCATGTTCGACTTGGGCTTCATTAAAGATATTCGATATCTTTTCAATCGTATGCCTAAGCCAGCAGAGCGGTTGAGCATGCTGTTCTCAGCGACCTTGTCTTATCGAGTACAAGAGCTTGCCTATGAGCATATGAACAACCCTACGCACGTGCAAGTAGAACCTGAGCGCAAAACCGGCACACGGATCAAAGAAGAGCTATTTTACCCTTCTGATGAAGATAAAATGGCCCTGTTGCTTAGTTTGATGGAAGAAGAGTGGCCAGATAAAGCTATTGTTTTTGCCAACACTAAGCATAGCTGCGAAAAAGTCGCCGATTGGCTCCAAGCCGACGGTCATCGAGTGGGCCTGTTAAGTGGTGATGTACCGCAAAACAAACGTTTAAAAATTCTTGAAGATTTTACCTCAGGTAAGTTAGACATACTGGTGGCAACTGATGTTGCTGCGCGTGGGTTGCACATTCCTATGGTAAGTCACGTTTTTAACTACGACTTACCAGACGACGCTGAAGATTATGTGCACCGTATTGGTCGTACCGGACGTGCAGGGCAAAGTGGTAGCTCTATTAGCTTTGCGTGCGAACGTTATGCGTTAAATTTGCCAGCGATCGAAACCTACATTGAGCATGCTATTCCGGTAACCGAATACCATGCTGATGCCTTGATACGTGATGTTACGCCACCTAAGCCTCGCCATAAAAAGCGCATGCAAAACGGCCGTAATCCACAAAAGCGTCACTCTTCAGGCTCGCGTAACCGTAGGAAGCCATGATTACATCTACCCGTTTGTCGCAAAGTCACCCTGAAGAGCTGTATGCAGCCGTTGATTTAGGTTCGAATAGTTTTCACTTGGTGATCGTTCGTGTGGTAGCGGGTAGTGTACAAATCATTGGTAAGGTAAAGCAGAAAGTCCGTTTAGCTGCAGGGCTAGACGAAAACTTAATGCTTGACGAAGACAGTTTAGAGCGCGGCTGGCGCTGCCTTGAAACGTTTGCAGAACGACTGCAAGATATACCCCGCGATAATATCCGTGTGGTGGCAACTGCCACGTTACGATTAGCCAAAAATGCCGATGTATTTACCCAAAAAGCCCAACAAATTCTTGATCATGAACTAAGCGTTATTAGTGGTGAAGAGGAAGCTAGGCAAATTTATTTGGGAGTCGCTTACACATCAGCCAATCAAGGTAATTCTTTGGTTATCGATATCGGTGGTGCCAGCACAGAAATCATCATCGGTAACGATATGACGCCTATCCACCTTGTTAGCCTCAATATGGGCTGCGTGACGTTTAAAGAGCGTTACTTTGTGGGTGATGTGCTGAGTAAAGAAAACTTTGCCGCCGCAGTGGGGGCAGCAAAAGCCATGGTTGATGCTGTGGCTGATAAGTTCGTCTGTTTTGACTGGCAGCAATGCCTAGGCGCATCTGGCACACCTCAGGCCATCACGGAAATTCTGGTCGCTCAAGGGATCAGTGATGCCATACGGCTCGACTACTTATACAACTTGCGTCAGCAATGTATTGATTGTGCCACGTTGGATAACCTGATCATTGACGGCTTAGAAGAGTCCAGACGGGTTATTTTCCCCAGCGGGCTGGCTATTCTTATTGCTTTATTCGAGTCTCTGTCTATTCGCGATATGCAAATATCAGGGGGCGCACTTCGTGAAGGGCTTATCTATGGCATGCTGGAAAACATACAGCAAAATGATCGCCGTATGCAGACAATCAAGCAGCATATACAACATTTTCATATCGATTCAGAGCAAGCTGAGCGGGTTACTAATGTTGCCTTGACGCTGTTTAAGCAGCTGAGTGAACAAACCGACGTTGACGGTATAGATGGCGAAGCCATGCTGGTAGCGGCAGCTATGTTGCACGAAACGGGCTTACACATCGAATATAAATTACATCATAAACACGGTGCCTATATTTTAGGGCATGTGCCTATGGTGGGATACACCAATTTACAGCGTGATGGGATAAAAACACTGGTGCTGAATCACCGTCAGCAAATCTCCCCTGAAGTGTTCGAACAAAACCATAATGAAACGCGCGGCATTATGCGCAGCCTTGTGAGAGTGTTACGCTTGGCGTGTATTTTGTCGATACGACGCAAAGACAACTTGTTACCTGAGCTTAAATTAGAAGTTAAGGAAGACGAGTGGCACCTTATTTTCCCAGAGGGTTGGCTTAAAGCTCATCCGCTCATAGATGCAGAGCTGGCGAATGAAAAGTGGCAACAGCATAAAATGGGTTGGCACCTAACCTGCGATTAGGCTTTTTAGGGCGCTTTTCACGCCATTAGAAGCAAAAACGCTGACCACTTTGCCAGCGCTATGTTTCAGTAACTACCGACGTTACTCTTTTTCTCGAGCTAAAATCTGTGCCGCTTGTTTAGCGAAGTAAGTTAAAATGCCATCTGCTCCAGCGCGTTTAAACGCCAGTAGCGACTCTAAGATCACTGTCTCTTCGTCTAACCAGCCTTGCATAAAGGCCGCCTTGTGCATGGCATACTCGCCACTGACTTGATAGGCGAAAGTTGGAACTGCGAATTCGTCCTTACAACGTCGAACAATGTCTAAATAGGGCATACCAGGTTTAACCATGACCATATCCGCGCCTTCGGCAATATCCAAAGCGATTTCACGCACAGCTTCGTTGGAATTGGCTGGATCCATTTGGTAGCTCTTCTTATTGCCCCCTTTAATATTGCCAGCAGAGCCGACTGCATCACGAAATGGGCCGTAATAGTGCGAGGCGTATTTAGCGGAGTAGGCCATGATGCAGGTATTGATATAGCCATGACTCTCTAGTGCTTGGCGAATAGCGCCAATACGCCCGTCCATCATGTCTGAGGGGGCAACTATGTCTGCGCCTGCTTGCGCATGGGATAAAGCCTGTTTAATTAACACTTCAATGGTTTCATCATTCAGTACGTATCCCTCGTCATTCAACAAGCCATCTTGTCCGTGCGAGGTGAAAGGATCTAGGGCGACATCAGTAATAATACCCATCTCAGGCACGGCGGCCTTGAGGGCGCGCACGGCTTGCTGAGCTAAACCATCGGGGTTGAACGCTTCACTGGCGCATTCAGATTTGCGCTCAGAGGGTGTGACAGGAAACAGTGCTATCGCTGGAATACCTAAAGCATGTAGGTCTTTGGCTTCTTCAATCAATAAATCAATAGATAAACGTTCAACACCAGGCATGGATTCGATCGCCTCGCGCTGATTTTTACCTTCTAAAATGAAAACAGGGTAGATCAGATCTTTAGGGGTTAATTGGTTCTCGGCCATGAGGTCACGGGTGAAAGCGTGACGTCGCATGCGGCGCATTCGCGTGTTGGGAAAATGTTCGGCCATGATGAAGGTCCTATGTTGAGTCTTGATAAGTTCGAGCGAGTTACGGCTGTTCAGAGTCAGGTAATTTCTGAGCTACAATGCAATTTCGCCCATTATTCTTAGCTTGGTAAAGTAGTTGATCCGCAAAACCGATTAATACATCTTCGCTTTGCTGAGGATCCATTATGGCACTGGCTAAGCCAATACTGACGGTTAAACGAACCGTTACACCAGCACTGTAAACTGGGGTATTTTGGATCTCGAGTCTGAGTTGATCCAGCAAGTCATGAGCGCCTTGAATATCTGTACTGGGCAAGATGACGGAAAATTCTTCGCCACCATAACGACATACATCATCACTGGGGCGTTTAAGCGTTTTTTTCAAGCGTTCAGCGACAAACTTAATGCAATCATCCCCCACTAAGTGGCCATGTTCGTCATTGACCTTTTTAAAGTGGTCGATGTCTATCATGGCGACTACAAGCTCAGTTCGCTCCCGCCGACTGCGTCGTACCTCTGCAAGGTACTTTTTGTCAAAATAACGTCTGTTTCGAATGCCGGTTAAGGCGTCTAAGGTGTTTTTCTCTTCCAGTTCGCGGTTTATCTCCGACAATTCTCGTAGGGCTATCTCTAGCTCTAAGGTACGTTCTTGCACACTGTATTCTAATTCTTCTTGAGCATTGTTTTGTTGGGCAAGTACTTCTTCTTGTACTGCCCGCATATCACGCTCTTTTCGCAACGCTTCTTTTTGCGCTCTAAATAATTGGCGGCGTTGATGATTAACGCTTAAGGCGAGCATGAGAGCGAGTAAAAAGGTTTCAATGATGACGCCAAGCATCAAAAGGTAATTGGATGAAATGGTAAGGGAGATAAGATTAAGATGTTCGAGGCAAGCCATTAAACAGCTGACGAGTAGCGATGTCCACGCTAGCGTGTAAAAGCGAGCCAAATGAATTTTTTTGTACCAGCCCCAAATACTGACAGCATAAATGAAAATGCATATGCCGCATAAAGCGAACAGAAAAGGTTCTAGAAACCAGGGTTTTGGAATAAATGGGCTAGCAACCAAGGCAACGGCGAATACAATCGCTAGTATGTTTAGCGTTTTATGTAAGCGTAGACTAACGCTTTTAATATCAAGCAGGACGTTAGTAAACACGATGGCGTAAAACACAGTTGCGCTGGCCCACAAAGACACACTGTTTTTTTGCATCCAAGGGCTTTCTGACCAGATATATTTGTACCCGAGTCCCTGCATGGCCGACAGCAGTAAGGCGAAGCTCAGAACGTAACCAGCGTAGAGCAGAAATACCGGCTGGCGACTGATCACAAAAAAGAACAAGTTACTGATCCCCATAGCGAACAAGATGCCGAAAAATAGGCCCATCAAGACACTGTGTTCACCGTTGAATACGAGAAAGTTGGATTCTGCCCATACGTTAATGGGCACCTGCAAAGTGCCTTCGCTGCTAATACGTACCACAACTCGTAATTGTTCTTCAAATTCAGGCACTGGAAACAAAAAAGTCTCATAGGGCATGACTCTTGACGCGAAGGGCTGACTATCACCGGTTTGATAATGATCGAGTAGCTGATTATTTTCTATAAACCACACAGATACGTGGTCTATAAAGGGATTATTGAGCTCCAGTAGCCAATGTTCTTGGGAGGCTATGTTTGTCATGTTAAAGCTCACCCAGTGGGGAGTGTCAGTCATTGGCAGAGCAAGTTGAAAGCGCTCCAAACCTTGCCATTTATCACTGCTTAGCGCGGGCAGCGTACTGATTTTATATTGTTGCTGGGTGTCATCTAAATAGAATAAGGTACTTTGAGGTAATGGTTCGGGGGCCTGCAACTTGATTGAAAATACCGTGATCAGAAACAGCAATATACAGGTAGCTGACATCAGCTGAATGGCCGCGCGTTGTGTCAAAACGCTACGAAATAATGCGTCGATAGCCACGATTGCTTAGCTCAACGCCAATAAACGCTGGGAATTGCGTTTGCTGTACGAGGAAAGGGATTCAATCGACGTATTCATCAGTTCGCTAAGTGTTTTAGCAATAACAGGTAAATAACAAGGTTCATTTTGCTTAACCCCAGGCACCTTGTCACTGCCAAGTTTCTTCGGTTTTAAATAAGGAGCGTCAGTTTCAAGGATCAACCGATCTAAAGGAAGCCGCTTCACCGCTTCTCTTAAATCTTGGCCGCGTTTTTCGTCTGTTACCCAGCCAGTAATGCCGACATAACATCCTAGGTCTAGATAGGCCTGCATTTGTTGTGTATTGCCAGTAAAACAGTGAACGAGAGCGCCGTTTAGCTGGTGATGGTATTTTTGCAGTAATTTATACTGAGCGTCGAATGCGTCGCGCTCATGCAAAAAAACCGGTAGGCCGGTTTCACAAGCGATAACAAGTTGGGCCTCAAATACAGCTAACTGCTTATCACGGGGTGAAAAATCTCGATTGAAGTCTAAACCACATTCACCAATCGCTATTACCTGAGGCTGCTTACTGAGGGCGGTAATTTGCTCGCGGTAATCGCTTGCGACGTGCTGTGCATAGTGAGGATGAATGCCTGCAGTGCTAAAAACGTGTTCAGGATACGCATGAGCAAGTTTCGCGGCTTGATGACTGATAGTGACATCTGTACCTGTTAGCATCATTTGCGTTACGCCCGCCTCGACAGCGCGCGTTAGCATTGGCAAAAATTCGCCTTCATCACTCGGTACGTTTACACCAACATCAAACCACTGCATGCTATTGGGACCGCTTCACTCTAATTCGCTTATTGCTAGATTCTTTGCCTAAAAAGTATGAGCCTAGTGCGCCCTCTTCAACATAAACCTCTTGGCCCGGCTTTAATCTTAACGTTGTGCTGTTGGTTTGACGCCATACTTGGCCTGATTCCAAGGTTACAATTAGTTTTCCATATGGATTTTTCTGAACAGCGCTAACCAAGGAGGTGATTTTTTCGACTTTATCTTGGGGTTCAATTACCTTAGCTAAACCAAAATTCTTCACCTGACTTTCACGTGTTACTGTGCTTGCGGCTGAATCTGCTGAAGAGGTCGACTGTGTCTTGGATGCAGTATCTGCTATCGGTTTTGCTGGAGGAGATGAATTGCCGGTTTGACTGGTTATCTGATGCTTCTCGCTTGGTAGTGTCAGCGTGTCGTAACATGCAAGGCGCGCAGTGTTGTTAGCTTTTGTGCGACAGGCCTGCATTTCGCTGATTAAATCTTGCGCGTGAGCAACTGAGGCACCGCTAATAACGATACCAAGACCGATAATTAAATGTTTCATGATTGTTCCTGCTCTTTCTCTTTTTGCTCGTCTTGGTCAGAATCTACCGAGCGTTTGGCATACATGCTGCCGACTAATATACCCACTTCGAATAATATCCACATTGGTATCGCGAGCAATGTTTGCGAGATGATATCGGGGGGCGTCAACAACATGCCTAGCGTGAAAACACCGACAATGACATAAGGTCGTTTGGCCCGTAATGAATCAGGGGTGCTGACACCTGTCCAGCACATCAGCACAATCGCAACAGGGATTTCAAACGACAAGCCAAAGGCAAAAAATATCTTTAGAACGAAATCTAAATAACTGCTGATATCGGTATTGATCGTGACGCCTTCTGGCGCAACGCCAGTGAAAAAGGCGAATGCCAGAGGAAATACCACGTAGTACGCGAATGCCATGCCTGAATAGAATAGCAAAGTACTTGAAAACAGTAGCGGTGCCACTAAGCGCTTTTCGTTGCGATACAAACCTGGCGCGATAAACGCCCACACTTGGTAAAGCACAACGGGAATAGCGATAAAGAAGGACAGCACTAAGGTCAATTTAAACGGTGCAAAAAAGGGTGATGCAACGTCTGTGGCAATCATTTCTGCTTGATCGGGAAGGGTTTCTAATAACGGGGTAGCAAGCCAATGGTATAAGTCTTGGGCAAAATAAACCAAGCAAAGAAACACCACAAACACACTAAGTACCGCTTTTAATACTCTGCCACGTAATTCAATTAGGTGGGCAATTAAGCTATTAGGATCTGACATCCGTGACTACTTTTTTTCGTATGGTTTTTGAACAGACTTCGCTGCGTCTCGCAGTTCATCTACGGATTTTTGCAGCTCTGGAGATAAGTTTTCTAGACCTTGCTGCTCAGCTTTTTTTAAGTTTTCGTGCAGTTCGTGAATTTTAAACTGTTGTTCCACTTCTTGCCGAAAACCTGTCGCCATGCTTTTCACACTGCGAACCGTGCGCATGGTCGAACGAATTGCTCCGGGCAGCCGCTCGGGGCCAAGCACGAGTAAGGCAACGACACCTATGACTAATAATTCTAAAAAGCCGATATCAAACATGGGTAATGCTCGCGTTACTCACTCTTGGCCTTAGTCTCTGATTCACTTTTGACATTCTGTTGCACAGTTTGCTCTTGGTTTTTGCTGTTATCTTCGACTTTTTCATCCGCTTTAAAATCCGCATCTTTGTCATCATCTGAAACAGCTTTCTTAAATCCCTTTACCGCCGAGCCCAAGTCTCCGCCCATATTACGAAGTTTTTTAGTGCCAAAAAGTAAAACAACGATCACTAAAATAATGATTAACTGCATTGGGCTAATACCGAACATAACACACTCCTATTAAATGTTTGGACCCATTATACGTAGCAAATTAAAAAGGTCACTGGATTTGATTAAGCAAACATTTCAATGCACAGTAATAGTGACTAAAAACAGGGAGTGCGGTATTGAAAATAAAATGCGTTTTTTTGCTATTGCTGCTAAGTGCATTCCACTGTCAAGGGCAGGAAAACGAGCAGGAGCAACCTTCTGAGCAAGATAGGCCCTATCCTTGGTTAGATGATATGCATAAAAATATCGCACAATCTGTGCAAGACACTGCGATATGGTTTGATGATTTCTTTTTTTTAGATGGCGTCATGCATCAAGAGGTGGCTCAAGCAGAAGCGCGTATTCGCCTTGGTTGGGAGCCCCGCAGTCGTGAATTAAATCAATTTCAAAACCGTTTTCGTGTTCGGGTACGGTTACCTAACCTTAAAAACCGCTTAGATGTGGTGCTTTCAGATTATGATGACGAAACGGACCTGGGCAATGAGCGCTTAGGGCGTGACGAAAGCTTTGGTGATAAAGATCGGATTAACTTGGCACTTCGTTGGCGCTCAAGGCCCAATAGTGGGTTCTCGCATCGTATTGGCTTAGGACGAGGCTTACAAACCTTCGTAAAAAGTCGTTATCGAAACCATTTTTCAATGACGGCTGACGCACTACTGCGCATCGAAGGATCGATTTACTACTACAGCGATGACGGCTTCGGTAGTCACTTTTCGACAAAATTTGATTACAGCGCCAATGCTGACACCTTATACCGTTTCGATAATAACTTTTATTATCGGGATCGAACCAAAGACTGGTTATGGCGCCATAGTTGGCAGAGCCTGCATCAGTTTGATCGAAAAACTGCCATTATTAGTGGCTACTATATTGAAGGCTTGAGCCGGCCTAATTATCAGTTAAATGAACACTATGTGAGTATGCGCTGGCGGCAAAATGCCCTTCGAGAGTGGCTTTTCTATGAAGTAGAGCCTTTTATTTTATGGCGTAGAGACGAGCATTTCTCACCTTCCTATGGTTTAGCCTTACGCGTGGAAGGATTTTTTGGACACACCTAAACTGGGCGCACCTAGATAGGTGCGCCAAGATTTAATCTGCGACTCTGCAACGCCACGCAATTAGCCAACTTACGAGCCCACCGAATGCTACACCTGCAGGCACCCACCATTGATGAATATAGATAGGCATAACACTTGACACCATAAGCAACGTCGCACCTATGATGGTGAAAACCAAGCGTCTTTGTTGTTGTTTAACCTGCCATTGTTGTTTTTCAAACTGCAATTTTTGCTGCTCAGGATAGCGCCTGATTTGGCGCATTGAGTCATATAGCAAATCAGGTATTTCAGGCAGTTTTTCCGACCAGAATGGCAGATTCGCTGATACCTTGTTGTACATGGCTTTGACACCGATTTGTTCGCGCATCCAGTTTTCTAAAAACGGCTTAGCGGTTTGCCACAAATCTAGCTGGGGATAAAGTTGTCTGCCTAACCCTTCGATGTATAACAAGGTTTTTTGTAACAGCACCAATTGTGGCTGAATAATCATGTTAAAGCGCCGCGCAGTATTAAATAGTTGCAACAACACATTACTAAATTCGATTTCGGCCAGCGGCTTTTGGAAAATAGGCTCACACACTCTGCGTATCGATGCTTCGAATTCATCAATACTGGTGGTGCTTGGTACCCAGCCAGAGTCCACATGTAACTCTGCCACCTTGCGGTAATTACGATTAAAAAAGGCGATAAAGTTTTCTGCTAGATAGCGTTTATCTTCACTGTTTAGCGTACCGACAATCCCGTAATCTATGGTGATGTACTGAGGGTCGTCAGGGTTATCAAGGGCCACAAAAATATTGCCTGGGTGCATATCAGCGTGAAAAAAACTGTCTCTGAATACTTGAGTAAAAAATACTTCAACACCGCGCTCGGCAAGTTTTTTCATATTAGTGCCACGGGCTTCTAAGGTAGCCACATCGGAAATTGGCGTACCATAAATGCGTTCCATAACCATCACATTAGCATGGCAGTAATCGCTGTAAATATGCGGTACATAGAGCGCGTTGGAGTCTTCAAAATTACGCTTGAATTGAATACCATTCGCGGCTTCGTTGAGTAAGTCGAGCTCACCGACTATGGTTTTTTCATACTCAGCAACAACTTCGACCGGGCGCAGGCGCTTACCATCAGGCAGCAATTTTTGCAGCGCATTAGCAAATGTACGCATCAATTGAATATCAGCGTGAATAGCTGAGCCTATATTCGGGCGTATGACTTTAACGATGACCTCTTCACTGTGACCAATCAGTTTGGCTGCATGCACTTGGGCAATAGACGCAGAAGCCAAAGGCGTAGCGTCAAACTCGCTAAATACTTCCTTTAAATGGCTCACACCCAAGGCATGGCGAATGATTTGTTGGGCCACTTCACTGTCAAATGGCTCAACTTGATCTTGTAAAATAGCCAGTTCGTTCGCGATGTCTTGACTGAGCAAGTCTTTGCGAGTGGACAACATCTGGCCGAATTTAATAAATACAGGGCCAAGAGACTGCAGCGCAAGGCGAATACGTGTGCCTTGTGATTTGTCTTTATGTTTATTACGTAGCCAGAAAAAACCAAATCGGCCTAATTTGGCATACCAGGGTAGCCATTTTTCCGGAATAAGTTCATCTAAGCCGTGTTGTAAAAATACTTTATTGATTTGGTATAAACGAAGGATCCGCACGGGTTATGAGTCATCCTGTTGTAAGGCAATTAATTGGTCGATGCGGGCTTCTAGTCTGTCGCTGGCACTGCGCAAGGTGTTTACTTGATCGCAAAAATCTGCAACTTCGATTTCGCTCACCGCTACGGCGTCTGGTTTGGTTAAGTGAGTACTGAGCTGGTCAGCCAGTTTCTCCACTTCTTGCTGGGCAGTGTTAAAAAACGCTTTTACGCTACTAAATGTTTGGTGGGCAAGCACATCGCCAGTGTATTTTGATAGCTGTTCTTCCCAATCAATATCCAGCTCTTTCATTAGGTTACTGAACCCTTGAGCAACGTCGATATCACCGTCTAAGTCCAGCTTTCCTTGCTGAATAAGCTGACTGATTTTGCTGCTGTCACTTAACTCACCTAGGGTACTCAAGCTAAGCGTAATATGGCAATCCGCCGAGGAATCGGTTGGGGCTTGCGTTTCACTTGATTGCTCTTCGTTTGTCAGCGGTAGTGCACTGACATCAATTTGCTCAGAAAAGATAAACAGCAAGGACCATGGCAGCTCATTAATGCTGACCTGTAGCTGCTTACCGGCTAGCTTTTTCAAGCGAGGCTTGCAATCAGGGTCGAGCTGCAAAAGTTGATTAAGGGTTAACTCAACACCTGCACTTAACAATTGCCCGACTAACATTTAAAACTTAAACCCGCGGTGCAAAGCAACAATACCACCTGTTAGATTGTGGTAGGTGACTTGCTCAAACCCTGCGTCTTGCATCATTTCTTTCAGAACCTCTTGCTCTGGATGCATACGAATTGATTCTGCCAAATATTTGTAGCTGTCTCCATCTTTGGCCACTAGTTCACCGATTTTAGGCAGCAAATGAAATGAATAAGCATCATATACTTTGTTTAAAGCGTCATTGGTGGGTTTAGAAAATTCTAACACGAGCAAGCGCCCACCCGGCTTTAACAGCCGATACATGGATTTCAGCGCTTTGTCTTTATCGGTTACATTTCGCAGGCCAAAGGCAATGGTGATGATATCAAAACTGTTGTCAGGAAAGGGCAAGGCTTCTGCATTGGCTTGCACGTATTTCACATTGCTGACAATACCTTTGTCGCGCAGCTTGTCACGGCCGACGCGCAGCATAGCGTCATTGATATCAGCTAGCACTACTTCACCACTGTCGCCCACGATACGCGAAAATTTCGCGGTTAAATCGCCTGTACCGCCCGCTAAATCGAGAACCTTATGGCCGGCCCGCGCGCCACTGCAATCAATGGTAAAACGTTTCCATAATCGATGAATACCCATAGACATGACGTCGTTCATAATGTCGTATTTGGCTGCCACTGATTGAAACACTTCAGCCACCATGGATGCTTTGGCGTTTTTATCTACTTGCTGAAAGCCAAAATGGGTTTTTTCTGATGATTCAGAGGCTTGCTCGTGGCTGGTATTTGTACCTGCGTGATGCTCGCTAACGCTCATGTTAATTCCTTAATAAACTCTTAGCGCTAGTGTATCGAAATTCACAGTGCCAATCTAAAAAAATTATACGCTTATACACCTCAATGATCATACGCTTGGGCTGTCGCAAAAGATTAATCAGCAAAATGAAGGGGATAACTTGAGGCTAGCAAGCTGATAGATCAGCTTGCTAAATTGTCTCCGACACTGAACGCAATTAGCATGCTAAGGGCTTGCATCGAACGGCCACTTTGCTCTTGTAACTGATTAAACGATGCTTGAATAGCGTTTAAGCTGCGCTTGGAGTTTACACCGCCAGAAATAATGCCTCGTCGGGTAAAGTAACTGGTGAGATCGCGTGTGAGTAAAAAGGTGTCCTTACCTAACGCACGAAGGGCGTAGGGGCCTGTATTGCCTCCTAGGCGTGCGCCGTGCTTTTTTAAGTAGGCCCATAAACCAATAATATCGTTTGCCGGCCAATTGGCGACGAACTGCGCGAAGCTGCCATGCTCTCGTCGAACAGCGTCAATCATGATGGCATTGTCGCGAATAGTTTGGACTTTCTTGTAATTACGGATAATCGCTGGGTCCTGCGCACGCTTTTCCAGCATCTCATCTGGCATCAAAAGGACTTTGTCGATTGTAAATTCAAAAAATAAACGTTCAAACTCAGGCCATTTATTACGTACAACTCGCCACACAAAACCGGATTGGAAAACTTTTTTGCTAAATTCGGCTAAAAAACGATCATCGCCCAAGTGGGCGATGGCGTCGTTAGATAAGGGCTCGCTGAGTAACGATTCTACTGCATTAGGGCCGCCTTTGCGCTCGCATGCCCGCTGATAAATAGCGCGATAATCTTCTAGATTAGCTAAAACGTTGTCGCTCACCCTTACTCCTATTTCAATGATCTATGAGGGATTAGCCTTCAATACCGCTATGGCGTAATAATGCATCTACTTTCGGCTCGCGGCCTCTAAATGCCACAAATAGCTCCATTGGCTCTTTGCTACCGCCTTTTTCAAGTATGTTGTTTAAGAAATCTTGGCCGACTTGTTGATTAAATATGCCTTCTTCCTCAAAACGACTAAAGGCGTCTGAAGATAATACTTCGGCCCATTTGTAGCTGTAATACCCAGCGGCATAGCCCCCTGCAAAGATATGTCCAAAGCTATTTTGAAAGCGATTAAACGCAGGTGGGATCACTACAGAAACCTGGCTACGCACATCATCTAACAAGGCCTGGACCGAGGTTTTTTGCTCAATGTTGTATTGCTCGTGCAAGCTGAAATCAAACATGCTGAATTCTAACTGACGGACCATTTGCATGGCTGACTGGAAGTTACGCGCCGCAAGCATTTTATCTAACAAGTCTTGGGGTAATGGCTCGCCTGTTTCGTAATGACTTGAAATAAACGCCAAGGCTTCAGGCTGCCAACACCAGTTTTCTAGAAATTGACTAGGTAACTCTACGGCATCCCAGGCAACACCATTGATGCCCGATACACCAGCAATGTCGATTTGGGTCAACATGTGATGAATACCATGGCCAAATTCATGGAACAAGGTGATGACTTCGTCATGGGTAAACAAAGCGGGTTTATCGCCCACAGGACCGCTGAAATTGCAGGTTAGGTACGCTACGGGCAATTGTACTGAACCATCTGGTTTGACGCGGCGTGTTTGGCATTCGTCCATCCAGGCGCCACCACGCTTGTGCTCACGGGCATACAAGTCTAAATAAAAACTTCCGCGTAGTTCGCCTTTGGCGTCTTTGATATCAAAAAAACGTACATCTTTGTGCCAAGTGTCAACACCCGTTCGTTCGGTGATATTTAAACCGTATAAACGCGATACTACTTCAAATAGGCCGTCGACTGCTTTATGTGCAGGGAAATAAGGACGTAGTGCTTCATCTGAAATAGCGTACTTTTGTTCTTTGAGTTTTTCGCTGTAATAGGCGAAATCCCATGCTTGCAGCTCAGGTATACCAAATTGAGTGTTAGCGAACTCAGTTAACTCTTGCAAATCTTGCTGAGCTTGAGGTTTTGAACGTTTAGCTAGGTCTTGCAAAAAACCGTTAACCTGAGTGGTGGACTCGGCCATTTTGGTGGCCAAAGAGCGCTCGGCGTAGTTTGCGAAATCTAAAAGTGCGGCCAACTCTTGGCGCAAGGCCATGGTTTCGTCGATAAGCGGGCCATTGTCCCATTTGCCGGCATTAGGCCCTTGATCAGAGGCGCGCGTGGTAAAAGCGCGATACATCTCTTCGCGCAGCAGGTGGTTGTCTGCATGCATCATTACCGGTAAATAGCTCGGGATATCAAGGGTGAATAACCACCCCTCTAGCTCTTTGCTTTCGGCGAGTTGCTTGGCAGCAGCCAATGCTGACTCGGGTAAGCCGGCTAGCTCCTTTTCATCGGTAATGTGTTTTTGCCAACCTAAGGTGGCGTCCATTACGTTGTTACTAAAGGTCGAAGATAAATCTGACAGGCGACTTTTTATTTCGCCGTAGCGCTGTTTTTTGTCATCGTCTAAGCCGACCCCAGATAATTCAAAATCGCGCACTGTGTTGTCAATCACTTTACGTTTTGCTTCGTCTAATCCAGCGAATTCAGCGCTGTTTTGAATCTGCAGATAGGCTTGATACAAACCTTTATGTTGACCAACCCAAGTACCGTATTCGGATAATAGTGGCAAGCAAGCGTCGTGGGCTTCACGTAGCTCATCATTGCTCACCACTGAATTCATATGCGATACAGGAGACCACATACGGCCAAGTTCGTCGTCTTTGTCTTCTAGTTTGGCTGCAAAGTTGTCCCAAGTGTAGGTGGGCTGAGCAAGCAAGGTTTCAATGGTCTTTTTGGCATCTTCAATGGCCTGTTCAACGCTAGGTTGAATCTGCTCTGGTGTGATGTCTGAAAAACGCGGTAATCCAGATAAATCTTGCAACGGGCTTAAGGACATAATGAACTCTCTCATCGAGGAAATAATGAATAGTAAGTGAGGTAGCTCACAAAGGAATTCAAGTGGTTAAGTGGATCTAAAACAAAAACATCGTCTTAGCGAACAAGATAGACGCAAGTTATTACACTCTTATTGGGTCTATAATGCACAGGTTTATTATTATCGATTAACTCGATTTAAAAATTCATTTGTCTTTGTAGAGACGAACCTTATATCGTGTACCCACAGCTTAATAATTTAGGATGAGTAGAGATGGCAGATTTTGATTATATTTGTATTGGCGGCGGCAGCGGTGGTATCGCTTCGGCAAACCGTGCTGCGAAGCATGGCAAAAAGGTCGCTTTGATTGAAGCGCGACACATAGGCGGTACTTGTGTGAATGTCGGTTGTGTGCCTAAGAAAGCCATGTGGTTCGGTGCCCAAGTCGCAGAAGCGATTAATCATTATGCCCCAGATTACGGTTTTGATGTCACCGTGAATAAGTTCGATTGGAAGAAATTAGTCGACAGTCGCGAAGCATACATTAAGCGAATTCACGCCTCCTACGATCGAGTTTTAGGTAACAATGACATCACTGTCATTAATGGCTTTGCTCGTTTTGTAAATAAAAATACGGTTGAAGTCGACGGTAAGGAATACACTGCTGATCATATTCTTATCGCTACTGGTGGACGTCCTGTTACACCAAGCATCCCTGGCGCAGAGCTGGGAATTGATTCTGATGGTTTCTTTGAATTAACCGAACAACCGAAGCGCGTAGTGGTGGTGGGTGCAGGTTACATCGCGGTTGAATTAGCAGGTGTATTGCATTCATTAGGCAGTGAAACTCATTTGGTTGTACGTAAGCACGCGCCACTTCGCTCGTTCGATACAATGTTAAGCCAGACCTTGGTTGAGATAATGGAGCAAGATGGCCCAACGTTACACACCCACCGCAACCCAGAAAAACTAGAGAAAAATGAAGATGGCAGTCTAACTCTGACATTTGAATGCGGTGAAAAAATTGAAGCGGACTGCGTGATTTGGGCAATCGGTCGTGCCCCCGCCAATGACAATATTGGCTTAGATAAGGCTGGGGTGACGGTAAATGAGCGCGGTTACATCGCGGTGGATAAATACCAAAATACCAATGTTGACGGTATTTATGCGGTAGGCGACAACATAGGTAAAGTTGAACTTACGCCTGTTGCAGTAAAAGCGGGTCGCTTGCTATCAGAGCGCTTGTTTAACGGCCAGAAAGACGCTCATATGGACTACACCTTGATTCCGACCGTTGTTTTTAGTCACCCAGCGATTGGTACCATGGGCCTAACTGAGCTTGAAGCCGAAGCAGAGTTTGGTAAAGACAATGTGAAAGTATACAACTCTAGTTTTGCTGCTATGTATACAGCGGTGACCAGTCACAGACAAATGACGCGCATGAAGCTCATTTGTGTGGGTGAAGAACAAAAAGTGGTTGGCTTGCATGGAATTGGCTATGGCATGGATGAAATACTGCAAGGCTTTGGCGTGGCGATGAAAATGGGCGCAACCAAAGCTGATTTTGATGCTTGTGTGGCCATTCACCCCACCAGTGCAGAGGAGTTTGTGACGCTAAACTAGTCACCCTTACCAATGGCGTGGTTTTTGCGCTTGAATACAGCCTTAAATGTTATACAACAAACGCCTTTATTATGTATTAATAAAGGCGTTTTTTTATAGCGAAAATTATTTTGAAATTGCACAAAAATTCTACTGTACAAGGACTCAATTCGGCCTTACATTAGCGCCGATTTTATCTCACTGGCCACTGGCCTACCGGACATTTGTGAACTTTAGTAATGATCGTATTTCTGCGATTTATTTGGGTAATGAAGAGTCAATTTTACGCTCTGAACAAGATTGGTTAAATGCTGAACGCGGTGCGCGCTATCGTGATGCAGTGCACATTGCTTTACCTGGTGGTGAAGTCTGGCTATTTGACTACGGGATCGCGGTTTTTTGGGGGATAGACGAAGACGAGCGTCTGGCGCTGTTGCACCGCTTGAATTTAGCTGAAGGTCTATTAACCAAAGCGAGTCAGGAGCACTTTAGATTTACTCTGAACGCGCCTGAGTCCCGTATTAGTCAAGACAATATCAGTTTAGCCCAAGATGATCATTTAGCGCGTTTGGCTATCAGTCATGCATTGGCTCAGTCACTGAAGTTGAATGAATATGAAAGTCAGGCTCAGCAGACGATTCAAGATCATGCGCATATACCGCAAACTTTAGCTGAGACCGGAAAAATTAAATTATCCAGACGCAACATAGCGAAGATCCGCGGTAAGCTGTTTAGTACCAAAAGTGACATTATTTTGCACTATGGGTTACTCGATACACCAGAATTTTTCTGGGAATACCCAGAATACGAAAGCACGTATAATTTGGCGGCTCGCTATTTAGAAATTCACCCAAGGGTGGATTTATTATCCAAAAAGTTAGCCACGATACATGAACTGTTTGACATGCTTGCTGGCGAGCAAAATCACCAGCATTCATCGTTTTTAGAATGGATCATTATCATTCTTATCGCGGTAGAAATAGTGATGTTTGGTGCTCAGGAGCTGCAAACCCTGCTGGGTTGGTAAAACGATATTAGCACGTTGATAAGCCCGCAAAGTTGCGGGCTTTTTTTATGGTTCACGCTAAGTATTTATGGCTCATCATTGAGTAACAACTCTTGGGCGCGGTGCTGGTAAAACTCCGGGTTCAAGCCGATGAGCTGCGGGATTGTCGCCGATACCGCAATGGACGATAACGTACCGAATACCACTCCTGCGAATAGACCTATAGCAAAACCTTGTAGTGGCTGACCACCGAATATCCAGATGGCACCTATGGTTGCCAGCGTTGTACCTGAGGTGATTAGTGAGCGGGTTAAGGTTGATTTAACCGCGCTATCGACTAGTTCACTCATGCTCATATTGGTTTTTGCACGCATGACCTCCCTTAATTTATCGCCTATCACAATTGAGTCATTCAATGAGTAACCAATAATGGCCAACACTGCGGCCAGTACGGTTAAATCAAAGGGCAAACCTAGCCAAGCGAATAAGCCAAGTACTACCAACACATCATGCACTAACGCCATAAGTGAACCGCAAGCTAAGCGCCACTCAAAACGCCACGTTAGGTAAATCATCATGGCCACTGCCGCGACTATTAGCGCTAAACCGCCATTGTCGATCAGTTCTGAGCCTACTTGCGAACCGATGTACACTGAATCTTGTGGAGCAATGTCATATCCAGTTTGCTCAGCAAAGGTATTTAACCACTCTTTATCGATGACATGGGCTGCACCATCAGCTTGACGGATTGTCCAATGAGTATTGGCCGCACTACTGCTTAGCTCAAAATCTCCTGACAGGTTTGCACCAAGCTGGCTTTGCATTTGCGCTTTATCGATGCTTTGTGTGGAAGTGAACTCAGTCATATACCCGCCGGTAAAATCCAGTCCAAGGTTTAATCCTTTGAAACTCAGTCCGATCACAGATAACAGCATTAAAGTAATAGCCAGATAAAACCCGGCTAAGCGTAGTTTGCTAAACAGTGCCATAGAGGATGGGTCCTTTTCAGTTTGAGTCGGTGCTTTAGGGCTATTTTCTACAGTATTTTTACTTGTAAGTTTGTTTGAGCTCATGCTTTAAGCTCCTTTTGAGTAATAGTAATTTGCGGCTTGACCAATGACGTTAAAACATGCGCAACGAATACACCGGTAAACATACTGGTTAAAATGCCTAAACTTAAGGTTATTGCGAACCCTTTGACTGGGCCGTAGCCGATGCTGAGCAAAATGAGCGCAGTGATCATGGTGGTGACGTTGGCATCTAAGATGGTGGCAAACGCCTCTTTATAACCTGTTTCTATCGCTAAAAAGTTACTTCGGCCCCGTTTTCGCTCCTCTTTTATGCGCTCGAAAATCAGCACGTTTGTATCGACTGCCATGCCGACTGTCAGCACCAGGCCAGCGATTCCAGGTAGGGTTAACACTACATTAGGAAGTAACGCCATTAATCCCAACAAACAGATTAAATTAAGCAGCAAACTGGTATTGGCGATAAGCCCAAGCTTTCGATACCACAAGCCCATAAACACCAAAGTGATGCCTAAACCAATGGCCAGAGCCATGATGCCGTTGCTTACGTTCTCTTGACCTAGTGAGGCCTGAATAGTGCGTTGCTGTACTATGGTAATTGGCGCATCTAATGAACCTGCACGTAGCAGCAATGCCAGATCGGATGCTGCTTGTGGGCTGTCTAAATTGGTAATGCTAAAACGATTACCTAATTGACTTTGAATAGTGGCAACACTGATGACCTTGCTGCTTTTGACCATTTCATCGGCGTTGTTCTTATGATACTCAGAGAAGACGGTGACCATAGGGTTTCCGATGTTATCTCGGGAGAAATCAGACATCTTTTTGCCGCCAATACTATCAAGGGCGAGATTGACCAAGGCGATACCCATTTCGTCACGCCCAGATGTGGCATTCTCTATATTCGAACCAGTAAAGATGGGTTTCGGTGCTACGCGCAACCGACGGCCATTTTCATCTGTGAAGGCTTTTGCGCCTACTGTGCCGTTTGGTGCCATTTCATAAAAATCTAACGAGGCTGTTGCACCAATAATACGTTTGGCTTGCTCAGGATCTTTTACTCCAGGAAGCTCAATACGGATACGATTTTGTCCTTGGCGCTGGGTGACGGCTTCGGTAATGCCAAGCTCTTCAATACGTCCTCGAAGAGTGGTAAGGGCTTGTGCCATTATTTCATGATGAAAAGTGGTTTTGCTTTCATCGGTAAAGGCCAAAGTGCCCGAGCGCTCATCCGTTTGGGTGTAATGTATGCCTGGCAAACGTAATTGTAATTCGTGCACCATGGCTTTGACTTGACTCGCCTGATTACTCAAAAAGTGTAGATTAATACTCGATTCGTTATTTGCGCTGGTATCACTGTTTGTTGCTGAGTTCCCCCCAGCGCTGTCGGCGCTAGGTAATTTGGCACTCATACCCCGTAGGGTTTGATCGTGAATAATCTGCAGCGCTTCGTCTTTTGCATTATTTAGACGTTCTTGGTCTGCTTTGTCAGTGTCGACCTCAAGCACAAATAACACGCCACCGCTTAAATCTAAGCCGAGCTTAATTGGCGACATGCCCATACCTTGTAACCAAGTTGGTGCGGCAGATTGACTACCTAAGCGAACGTGGTAATCGTCACCCAAGGTATTTTTAAGATGAGCTTGAGCCTGGATAAGGGTTTCGTCGTTTCCTTCGATCACGATTTTGCTCTCACTTTCAGCGTGAATAATTTGCTCAACATTGACCTGTTGTTGCTGCATCAACTCGCGCAGTTTTTGAGTATTAGGCAATGATTGGGTAGGGTTAACTGCACTGACGAGCAAGGCATTGTTGCTGCCATAAAATGTCGGAATGGCATTCAAGCCTAAAATGATGACAGTGATAATAATCACTAAAATTTGCCAAGTATACTTGGGCTTTGAAGTCGTTTTACGCATGTTCGTTCTCTTAAATAATCTGACTGGTTCGGCTTTTTAATACCAAAGCGAAGAGACCAATCGAGAGGTGCAAGCGTGGTTATACGCAAGCACAAAAAATTTGTTACCTAAGTACGCTTAGGTACTTGAGCAACATAAAGTAGGTAGGCCATAACTATGATGGCACGAGAACGAATTAACTTAGGTAGGTAATGGTTGCGGTGTACTGGGTATTTCCGTCTTTCCAGCCAGCGAGGCGGCCGTGACTATTTGACGCATCAGGACGTAAATACCATGGAACGGTATTGGACGCCGATAAAGGGGATAGAAAGTATTTTATCCCTAGTCTTTCAGGCAAAAACTCGTATAGCAGTACAAAGCTTGGTTCGTTTTGAAACGCTGAACCAAAAGCGCTAGCTGCTTGGCGCTCAAATGGCGGTAAGCTGACACTTTGCTCAAATCCAACCGAAAGCGTTGTTTTTTTGCTGTCTGATGTATTTTTTTTAGCTTTGTTCTGGGGAAGTTGTGGTGAATCAGAACGCTGAGATAACGATACTTGAGCCAGCAAAACCTGGCTCAAATCTAGTTGCTTTTGCGCGGTATCTAGTTGGCTATTGGATATAGATTGGCTAGGTGAAATGGCTTCTTCTTGCCACAATGCAGTAGAAGTGTTGTCTGCTGCACTGGCAGGATTTGCTATTGCTGCAAATAGAGCAATACAAAAGCTGAGCATAAGCGCGCGCCAAACCAACATAAAATCCAATGTCATCTGAAAAGAGAAGAGCCGATATGATAAGGATGAAGCGGTTAAAAACAAGTTATAAAGTGTGTCAAAATAATAAATTGCCAATAAAAAAGGAGCCGAGGCTCCTTTTTTTACTGTCGACCAGTATTGGTAAATGACTAGGATTTACTTAATAAATAACATCTCTTGATATTTAGGCAATGGCCATAAATCATCTGCGACCATGGTTTCAAGGGTATCAGCGTGTTCACGTACTTTAACCAACAACGGGCATATGGTTTTTGCGCTAAAGGTCATGTGCTCTTCTGTACTGGCAAAGTTATGCTCAGCTAGTGCGACTTTTAGCTCTTTAACTGCGCTCATCATCGCGTTAGCTTGTTCAACCGCTTCGTTTAAGTCGGTGTTTTCCAAACTCAAACTAAGGCCAGACAAGGTTTGGCTTACGTCTGCAAGGTGGGTTAAATGCTGGGTAACCGCTGGGTATATTTGGGTGGTGGCCATATCGATAACCAGCTTGGCTTCTACCTCTAGCGATAAAATATACTGCTCAGCGTACACTTCAAAGCGACTGAGTAATTCGTCTTTTGATAACACGCCCGTATTAACAAACAAATCGATGACTTCTGGCGTCTTAAATTCAGGTAGCGCTTCGGCGCTGGTGGGTAAGTTTTTCAGGCAGCGTACTTCAACGGCTTCTTTGTGCCATTGTTCACTGTAGCCGTCGCCACCAAAAACCACATCCCCATGTAGCTCCATGAGTTCTTTTAGTACGACAATAACCGCCGCGGTTTGATCTGTGCCATTGGCTAACGCAGCCTCAAGCCTTTCGGCAATCCAATCTAATGAGTCGGCGAGCATGGTGTTCATAGCAACAAGCGGGCCTGACACTGACTGCGATGAACCTACTGCGCGAAACTCGAAACGGTTTCCAGTGAATGCGAAAGGAGAAGTACGGTTACGATCCCCAGGGTCACGCTCAAACTTCAATATTTGCGATAAGCCTAAGTCCATCAAGCCACCTTTGGCTTTTTCAAGCAATTTACCGGCTTTGATGTCTTTAAATACGCTTTCTAGCTGATCACCTAAATAAACCGATAGAATTGCTGGGGGAGCCTCGTTGGCGCCTAAACGATGATCATTCGAGGCTGACGCGATAACCGCGCGCAGTAAGCCACCGTGTTTATGTACACCGCGAATAACTGCACCACAGAACAATAAGAAGTTAAGGTTCTCGTGTGGCGTGCTACCTGGGTCTAGCAAATTGCCTTGCGTCGCATTACCCACAGACCAGTTAACGTGCTTGCCTGAACCGTTTACCCCAGCGAAAGGTTTTTCATGTAGTAAACATAAGAAACCATGTTCTTTCGCTGTGCTTTTCATCAATGTCATCATTAACTGTTGGTGATCCGCAGCCACGTTTGATGATTCAAAATAAGGGGCTATTTCAAATTGACCCGGCGCCACTTCATTGTGATGTGTTTTGGCAGGAATACCTAAGCGATAAAGTTTGTCTTCGAATGCTTGCATGAAAACCTGCACGCGGGCAGGAATAGCGCCAAAATAATGATCATCAAATTGCTGACCTTTAGCCGGTGATGCGCCAAATAAGCTGCGACCCGCTAATAGTAAGTCAGGGCGTAGATTGGCGAAATGCTCATCCACTAAAAAGTATTCTTGCTCGGCTCCGCAGCTGGCGTTTAATGGAGCAATGCTTTGTTCACCCATTAGGCTAAGCACTTTGCGTGCGGCTTTGTCCATGGCGGCGTTTGAGCGCAGCAATGGAATCTTTTTATCCAGTGCTTCGCCTGTCCACGAAATAAATACACTGGGGATCATCAAGGTCGCTCCATTGGCGGTATGCATGATGTAGGCGGGGCTAGTTGGATCCCAAGCAGTGTAACCGCGGGCGGCGTTGGTCATGCGCAAGCTACCGTTAGGGAATGAAGAACCGTCCGGTTCGCCTTTAATCAATAGGCTACCTGTGAACTCAGTGATAGCTGCACCCTCAGGGTTAGTGATAATAAACCCGTCGTGCTTTTCAGCGGTGATGTTGGTCATAGGGTAGAAGATGTGTGAGAAGAACTTCGCGCCTTTACTGATGGCCCACACCTTCATGGCTGAGGCAACCACATCGGCGGTAGCGGGATCTAACGGGGCACCAGTCGTTACTGTGTTTTTCATCGCTTTAAAGGCATTTTTAGACAGAGCTTCTTCCATTTTAGCCAGACTAAATACATCGGTTGCCCAAATGTCTGTCAACGGACTGGTTGCCTTGCACTCTTTTGGTGCTCTGTTAGTGATTTGTGTAATTGCGTTTAAACGTGAAGCATGGCCCGACATAGTTGTTCCTTTATATATGGATATTGGGGTGAGTCTGTGCAGTGGTAAAAGTACCGGTAAAAAGCGACTTTCTTACTAGATTTGGCTATTCAATAAACGAGCCAGAACATGACATTTACAGTGATCCCGCTAGAACTGATTTAAGAAAGCCAATAAGTGTTCATTAAGTTAATTTAAAACTAATTAAAACAAAGGCTTACATTTTTAAAATTTGCTTAACAAATAAGCTCCTTTCTCTGGCCCCATTAAATGCTAACGACAAAGAGGTCCATCCTGGTGCAACAAGAGTTTGAGGTGCTGAATATTTGCACTGGTTTGGTGCTTTAGGCGTGCCGGCTTGGTTTATAAGCGCGCTGACGGTGAGTTTGAGGTATTTTGTTCTTTTGTGTTGTGGCCTTGCGCCCAGATAAACCCAAAACATGAATTCGTGTCGTGTTATGCCAATTTCGCTAAATAATTGAACGCTTGGGAAGCATATATACCTGAGGACTCAGTTTACGTAGCCCTGTAAAGGAGGGCTATTGTTAACCAAATTATTGTTTGCCCCAAGGCTTAACAAGCGACAAGTTATCCTTTCGCAGAATTTGTATTTTTGTTGTCTGCTGGTCTGGCTTGCAGGTATTGGTGCGTAATTTTCTCAGCAGAGCGCCCGGCAACATAGCCGCCTAAACCTATTTGTAACAAGGTCCATGCTTCTTCTGCCAGTGGATTGGGCAGCCAATCAAAACTGTCCATTACGACTAACACTAAAAATGTCAGCATAGTGATAGGACGCCAATTACGCTGGATCCAAGACTGTCCGGTTGCTTCGGCGGTGATGATATCAGTTTTGCTTTGCAGCAGTTGGTTTTCATAAGCAATAACTTTCGCCAGTAATTCGTTTTCCACGGCTTTTATATGGCTTTGTAGCTGTAATCGCTCTTCATCACTGGTATGCAATTCATCCACTAACTTTACCGCGGGTTCAAATAAATTACTGATAAATGAAAATACGTTCATGTTCTTGATCCTTATATTTTTTGTACAAGGTTAGTGACTAGATGTTTCCCTGAGCGTTCGGGTGCAGCTTGGCGAACGCGTCATTGTGGTTTTTAATCAAGCGGCCATATAGCGCTTTCTGCCCGCTACCGTTATACAGTGCTGCGAAATTTTCGAATGAATGATCCCGTAAATGCTGATGCATACTTGTATCAAAAAATTCGAATAAACCATGAATGTGGGCGGGTATGCCTTGGCAGAATGCGTCAAACATTTCCACCACTGATTGATAGCCGATTCGTTCGTAATGAAAGCCCATTATTTGTGGGGCACCCATACTGATTGACAACATAGCGGCGTCTTCGTCTAGGCTACGAGCAAACTCGAATACCTGCCATTCTTTCGCTTGAACACCGTGAAAGCTTTGCCAAGGATCACTGGGGTTTGAGCGCCATTGGTGTTCCGTCCAAACTTTTTTGGGATTGTAACAAAAGTGTTGACGATATTGCTGTGGATGATGCTTACCCCAGTATCTCCAAAATTTATGGTTTTCGAAGCGAATAATCAGGCGATCAGCGTTATTTTGTTCAAACCCTTTTCCTCGGCTTTCTACGCATAAAACGGCTACGGCGCAGGCCACATCAATGTCTTTTTCTATGCACAAAGTGGTGAGCAGACCGCCCCACCGATTCCACGTTGCGGCCACTGCGCGCTGCTCTTTGCTACCCGCGACTGTGAGTATTAAATCTGGGGTTAATTGGTCTGATGGTTCTAAGCGGTTGAAAGACGGGGGCAGGTGGTGATTTGGTGATTCGTCCCTATGGTCTTGGTGGTCTGCCTCTTTTAACGGGTTTGTATCGTCAATACCGAGGGCCCGTTGCAAATAAGCACTGGATACGTATCCTCGATTCCCATTAAAGCGTATTTGACTCCATGTTCGCTGCTTACCTTCAACCCACACTAGACTATTGGCAGCAAGTTGACCGAAAATATTGGCGTGTTTGTTCGGAGCGCTTCGAACATTTAGCGCACTGGCGGTGACGTTAGCGTAATAGCCATTGTCGGCGTAAACCAAGTCCACGTGTTTGGCGAAGGTGTAGGCTTGGTGGCCATTAAACTCTATTTCTAACCAATCACCGATCACGGCGAGTGTTTTAATGGAAGCGCCACGTGCGACAGTGGCTATTACGTTGGCACTCGTACTCGGTGCTTGGCGTATGTTGAGCAAATCAGTGTTGACTGAGCCGGTAAGGCGTGACAAATCCCGTACTTCTTGTAAGTAATTACCTGAAACAAAACCAAAGGTACTGCCAAAGCGAAACTGCATCCAATTATGCGCTAAAGGCGTGGTGACGATCACCATGCCCTGCGTTAACTGGCCCACCACTGCGCTAGAAATAGAGGGTAAACTTCGTACATTAAGCAAGTTAGCACTGACAGCATCTAGCATGATAATTCACCCCAGCAAGAGGTTAAGTCGAAAAGGCGAGAGCTAAAACGCGTAGTAAGAATGCACTTGAATAAATGCGATGGAACAAACAAGAAATAAAAAAGGTACATGACGGTGCCTCCTGCATATCAAATATCTTCATTAACATTGATAGCAGGTTTATATTGTCTTGCCAGTTTTTGTGCAAAAAATGTACAAATTGGTGTTGTACGCTAGGTCAATGTACAAGGTTATGGCTCACCGCTTTTGAGCAATAAGGGTAACAGCAGAGGGTTAGTGACTTTGCGTTCAGGGGAAATAAGGTACAAACGTTCGGTAAGTAAATGAGTACGTCCAATAACGCTCACTTTGTACTGTTGCTCTATATCGCGCTCTACTGAGGTCGGGGCGCAAAATACCCCATAACCTTGTTGGGCAAAAAGCTGCATCAACGCACCATCTTCAAACTCAGCTGCAATTTGTGGATTGATTTTGTGTTTCGCAAACCAGGCCAGTATCGAAAGCTTCTGGGCTGAGTTATCCCCTGGCAATAAAAAGGGTTGATTATCTAAACAATGGGGGAAGTTGCCAAAATTAGCGGCTAAATTCTGGGCCACAAAAAAGCTTAGTCCACTGCGGGCTAACAAATGGTTATAGGCTTTGACATTACTGTTACTGGGCAGAGGCCTGTCAGACAAAATAGCATCAACTTTACTTAAAGCAAGATCGGCGGTGAGGTTGTTTAGGTCTCCTTCTTTACATACTAGTCGCACATTTGGGTGGGCGGTTAAACAGCGCTGAAACATTTGAAATGCGAGTACTTTTGGCAGTACGTCTGTAACACCTACACAAAAGACTTGCTGCTGGTTTTGCTGTTGATTTTTCACCGAGAGCAATAATTCATTGCCCATGTTAAAAATGGACTTGGCAAACTTATAGGTTAACTGACCTTGGCTATTGAGCTGCAAACGTTTACCTACTCTGTCAAACAGATCAAATCCAAAGTATGCCTCGAGAGTTCGGATCTGCTCACTTACCGTTTGCGGGGTGAGATGTAAAAGACCAGCAGCTTTAATAATGCTGCCTTCGGTTGCCGTAACGTAGAAGTAATACAAGTGTTGATAATTTAATTGATGCACGACTGCAATCCATTTGATTCTTATCAGGAAATTCCTGATTGAAATGAAGATGAAAACGACTATACCTAATAGAGACTGGTGCGTATATTAAACATAGAATTCCGTATTAGAAGGATTGAACTGTGCAGACTTACTTGTCAAAGTTAATTCAGCATGAAGCAGCAGGCGGAGTGTTATTAGTCGTTGCGGCTGCGCTAGCTATGATCCTTGCAAACTCCCCGGCTTTTGGCTTTTACAACGGCCTGCTAGAAATCCCTGTCAGTATTCGGTTTGGCGCTTTTGAAATTGCTAAACCTCTGTTGCTATGGGTAAACGACGGATTAATGGCAATATTTTTCTTTCTTGTGGGCCTTGAGGTAAAGCGTGAAATATTGGATGGACAATTGTCATCGGTCTCCCAAGTCACTTTGCCCGCAGTCGCCGCGATAGCTGGCATCGTCTTTCCTGCTTTAATTTACGTTTGGTTTAATGTCGATGATCCAATTGCGGTAAATGGTTGGGCAATACCGTCAGCAACGGATATTGCCTTCGCCGTTGGGGTGTTCACCATTTTTGGTAAATTCTTACCGCTAAGTTTGAAGTTGTTTTTACTCAGCGTGGCGATATTCGATGATATAGGCGCAATTGTCATTATCGCCTTGTTCTACTCTCAAGACTTATCTACCACCTCTTTGGTAGTGGCCTGTGTAGGCTTAGTCGGCCTGTTTGTATTGAACCGATTTAATGTACGTCGCCAAGCGGCCTATATCATTATTGGTGTTGTGGTGTGGGCCGCCGTGCTCAAGTCTGGTGTGCATGCCACTTTGGCTGGCTTTGCTTTGGCCTGGTTTATTCCGCTGAAATTAAAAAATGAAGATGGTCACCCTATGTTGCCCCATTTAGAGCATAAACTGCATCCTTGGGTAGGGTTTGTTGTGTTGCCTATTTTTGCTTTCGCAAATGCGGGAGTGTCGTTATTTGGGGCGAGTTTTTCCGATTTATTAAACCCGATTACCTTGGGCATCGCAGCGGGTCTCTTTGTGGGTAAACAAATAGGCATATTCGGTGTGTGCTGGTTAACTGTTAAAGCTGGGTTAGCGAACTTGCCTCAAGGTGCTAACTGGGTGCAGCTGTATGGCGTGAGTTTGCTGTGTGGTATTGGTTTTACAATGAGCTTGTTTATTGGAAGTTTAGCGTTTGAAGAACAAGGCTTAGCTTACCAAACAAGCGTTAAAGTAGGGGTATTACTTGGCTCGCTCGTCTCAGCGGTATTGGGCGCAGTGCTGCTAGCCAGAAGTAATACAAAGTCAAAACAAAGAATTGAAGCAGAAAACCAAGTAACGGATAACGCAGCAATCTAGTGTTCACTTATGCGTTAAGGCCGTGAATAAACCTAACACAAAGGGGGAATACTATGTGGAATATGTCCGATCTAATAAGCTTAAAATATGCCACACGCGTACTTGCAGGCTTGACTTTATTGTTTGGAAGTTCGTTGATATCAGTTCAAGTTTTTGCGAATCCAGATCCAAAACAAAAAGGCATTAATAGCGACAGTAATGTATGGCAAAGCTGTCAAGCTCTACGCGAAAATGCTGGCTCTGCTCAACAAGGAGTAGACAGTTGCTATCAATTTATTCGCGGCTTTTTATACGGTGCCGTGCTAACAGATACGCAAATAATGCGCGGCTTAGAAACAAAAAAAGAGTTATCAGAGTTTGCTCAGCGAGCTATGCGTACGCGTATTGGCAGTGGCAGATCAACAGATTCTGACACTTATCTTGCTAACTTTTGCCTACCTAACCCAGAAATTGACCAAGAGACAGTTTTGGCAGTGGTGAGCTTCTTGCCTGATACATTTGAACGGTCTCAAACATTAGGGGAAGTCATTTACCAAGCCGTACAGTCGGCGTATCCCTGCAAAACGAAGTAAGAGAAAAATGTTTCGCTGTGAACTTATTACACAGGTAGGCAGCATTTACTTAATTCGTTGGTTATTTGCGACAGTGACTCACTTGGGTTTAGCCCGTTTATTAACTTTAAGTGATTGAGTTATATTGAAATTATTTGGTTTTAGATAGGTGAAAAAGACCTTGGCATAAGACTTGTAATATCAATAAAGGAATACCAGTGCAGCCTTATGACTTGGCGCACTGTTTCACTCAAAAAGCATGTGTTGTTCACATACTTAATCAACAATAAAGAGAACACTATGACCAAACTAATCACACTTGTTAGTGCACTACTGTTTACACTCGCTATGGGAACTGCCTCAGCGGGTGTTTATAGCTCAAACCAGGTACTGAACCAGGCGCACTATCAATTTAGTAAGCAGCAAGTTTTAACTATGGTGGACAGCAGTGAAGTACAAGCGCAATTAGAAGCACTTGGTGTAAGTCCTGCAGATGCGAAGTCTCGTATCAATAACATGACGCAAAATGAATTAACGGCGCTTAATGAGCAAATGAACAACATGCCAGCTGGTGGTATTGTAGGCGCGATAGTCACCGTGCTTGCCGTTGTTGCTTTGCTCGACCTTCTCGGTGTAACCGATGTGTATCCTTTCATTCGCCCCATTAACAGCTAGAAGCGATTAAGATCGAGAAATAACGATATGTTTTATGACGTTAAGGTTGGCATACTCGCCAGCCTTTTGTTTTTATTGTGTGCCTGTCAAAGCACACCACAAACGGAACAACTATTTGCTCAGCAAAATGATTTTGCCAATAAGCACCTGATTAAAGACGTTCCCTTTTACCCTCAACAAGCATTCTATTGTGGGCCAACCACGTTAGCAGAAGTGTTTAATTATTACGGTGCTAACACAACACCAGAGCAGATAGCGCCTAGTTTATTCGTACCTGAGCTTGACGGCAGTTTGCAGCTCGAAATGGTCTCGGCTAGCCGGCAGCAAGGCATGCTGGCATATGCACAAAAAGGCGATTTACCGCAATTGCTCGGCTTGATCCGTGATGATGTGCCAGTGGTGGTGCTACAAAATGTTTCTGTGGCTTTAATACCTATGTGGCATTACGCGCTGGTTATCGGCTATGACTTAGATACAAGGGAATTGATTTTACATACGGGGGAGACGCAAAATCACCGGCTAAATTTCACTACATTCGAACGAACGTGGGCTCGCGGTGAATATTGGCTGCTAGCAGCCGTGCCCCCAGATAAAATGAGCAGTGAATTTGCCCCACTTCATTACACACAAGCGGCTCAAGATTTACTTAGTACTGGCCAGAAAAAAGCTGGGCGTGAAGCCCTAGAAACGGCGATTTCCACATGGCCGGATAAGTGGTTAAATTACTTTTTATTGGCCAATGATTATTTAGAAAATGACCCCCAGCAAGCGGCGCTGTGGTTTCAAAAAGGCTATCCATATCGTCAAGGCAGTACCGAAAGCCAAGACCAGGAAAATCTAGCTTACCTAAATAATTACGCCTATGCCTTAGGGGCGTTAGGTTGTAACCCGCAAGCGAACGTACTCATCAACCGAGCATTGGCTTATGAGCCGCAAAACGTCAACTTACTTGATACCAAGCAGCAAATTACCGAACTCAGTCGCAATGCTACCGAGAACAGTCATAAAGCGGCGACACAATGCCCGCTGATCCGATAATCCGTAAGACTCCAAATCGAATCTAAATACATGCTTGTTAAAGGCCGACGATTTCACAATCGCCGGCCTTTCCCACTGTCACCCGTTAACCTCTAGCGGCCATACAAACGCAATCAAAAATAAAGACTATCAAGTCACCAAACTATCGAAAATTATCGAGACACCCATGGTTAATCTGCGTTTGCTTTTGCGCGTTACATTTTGATTTTAAACCCATTTATGGCTTTACGTGTGGATGTTATTAACGTGGGTGTCCATATTAAAATTACCGAACTCAGCCGCAACGAAAATTATCAGCGAAAATTATCAGGACACCCATGGTTAATCTACGCTTGCTTTTGCGCGTTACACTTTGGTTTTATTACCATTTATGGCTTTAGGAGTAGATGTTATTAACATGGGTGTCCATATAAAAATTCATAATCTTGGTGGCTTTATAAAAAGGGGGCGGTTGGTGGTAAGTCATTTTGTGGGGGCACCTAACCGCAACAGTTTAGCTGGGATTAATGTAGGGGAGAGAAGTGACTAATAAGTGAGCATAAAAAAAGCTGATGTTACTTGTGTTTTTAACCGTGTTAAAAAAGTGATACACGCGGTGTTTATTTATCCGTAGTAACCAATGAGTGGGAGCGAAATATGTCTACAATTGAAATAGCGGGCAGTTGGGATGCTAAATTTGAGCCTCTTGTGGCAGCATTTAAATCGAATTTTGATGCGCATAGCGCCATGCCTGAACAGGGGGCGGGATTTGCCTTGTTCCACCAAGGTAAGCTGGTGGTCGATATATATGCAGGGACTTATACTCAATCAGATATCGAACACACCTGGAAAAAAGATACGCTGGTGAACGTTTTTTCAACCACCAAGGGGGTCGCTGCCCTTTGTGTTGCTCATTTGGTTGAGCGCGGGTTGTTAGCATACAGTGATAAGGTGGCTATGCATTGGCCTGAATTTGCCGCGAATGGTAAGCAAGATATAACCATCGCCCAGGTGCTTTCACATCAAAGCGGTCTTAATGCGTTTGAGAGGCCTATTGTTACTGAGGAGCTGCTAGATTGGAATGACTGCTGTAACAGGCTTGCCGCCCAAGCGCCATTTTTTCCGCCAGGTAGCAGAACCTGTTATCAGGCAGTGACCTTTGGTTTCTTAGTGGGGGAGATTGTTAAGCGCGCGGCTGGCGTTACGCTAGGAGAGTATCTGAGTAAAGAGATATGCCAGCCTAGAAATATTGATTTTCACATTGGACTACCTGAAACCCAACACTGCAGAGTCGCAAATTTACTGCCGCCAACCCGCGCTCCTTATATGCCTAAGAACATGCCGGTTTACGCCCTTGCAGGTATGACAAACCCAGTGCTGCGTGCTGACTTTATGTTAACACCTCAAGCCCGTGAGGCCGAGTTGCCTGCTATTAATGGCCATGGTACGGCTAGAGCCATAGCAAACTTGTACGAGTTATATTGCCCCGAAAACGCATTGCTCAGTGCTGATACGCTGGCTCAAACCAGAGAGGTTAATAGCTCCCGAAAGGATGACTTATTGGGGTTGCCTGTGCATTGGGCCATGGGACTCGTGGTGAATACGTTGGCTAATACCTATGGCAAAGAGCCGAGCACCTTTGGGCATAGTGGGTGGGGTGGTTCGTTTGGCTGCCATGATCCTGTCAACAAACTGTCTTTCGGTTATATTTGCAGTCAAATGAGTGCAGATTTAGTGGGAGATGCGCGTAGCCAGAGTTTGATTGAGCAAGCCTATGCGTGTATCGGATAAATAGCTTAGAATGCTTACAATAAAAAAGGCGAGTTCAGTATACTGAACTCGCCTTTTGGTTTTCTATCGTTAGATTTTTGAATTTATAAAATGAAGCGGCTTAAGTCTTCGTTTTCAACCAGCATTTCTAAGTGATCGTTCACGTATTTCGCGTCAACGACTAGCTGTTCACCGTTTTTCTCTGACGCATCAAATGAAATTTCTTCCATCAGGCGCTCCATCACAGTATGTAGACGACGAGCACCTATGTTCTCAGTACGTTCGTTTACTTGCCATGCTGCTTGGGCAATGCGCTCAATACCATCTTGAGTAAACTCAACATCAACACCTTCAGTTTTCAGCAGGGCAATGTATTGCTCGGTCAACGACGCGTTCGGTTCAGTCAGAATTCGAATGAAATCTTCAGCAGTAAGGGCCTCTAGCTCTACGCGAATAGGTAAACGACCTTGAAGTTCCGGGATCAAGTCAGATGGTTTAGCCATTTGGAACGCGCCCGAAGCAATAAACAAGATATGGTCAGTTTTCACCATGCCATGTTTTGTCGATACCGTTGAACCTTCTACCAAAGGCAGTAAGTCACGCTGTACACCTTCGCGGGATACATCGCCGCCACTGTTAGAGCCTTCACGTTTACAGATTTTGTCGATCTCATCGATAAAGACAATGCCGTTTTGCTCAAGGGATTCAATGGCGTTGGCTTTTAAATCTTCTTGATTGACTAGACGTGCGGCTTCTTCTTCAATTAATAGTTTGAAGGCTTCCTTGATCTTTAATTTTTTCTTCTTCTTTTGCGAACCAGATAAGTTCTGGAACATACCCTGAAGTTGGTTAGTCATTTCTTCCATACCGGGAGGAGCCATGATCTCAACACCGACTTGAGGTAGGGCAACATCGATTTCGATTTCTTTGTCGTCAAGCTGGCCTTCACGCAGTTTTTTGCGGAAGGTTTGGCGGGTGCCCTTATCTTCGTTCTTTTCTTTTTCGCCCCACTGATTTTCAGCAGGCGGTAATAGCACGTCGAGAATACGCTCTTCAGCGGCTTCTTCGGCGCGGTATTTCACCTTTTTAGTTTCTTGCTCTTTGGCCATTTTCACCGCGATATCTGCTAAATCACGAATAATGGTTTCTACCTCTTTGCCGACGTAACCTACTTCGGTGAATTTAGTCGCTTCAACCTTGATAAATGGTGCATTGGCTAGCTTGGCTAAGCGGCGGGCAATTTCAGTTTTACCGACACCCGTTGGGCCAATCATCAAAATATTTTTTGGCGTGACTTCTTGACGTAAGTCGCCGCTCAACTGCATGCGACGCCAGCGATTACGTAAAGCGACTGACACGGCTCGTTTAGCATTTTTTTGGCCAATAATGTGGCGGTCCAACTCGTGGACAATTTCTCTTGGGGTCATCTCTGACATAACTTAACCCTTATATAATTTGGTCTTAAACCGTTTGATGGCGGTCTACTCGCAGCGTTTTACATGCAAACACTGTGTTAATAATCGATTTTTTCTATTGTATGGCTATGGTTGGTAAACACGCAGATGTTGCCAGCTATCGTTAAGGCTTTTTCAGCGATTTCCTCGGCGGACAACTCAGTGTTATCTAACAATGCGCTAGCCGCTGATTGAGCAAATGGGCCACCTGAGCCAATGGCAATTAAGTCGTTTTCAGGCTGAACAACGTCACCGTTACCGGTAATAATAAATGAAGCGGTTTCATCGGCTACGGCCAGCAAGGCTTCAAGTTTGCGTAACATGCGATCTGTTCGCCAATCTTTGGCTAATTCCACTGCGGCGCGGGTTAAGTTGCCTTGATGTATTTCGAGTTTTGACTCAAAACGCTCAAACAAGGTGAAAGCATCAGCAGTACCACCTGCGAAACCAGCAAGTACTTTGTTGTTGTATAAACGGCGTACTTTTTTAGCGTTGCCTTTCATTACGGTGTTGCCAAGTGAAACTTGGCCATCGCCAGCGATAACAACTTGGTTACCACGACGTACGGATACGATTGTAGTCACAGGAATTCCTCAATGGTTTAACTGCAATGTTTCCTAGAATTGGAAGGCCATTGCGACAATTGACTTAGATGTGGGGAGGATTCATAAATTTTCAAGTAACAAGCAATACCCTGAAGGTAAACCTGACACACAAAAAAGGGCTACTGCAACGTCGCCCTTTATGGAAAGACAGACAACCGCTATGTGCGCTAGCTTATAAGTTCCATAGCCAAATTTTACAGCCATTAATTTTGGCTCGTTGTAATGTATGGCGTTGTTTTTCTGCTAGGCGTTTACTTTCATAAGGACCAATAATAACGCGATACCAGCGGCCTGAGCTGCCTTCGCTAGGGCGTACCTGAGCTTCGAACCCTTGAAAGGCGATACGCGCTTTTAGTTCTTCTGCTTGTCCTTGCTTTCTAAAAGAGCCACATTGCATCAAGTAACGTTTATCTGATGCTTCTTGTACTTCTACCTCAACCTCTACACTGTATTCAGGTAAGGTTTTAATGAATTCCCACTCTTCTTTGGGGACTTCAGGCAAGGGATCTACTTGGGTTGCATGAGTCTGAGCTTTTTTGTGTGCTGGATCTTCTGCTTTGTTGTTAATACTGTACAGGAAATATCCAAAACCTAGCAGTAAGGCCAGCGTGATAATAATACGCAACCAAGGCAATGGGCGTTTTTCAGGCTCTGGGGCCTTTTTGGGGTTGCGCCCTCGGGCGACATAATCTTTGTGAGCCATATTTACTTCCGAATACTCAGGCTAGAAGAATCGCGGATTTTACCTTGCTCAGCCTAATCCTCAATCAGAATTTGGTGGATCTGTGAAATATAATTTTCACGCTGCGTGCTGGCATCTTGATGCTTGAGGTATTTACATGAAGTCTTGCGGGTCGACATCTAATGCCCAGCGCACCTTAGTGGCAAGGGGTAACTGTTCGATATTGGGCATAGCCTGGCTTAATGTATGTTGCAATGCTGCACGATTACTGCTGATTAACACTAATTGCATGCGAAACTTCCCTTGGCGTTTTTCCATTAAAGCAGGCAAAGGTCCAATGCATTGAACGTGTTTTGAATAACTAAACTGTTGGGATATATCCATCAGTAACTGATTGGCCATACGGGGATCGCTGGACTGAGCGCGAAATAAGGCCTGATAGGTATGGGGTGGTAACATGGCGTGCTCACGCTCAAGTAAAGCGTAGCGCGCAAAGTGAGAGTAACCATTGTTGAGCAAATCTTGCAGCAAAGGATGACTTGGGTCATGGGTTTGCAGCCACATTTCGCCGGGTTTTTCGGCGCGTCCTGCACGACCCGCAAGCTGTGTGACTAATTGTGCTAGATGCTCAGCAGCGCGGTAGTCAGCACTGAATAGCGCACCGTCCACTTCGAGTATCACGACCAAGGTTACATTGGGAAAGTGGTGACCCTTAGACAATATCTGTGTGCCGATTAAAATTTGATACTCGTTACGATTAATTTTATCCAGCATATCGTTTAACCGATTTTTACCTCTGGCGCTGTCACTGTCGATACGTACGCTGGTGTATTGAGGAAATAACGTTTGCAAGCCTTGTTCGAGTTGCTCCGTGCCTAAGCCCATCGCGCTGAGCTCAGTACTATTGCAGTTTTGACAGCGTTTAGGGATCGCTTTGGCGCTGCCGCAATGGTGGCATTGCAACTTATACAGTTGTTTGTGCAAAGTATAAGGCTTGTTGCAACCAGGGCATTCTTCAACATGCCCACAGGTATGGCATACCAACGCAGGGGCGTAGCCGCGCCGGTTAATAAACAACATCACCTGACTTTCTTGGGCTAAATGCTGGCCAATACGCTCGATAATGCCTTTGGCTAATCCAAATTCGAGAGGCTGGTTGCGGATATCTAACACTTGTTGTTTTGGGTGGGAGGCATTGCCTGCACGTTCATTGAGAATAAGGTGCTGATATTTGCCGTTTAATGCATTATTGAGTGATTCCAGTGCCGGGGTAGCTGAGCCTAATATCAGCGGAATTTTTTCTTGGGCGGCGCGCATGACGGCTAAGTCTCTTGCATGGTAACGCAGGCCATCTTGTTGTTTGTAAGAGGAATCATGTTCTTCATCTACGATCAGCATGCCTGGGTATTTCATCGGCGTGAATATCGCTGAACGGGTGCCAATGATGATCGGCAATTGCCCAGCATAACTTTGCTGCCAAACGAGTAAGCGTTCGTTATCAGTTAAGTTAGAATGCAATATGCCTACGGGCACATTAAAACGCTTGGCAAAACGCTCGACAGTTTGTGGGGTTAAACCAATTTCAGGGACTAAAATAAGTACTTGTTTACCTTGGGTGAGTACGTTTTCAATTGCCTGCAAATACACTTCAGTTTTACCGCTGCCCGTTACCCCTTCGATTAAAAAGCTCGCATATTCACCTATTTTCGCAGTGATTTGGCTAATGGCTATTGCTTGTTCAACATTTGGCAGTGGCTTTTCGCCAATATTCAAATTGTCTAACCAATTGGTATCAAGTGAGGGGATACGCTCAACTTGTTCAATTAATCCTTTTTCTATCAGCGCCTTGACAGTGGTGCTAGCATACTGGGCAAGGATACTGGAATAGCTGGCTTCGCCTTGCTGCAATTGCGCAAGCAACTGTTGTTGTTTGCGCGCTTTACCTAAGCACGCCGGATCAGCTTGTTTTCCTTGAGTACTTGCCTGTAGAAAGCTTACTGGTTTAGGCTCGCTTGAGCCTCCTTTGCGTAAGGAAACAGGCATAGCGCTGTGCAGTACATCACCAATAGGGTGTTGGTAGTATTGGCTAAGCCATTGGCATAGTTTAAGTTGTATTGGGCTGAAAATCGGCGCATCGTCGAGTACGTCCAAAATAGCTTTCAATTTGTCACTTTGCCATTGAGACTCGTCGGTGGTTTCAAGCACCACACCAATTAACTTGCGCGGCCCAAATGGAACGCGTACTCGAATACCGGGTGCTAAGGCGCTGGTATGCTGGTATTCAAAAAACTGGCGCTTAGGAACAGGAACGGCAACGCGGATAATGGGCATAACGGACTAATCATCTTGTAATTTGGTGGTGTTAAAGTGAGCTAACGGTTGAAGTTTGCTTATTTGACCATATATTCGCCAATAGAGCTTGATCAGGGCAAGGCGTTACATTAATATGCCCGGCTCTTTGCGGCAAGCCGCATTGATCGCATAAATCGAATTTAATTTTCGTATGGTGTTCAACTTCGGGTTGGATAGCGATACGGCCTTACTTAGGGGTAATCCATGAAAACAGGTATACATCCAGACTACCAAGACATGAAAGCAACGTGTTCATGTGGCAATGTTATCGTTGTTCGTTCAACTTTGAAGAAAGATCTTAACCTGGACGTATGTTCAGCGTGTCATCCTTTCTACACTGGTAAGCAACGTAACGTTGATACTGGCGGTCGTGTTGACAAGTTCAACAAACGTTTCAGCGCACTTAGCACTAAGAAGTAAGCGTAAGTACGTGACAAAAAAGGCGCTTTTGCGCCTTTTTTTGTGCCTGTCATTTAGCAAGGGGGTTTCTATCTCACTGCTTGAGACAATTATTATTCATAATTCACCATGGTTATTAGCCTTGGCTATTCTACTTAATTTATGATGTAGTCAGACTTATCAGCTATGTCGATACATACCTGATACGCTACAGATTAACTGGCTTTCATTAGAAATATAACAAACCGTTCGGACACATGATTTCGTTTATGCGAAACATGGAACAAAACAGAAAGAAAGTTAACGTACTCCGATTCAACCCTACATTTTAAGGATCGAGACTAAGATGTCTGATTTTCGTCAACAAGCATTGGATTACCATGCTAAGCCTGTACCGGGGAAAATAGCCATACAGCTAACAAAACCTGCGGAAACTGTGACTGACTTAGCCCTAGCATACAGTCCAGGCGTAGCTGAACCCGTTCGAGAAATTGCGGCAGACCCAAATGCCGCATACCAGTACACCGCTAAAGGCAATATGGTGGCTGTGATTTCAAATGGCACCGCTATTCTTGGCTTGGGCAATTTGGGCCCACTGGCATCTAAGCCGGTTATGGAAGGTAAAGCCCTGTTATTTAAGCGTTTTGCAGGATTAGATTCTATTGACATCGAAGTAAAGCATAGCACCACAGAAGATTTCATTAATACCGTGGCGAACATTGCTGATACTTTCGGTGGGATCAATTTAGAAGATATTAAAGCCCCAGAATGCTTTGAAATTGAACAAGAACTGATAAAACGTTGCAGCGTACCCGTATTTCACGACGACCAGCACGGCACAGCGATTGTCACTGCAGCAGGAATGCTTAATGCACTTGAGGTGCAAGGAAAGGAATTAGCTGAGGTCACTATCGTCTGCATGGGAGCAGGGGCGGCGGCTATTGCCTGTATGGAGTTACTGATTAAATGCGGCGCCAAGCGTGAGCGTATCTATATGCTTGATACCAAGGGCGTTATTCACACCAGACGTGACAACCTCACCCATCACAAGAAGTTGTTTGCCAATAATACAGACAAGCGCACATTAGAAGATGCCTTAGACGGTGCAGATGTCTTTGTTGGGGTCTCAGGTCCAGACGTATTGCCTGCTGAAGCATTAGCATTAATGGCACCTAATCCGGTTATTTTTGCTTGCTCAAATCCTGATCCTGAAATTAAGCCTGAACTTGCTCATTCGGTACGTGACGATGTCATTATGGCAACTGGACGTTCTGATTATCCGAATCAGGTTAATAATGTACTGTGTTTTCCTTTTATATTCCGCGGAGCATTAGATGTTCGCGCGTCTGAAATAAACGACGAAATGAAAATTGCGGCAGTTGAAGCTATCCGCGCTATAACCAAAGAGCCAGTATCCGCTGATGTGTTGGCAGCCAGTAATTTAACCAGCCTTACCTTTGGCCGTGAGTATATTATTCCTAAGCCCATGGACCCACGCTTATTGCAACGAGTGGCAACAGCAGTCGCACAAGCGGCGATAGATTCAGGTGTTGCTATGTTAAAAGAGTTACCAGCTGGGTATATGCAGGGATAGTAGACCCTCTCGCTGCATCAAGCGCTGATGGGGAAATACCTCTTGGCGCTTTTTTATGCCTGATTTTCAGGTTTAGCCAGTATGGCGTCGATATGAACAGACACCGCTTCTTCGGCCATCGTATACCAGTCCGGTGTTTCAAAAATGCTGGCCACAGCATGGTGTTTTAAACTGACATAACCATGCACAAACGCCCATATTTCTAACGCATTTTTTTGCTTTAATGCCATACTGGCCTTCTCTGGTAATAACAGAGCGGTGACGTTTAACAATTGACCGAAGGCCTTTTCAGCCACGGCTTTCGCTTCTTCAGAGGGGGTGTAACGGCTGTCACTTTCACCAAAGATTAAACGATAATGGCCTTCATGGACGTCTGCCATGGCAAAGTAGCCACGAACCCCTTTGAGCACAATGTCTTTCGCTGTCAGCTCTTTGCGTTCAAAATCCATCGCTTGCATAACCAACTCGAACCCTTGGATGTATAACTCATCCAAAATACCTTCTTTTCCTTGAAAGTGGCTGTATATGCCAATAGTCGAGACACCTGCTTTTTTAGCGATCGAGCGCACACTTAGCGCCGCTATGCCTCCTTCTAAAAATAATTCTGAAGCCGCTTGGAGTATTTTACGTTTAGCAATATTCAATTAACATTCTCTTGACATACATAACAGTGTTATTCTTTAATATAACACTGTTATGTTCAATCGATAATTTAGCAAAGTCGTGGAGCATACATTCATTGCACTCGTGTCGAATCTCGCGTGCAAAACACTAACCCGAGAGAGACTGGAACGAGAATGACGACTTTTACCCATGAAACAGATTATTTAATTGTTGGTGCTGGCGCCGTCGGTATGGCATTTGCTGACGTGTTACTAAGCGAAACTGATGCCAACATCATGATAGTAGACAAATATCACAAGCCTGGCGGCCATTGGAACGTAGCCTATCCCTTCGTGACCTTGCATCAGCCTTCGGCGTTTTACGGCGTTAGCTCAACTGAGTTGAGCAAAGGCTGTATCGATAAAGGTGGATTAAATAAAGGCTTGAATGAACTCGCTACCGGTGCTGAGGTCAGCGCATATTTTGACAATGTCATGCGAGAACGATTTTTGCCCTCGGGTCGCGTGAGTTATTTTCCGATGAGTGAATACAAAGGTGACGGTAAATTCGTTTCAGTGATCAATGATGATGAGCATCAGGTGACCGTTAATAAAAAAATAGTTGATGCAACTTACTTAAAAACGTCAGTGCCAAGTACTCATAAGCCAAGCTTCACCGTGGATGATAGCGCCCGGTTTATGCCTATCAATGATTTGGTGAAGATCGATAAGAAACCGGCTGGATTCGTTATCATAGGTGGGGGCAAAACCGGAATCGATGCTTGTTTATGGTTACTTGAAAACAAGGTGAACCCTGACGACATTCAGTGGATAGTACCCCGTGATGCGTGGTTGATAGATAGAAAAAATACTCAACCAACAATCGAGTTTTTCAATGATGCGATAGGCGCGCAAGCTGCGCAGATGGAAGCGATTGCACAATCTACTTCAGTGGACGATATGTTTTCTCGACTTGAAAAAGCCGGTGTATTTCTGCGCTTAGATGAAAATGTGTGGCCGCAAATGTTCCACGGTGCCACTGTGAGTCAGATGGAACTAGCCGAGCTTAAAAAGATCAAGAATGTGATACGTAAAGGCAGAGTGACCCACGTAGGACAGGATAATATTCAGTTAGAGCAAGGTGAGATAAAAACCAGCCCTGAGCATATTCATGTCGATTGTTCCGCAAGCGCCATTACTAACTTAGCGGTAAAACCCATATTCAGCGGCAATGTTGTTACCCCTCAAACCGTGCGCTCATATCAACCAGCGTTCAGTGCGGCGTTTATTGCACATATTGAAGCCAGCGAAAAGTATCCAGATGAGAAAAGCAAAAATCATATCTGTGGGGTAGTGCCACTACCCAATGGCGTGATGGATTGGGTGCGTTTGACTGCGGCCTTTATGCGTAATCAGCATATTTGGTCTCAAGATGATGATCTTAAGCAATGGTTACTAGAAAACCGCCTCGATGGTTTTAGTCAATTGGTGCGCGGTGTCGATAAAACCGACATGGAAAAAATGATGATTCTCGGGCGCTTACGTGAAAGCGCCATGCCAGCCATGGGGAAACTACAACAGTATTTGGCAGCTGAAGCTGCACAAGGAGCATAAAATGAGCGAATTTCAGGTCAAGCAGCAGCATTTAACCTCACATCGAGTTGTTGAAACCCCACATATTGACGGCATTGAAGAAGGGCAAATTCTGCTTAAAGTAGAAAGCTTTTCGTTTACTGCAAACAACATTACCTACGGCATGATGGGTGACAAATTAGGCTATTGGCAGTTCTTTCCGCCCGCTGAGAATGAAGACAAACAGTGGGGGATCATCCCTGTGTGGGGGTTCGCTCAAGTGACTCACTCTAAATCCAACGGGATTGAAGTGGGTGAACGCTTATTCGGTTACTTTCCGCCTGCTGAACAAGTGGTGATGACGCCTAAAAATGTGTCCCCTCAACGTTTGGTTGACGGTTCGGCGCACCGGGCCATGTTACCACCTGGATACAACTCTTACAGTCGTTTAAGTGGTGAAAAAGGTTATAATCCTGAATTTGATAAAGAGCGTATGTTATTGTTTCCTCTGCATATTACTTCGTTTTGTTTATGGGACCGCTTGCAAGACAACAATTGGTTCGGTGCAACGCAAGTGGTGGTTATCAGCGCATCCAGTAAAACAAGCTTAGGCTTAGGTTACGCCTTACATGCTGATAACTCTGCACCTCAGAGCATAGGCCTCACCTCGAGTAGTAATATGCCATTTGTACAAAAAGTAGGCATATACGATCAGGTGGTTAACTACAACCAAATGAGTGATATTGACGCGAGCAAGCCAACCGTCATTGTTGATATGTCGGGTAGTGCTGATATTTTGACTAAATTGGCCACCCATCTAGGTGATAACCTTACATATTGCATCAATGTGGGCTTAACACACTGGGATGAATTTTCCGCAGACAGTGCGACTGAATCAGATAGAAGTGAGTTTTTCTTCGCGCCAGGGCACATTCAAAAACGCATGAAAGATTGGGGACCGCAGGGATTTGAGCAACGCACAACAGGATTTATGGCCCAAACGGCAATGAAATGTCGCAGTTGGCTGGAGGTACAAGAGCTCAACGGCTTAGAGGCGTTATCCCAGGTCTATGGGCAAGTCTGTGCAGGAAAAATTCCCCCAGATCAGGGGTTAATTATTAAACTTTAAGGCGAATGGTCCGATAACAAATATAAGTGTATCGCGGTTAAGTGTCTGCTTGATCGCGATTTTTTGTCTATTGTGTGATTGTTAAGCACGAGGCGTGTATTAGTCTTGCACCTATATTTTGCTAGTGGAGAAGCGCATTGAACAATATTGACCGCCCATGGGTAGATAGCGCAAATAAGGGTATGCAGGTGACATTCGTTGCGCTGCTCGTTATCAGTTTGGCCATCGCTGGGGTAAATGAAACCTGGTGGGAAGCGATTTTTGTGGGTGTGTCTACGTCTCTTATTGGGATCACAGTGATCCGACTTAAGCCGCAATCACGCTTAACTCAGCACATAGTAGCCGTTGGTTTAATGCTTTACAGTGCCCTGCAAATCCATCAAATGCATGGCTTAGTTGAAATGCACTTTGGTGTGTTCGTACTGCTGTCGTTTCTGGCTTATTACCGCAATTGGCATGTGTATATTTCGGCGATAATTGTAGTGGTACTTCATCACGTGTCGTTTTTCTTTTTGCAAAAAAATGGTGTACCGGTTTACGTGTTACTCGATGGGGGGTTGGCATTTTGGTTGATTGGCGTGCATGCCCTGTATGCGGTCTTACAAGCAAGCATGTTAGGCAAGATGGCCAATGATAATCGAAAAGAATCGCTAGCTACAGCATCGCTGGTATCTAGTGTGGAAACTATCATGCAAGATAAAAAAGCCATTGATTTGACTATTCGCGCAAATGAACAAATGGGCTCCACTTCGGTTCCGGCATTTAATAATTTACTCGATTTATTTAATGGGTTGATCACCAATATGCGTTTGGCCGCGCAGCAAATTGTTCATAATTCGACTTCGAACAGCCAGTACAATACTTCATTGCGCCAAGCCAAAGAGAAAAGCATTCAGGAAGTGGCACATATTGAGGTGTCGTCCCAAGAGATGATGCAATCAACCAACGCGATGAATAATAACAATGAGCAGGTAAAATCAGCCTCTGATAAAGCCAGAGCGAATACCGAAGATGCCCAGCAAACAATGGCTCAAACCCACAACGATGTTACCCAGTTAGGCGAAAAACTTGAACAAACCAGTGCAACGATCCAGAAGCTAGCCGCAGATTGTCAGGATATTTCTAAAGTACTCGAAACCATTCAGTCAATCGCCGATCAAACTAACTTACTGGCTTTAAATGCTGCTATTGAAGCGGCCCGAGCGGGAGAGCACGGACGCGGTTTTGCTGTTGTCGCGGATGAAGTGCGTACACTTGCTTCACGTACTAAATCCAGCACTGAAGAAATCAACGAAATCATTGTTAATTTGGTGAGCTCTTCAAAAGAATCAAGTAGCTCAATGACCAACTGTGTTGAGCTAAGCCAAGTCACTAGTGCCCATACAGGTTCAGTGAGCGAGCTAATATCTGAAATTCAACATAATATTCAAGAAGTATCTGATTCAGTGGCCTTGATGAGTCAGTCTTGTGAACAACAAGCGTGCAACAGCGATGTGATACATCATGCTGCGCTGACGTTAAAAGAAAGCAACAGTACTGAACTCGATACGATCGCAGCAATGAATCAAGATGCTCAGGTGCTAAATGATATGAGCGAAGCGTTAAATCGCCAGCTCTCGAGCTTTCGCTCATAATTTGCCTGCATCAGGTGAAAATAACTGACCCCGTATGTTGTCAAAACCGTTAAAGCAGGCATTGGTTTGTGCAGGGCTAATCATATGGGTTATGGTGGTTATTGGTGGGCTTGCATATTCAGGCTTACAACGTCAGGTGGAGTTCGATCCTGAACAAAAATTTGCTTTGGCCGCTATGAGTGCTGACTTTGCCTCTAGTGTCACCAGTATGATGGCGCAGCAATATCCCTCTTTAAGCAAAACCGTTATTCACATTCAACAAGCAGGATGTCATTGTAATTTTTCCAATGATATACATGTTGATCGTCTTGATTATACATTAGGCCACTCGGGCTATCGCTCACTTCATGTTGCCCCTAGCGGCATTCCTGATGAGGTTATTTTACCCTCGCTACCGGCGATTATGGTCTTCGACGAGCAAGGCCAGTTAGGGTATTTTGGCCCTTATTCATCTGGTTATTTTTGCTCCGCAGACACTGCAATCGTTGATCGATTTCTTGACAATATTCTTGCCGATAAACATGTTGGTAGCGCTGTGGTCAGTGAAGGTTATGGCTGTTATTGTGCGAACAAAAATGCGGCCTAGTAAATGCGTTAATAGCCTATAGCCAGTTAAAACGAACAAGCGCATACTATTTAAAAAGCGCTTTACACAACTTACTTCACTATCCTTTATTTCTTGTGGTGCTTACGCTGTTCACAGCGCAAGACTTTGGAGACAAATCATGCCATCCCCTCATTATTCGTGGATCACTAGTGCAAATAAAAATATGCAATTTACCTTCATTGCGCTCACTGTTATTAGCTTAGCTTTAGCTAATTTTAATCAAACTTGGTTAGAGGCAATATTGATAGGTGGTTCCACGAGTGCGATATGCTTAACCTTTATTAATTGCAAACCTCAGTCGCGCTTGACTCAACATGTAGTCGCCATTGGTTTAATGCTTTTCACTGCTCTGCAGATCCATCAAATGCATGGGCTACTAGAGATGCACTTCGGCATCTTTGTACTGCTTTCTTTCTTGGCTTATTATCGAAACTGGCGCCTATATATCACCGCGATAACAGTAGTGGTGGTTCATCACCTGACATTCTTCTTTATGCAATCTGAAGGAATAGGCGTATATGTACTGGCTGACGGAGGCTTGCTGTTTTATTTGATCATCGTACATGCGGTTTATGCATTGGTGCAGGCATTGATGCTTGCACGAATGGCCAAAAGCAATCAAGTGGAGTCGCTTTCAGCAGCAACGCTGACCAGCAGTATCGAAAAAATGATGGGTGACAGAGCGGCAATCGACCTAAAAGTGAGGGCGGATCACACACTAAACGCCGACTCGGTACTGGCATTTAATAATTTACTGAGTCTATTCGACAGCCTGATTACTGATATGCGTAGTGCGGCAGAACAAATTGATCATACGACCGCGATCACTAAGCAAAATAGCACCGAACTACATGGTATTAAGCAAAGTAGCATGAAAGAAGTAGATGATATCGAAACGGCTTCTAATCAACTATCTCTGTCTTCACGTACTATGAACGAAGATACGAGCCGAGTGCAACATGAGTCTAATCAGGCCCAAGATAATGCCCGACAAGCAGAAAAAACAGTCGATAAAACCAAAGAAGATGTGATTAATTTAGGAGTTAAACTGGGTGAAACCAACGAAAACGTGCATACCCTTGCGGATAATTGTCAGAGTATTTCACACGTGCTCGAGACCATAAAGTCGATAGCAGATCAAACTAACTTATTAGCACTGAACGCGGCAATTGAAGCGGCTAGAGCCGGAGAACATGGTCGTGGTTTTGCTGTGGTGGCCGATGAGGTGAGAACGTTAGCATCTCGAACCAAAAAGAGTACGGAAGAAGTAAACCTGATTATTGATAACTTATTGAGCTCGTCAAAATTATCCAGCGATTCCATGGCTGATTGCTTAGCACTAAGTGAAACTGCAAATACAGGTACGCAAAAAGCCGGAGAGCTTATGGGCAAAGTCCAGCACAATATTCTTCAGGTTACACAAGCGGTAAACGTGATGACGGATTCTTGTGCACAACAAATACGTAATAGCGATGCGATTCAAAACGCGACTACACGATTGAAATCGATCAATCATGATGAACTTTCAAAGATAGCTGCAATGGACCATGAAGCTAGCTTGCTCTCAGGAAAAACCAAAGAGCTCAATGTGCAGTTGTCGCAATTTTCTGTTTAGCGACTAGTGTGGCGCAGAAAAAGCGCCTCTAAATCAAAAAACACCCCTTGGGCTAAGTGCTTCAAAGCGCTTTATTTGTTGATAAAATAAGCAACATACCTCGACATATTGTCTGGGTTTCTTTATAGTGCGCCGCGCTAAGCCTGAACGGCATTAGTCTGACTCCCTCTTTATTTGACATACTGACACCATTCCTAGGAATTTTCTTTTGATATCTACCGCAAACATCACCATGCAATTTGGCGCTGAGCCTTTATTTGAAAACATTTCGGCCAAATTTGGTCAAGGTAATCGTTATGGCCTGATTGGGGCTAACGGCTGCGGCAAATCGACCTTTATGAAAATTCTAAGTGGTGATTTGCAACCTTCGTCGGGGAATGTGTCTATTACGCCTGGCGACAAACTGGGTATTTTGAGTCAAAACCAGTTTGCTTTTGAGCAATACAGTGTTGTTGACGCAGTCATAATGGGTGACACAGCGCTGTGGAAAGTGAAGCAACAGCGCGACGAAATTTACGCTAAAGCCGAAATGTCAGAAGAAGACGGCATGTTAGTCGCGCAGCTTGAAACCGACTTTGCTGAAATGGACGGATACACAGCCGAAGCGCGCGCTGGCGATATATTACTAGAAGCCGGTATTGCGGAGCATTACCACTATGGCTTAATGAGCCAAGTGGCACCAGGCTGGAAGCTACGTGTGTTATTGGCGCAAGCGTTGTTTTCAAACCCTGATATTTTGCTGCTTGATGAGCCGACCAACAACTTGGATATTTACACCATCTCTTGGTTAGCAGATGTACTGAATCAACGTAAGTGCACCATGATTATCATTTCTCACGATCGCCATTTCTTGAATTCGGTGTGTACGCACATGGCTGACATCGATTATGGTGAGTTACGTATCTATCCAGGGAATTATGAAGCCTTTATTGAAGCATCGTCTTTAATTCAAGAACAATTGTTAACCAGCAATGCCAAGAAAACTGCTGAAATGGAAGACTTGCAAGGTTTTGTGGCACGTTTTTCTGCTAATGCCTCAAAAGCTAAGCAAGCCAGCTCGCGGGCAAAACGCCTTGAAAAAATTCAATTAGACGAGGTGAAATCTTCTAGTCGTCGCACCCCATCGATTACTCTAAAGCAGCATCGTAAATTGCATCGCCAAGCACTGATCTTAGAAAACTTTGGTCACGGCTTTGACGGGCAGTCTTTGTTCAGCGGGGGGGAATTGATTTTAGAAGCGGGCGCACGTTTAGCTATTACCGGCGAAAACGGTGTGGGCAAAACCACTTTCTTACGTTGCCTAGTGAATGAGCTTGAACTCAACGAAGGCACCATAAAATGGTCAGAGAACGCTGTGATTGGTTATTGTCCACAAGATAGCTCCGCAGATTTTGCTATGGATATCACCTTGTTCGACTGGATGTCACAGTGGCGAACGCCTAAACACGACGACTTGGCCGTTCGCGCCATGCTAGGACGACTGTTATTCAGTGCGGATGACTTCAACAAAAAAGTGAACGTGTGCTCTGGTGGCGAAAAGAATCGTTTGCTATTTGGTAAACTGATGATGTCTGATATTAATGTGTTGATCATGGATGAGCCAACTAACCATATGGACATGGAGGCTATCGAAGCGTTAAACAGCGCCCTTAAAAAGTTTGACGGAACGCTGATTTTCGTCAGTCACGATCGCGAGTTTGTATCGTCTTTAGCCACGCGTGTGATTGAAATAAAAGATCAAGAAGTGATTAACTTCCAAGGTACTTACGATGAGTATTTTGCAAGTCGCAAAGAGGCGAGCGTGGCAGCTTAGCTGTTGTTCGCATTCGTAGACGAGCAGACAAATCTAATGTTTTTTCAAGGTCGCTCAGGAACAACCAAGTTACGAATTTTACCAAGCTCAGCGTCACACTGCCGGCATTGTTGCAAAATGACTGAAAAAGCGTTTTGTAGCTCTTTGTTGCTGGCGTGCCCTTCTAGCAGCATATTGCCTAACTCAGCATGCAACGCAATACTGTTCAGTGGGTTGCGTACATTGTGAATATGTTTTCGAATTTTTGTTGCTTCATCTTCATTCATGTTGGGGTTCGTCCTTGATGGGGGTGGGAAGTTTAGGCACTTGATAATAATTCACCCGATTTTTACCGTCTCGTTTTGCTGCGTATAGCTGCCTATCCGCGAGTTTAATCAGTTCTTCTACCGAAATATGCTCAGGGTATTCTTGTTTCGCTTCGTATACGGTTAAACCAATACTGATTGTTACCCTATCAGCGGCTGTGGCCCCTTGATGTTCAATATTTAAAGCGCGTACGGTTTGCAATAGCTTTTGAGCCATGACGAGGCCACCCTCTAAGTCCGTATCTGGCAACACCATGGCAAATTCTTCTCCGCCGTAACGGCCCACAAAGTCGGACTCACGACGTCGTACAGATTGAATGGCATGCGCAACGCGCTTTAAACAGTCGTCTCCCTGCATATGCCCATACAAATCATTGTAGGGTTTAAAATCATCAATATCGATCATCATCAACGTCATACAGCGGCCGAAACGAATGGTCGAGGCGAATTGTTGCAATAAAACTGTATCCAATTGGCGACGATTTGCCACGCCGGTTAACCCATCCACACTGGATAAAATTTCCAATTGTTTACGGTAGTAAACCAGCTCCATATGATTACGTACTCGGGCCCGCAAAATGGTCAAATTAACAGGCTTAGTGATGTAATCTACCGCGCCGAGTAATAGCCCATGTGCCTCATCGTCTGAGCTGTCCGATGCGGTTACGAATATAACCGGGATATGTGCAGTCAGTGGGTTTGATTTCAATTCAGTACAGGCTTCATAGCCGTGCATATCTGGCATATCTAAATCTAATAAAATTAAATCCACAGACTCTTGTTGAGCATGGGTTAAAGCATCTTTAGCATTGTCAAACAACACCACTTGATATTGATATTCGAAAAGGGCGTTCATCGCCTGTAAGTTACTTTGATAATCGTCAACCACCATCAGGGTTTGCTTACGCAACTCGCTGTTGGCCACCGAAGTTCCAGAGGTTAGCGCTACTGCACTGGCATCGATTTCCTGATTCGGGCGTAGTTCAGATACGCTCATGGTGGCTTCCCCGTTTCTAAGTTTATAATTTGGTAAGTAAATCGTTCTATAAGCAGCTTAAGTGCCAACCTAGACAATAACGGATAACTTATTGATATTTTTTGTTTTTTAAACGGATAAATGTTACCAAATACGTTTAAATCGGCAGAATTTGTGCATTCTTGCGAAAGGAAATTGTAGTCTTTACATACTTCAAAAGGTAGAAACGGTAATTATGGGTAACTACATTATTCTTATTTTTCTTGAATTTTGTAATAATTATTTCTTTTGGCAGCACCGCTAATTTGCTAAGTTAAATAAAAAAGCGAGAAAAATTATGTTAGACCGTCGAACGTTATTGAAAACCTTTATTTCGTCTGCATTAGCCAGTGCCTTGTTACCTGTTGTACCTATGACTGCGATAGCTGCGCCGGATACAGGGATCGGCGCTAATCTAATTCGTAAACCTAAACGTTTACGGGCCGGCCAAACGATTGGCCTCATCGCGCCAAGTAGCAATACCTGGGAAGATCAAGAAATTTACTTCGCCATAGACATTATTCGTTCGTTTGGTTTCAAAGTGAAAACGGCTAGCCACCTTTTTGATCGCACAGCCTATCTGGCTGGGACCGACAAAGACAGAGCGAGCGATGTGAATAGCATGTTTGCTGATGATGAAGTCGATGCCATTTTCTGTTTACGAGGGGGATACGGCTCACCGCGTATATTGCCTTACTTAGATTATGATTTAATTCGCCAGCACCCTAAGGTGTTTCTTGGCTATAGTGATGTAACTGCTCTACTCAATGCGATTTATACTCGCAGTGGCGTTATGACGTTCCATGGACCTATTGCAAAACAGAGTTTCACTGAGTACACCTTGGGGGAATTCAAAAATGTACTGTTTAATCCTGTTGATAGTATGGCGTTGGCAACACCGCCAGCGTTTGAACCCGCAGAAGGTCAAGCTGAAAAAGAAAATCGCTTAACGACGGTCACCAAAGGTAGCGCTTCTGGGGTGCTCATTGGTGGCAATTTGTCACTTATGGTTAAACTGGTGGGCAGTCCTTATGAGCCGGACTACACCGACAAGATCTTGTTTTTAGAAGATGTAGAAGAAGCTCCGTATCGGATTGATGGCATGCTTACCCACCTTAAATTAGCCGGCAGGCTGGATAAAGTAGCGGGTATCGTTTTCGGTAAGTGTACTGATTGTGAACCGGGTAGCGGTCCTTCGTTTAGCGTAGAGCATGTGCTTAAAGACCGCTTGGGGGATTTAAATGTGCCTGTGTTAAGCGGCGTGATGATTGGTCATATTGACGATATGGCAACCATTCCGGTTGGCGCTATGGCTACCCTAGACGCCACGGGACAGAAGTTAACCCTAAACGAAGCCGCAGTGCTCTAATACTGCGACTTTTTTTCGTCTTTAGGTTGTTCTACTTACTCAGCGCCAGTTGCGCAGTGTGTGGCCGTAAAATGCATAAAAAGCAATAATGAAGTAGCCTGGTAGCAGTATCCAATAAGCTTGTTGGCTGTTGCTAGCCCGAGCTAATTCTCCGTAAATGATCGGCATTAAGGCGCCGCCCGCTATTCCCATGATCAAAATAGCAGAACCTTTAGGGGTAAATTGGCCTAAATCAGCCAGAGCCAGAGGCCATAAAGTCGGCCATACCATGGCATTTGCCAAGCCCAACAGGGCAATGAGTGCCACACTATCTGGCACAGTTGTTATACCCGTCCAACCCCATATTATGGTGGCGATTAAAGTAGACTCATTTGATGACAGCAAGAGCAAAGTCGTTATCGCTAAGCCTGCCAGCGCACTCACGCGTAGGGCATTTTCCTGAGATATAAAACGCGGAATACATACTAAACCCAGCAAATAGCCTAATACCATAAAACCCATGGTGTATGAGGTAAGCGTAGTGGCGTTTGCTACCCCAATACTGGCACCGTAAAGTCCAATAGTGTCACCCGCGATCACCTCAACCCCTACGTAAAAGAATAAAGCAATTGCCCCAAGAACCAGCTGCGGAAACTGCCAAATGGTGCGCTTAACCTGTTGCGAAGCTGGCTTGTCTTGGGTGTGGTTATCAGTGCGCTCAGGCTCAATTAAGGCTAAATCTGGCAGAGAAATACGAGACAAGCCGCCAGCTAAGACAAGCAATGCTATGGCCATGCCGACGTACGGTGTAATCAACTGATGTGCCAGATTTTCGATTTGCACTTGTTGCTGTTCTGCAGGTAATTGATTAATTGCGGCAAGGTTAATGTCACTAAAGCCCCCAAGTACCCATGCGGTAAATAACAAGGGGGCTAAGATTCCCGCCCCTTTGTTGAGTAACCCCATTATGGCAATACGCGCAGCGGCACTTTGGGTCGGTCCCACGTTCACCACATATGGATTGGCGGCCGTTTGTAAAATCGTTAAACCACTGCCAATTACAAACTGGGCCACAAGGAATATCCAGAACTCTTGTAGCAACGCAGCAGGAATAAAGCCAAGTAAACCAAGGGCGATGATACTTAGGCCAAGTACCATGGAAGATTGATAACCGACCCGCTCTAAAATCATTGCCATGGGTAGAGCCATCACTACATACGCAAAATAAAAACAAGAGGCAATCATCAGAGCTTGAGTTTCAGACAACTGACACACCACCTGCAAAAATGGAATAAGCGCGCCATTTAGCCAAGTAACAAAACCGAAGATAAAAAACAGCAGTGCAATAATACACATAGGTATCATGCTCGAGCGCGCGCCTGACGTTGAGTGTGTCATGGGGTATCCCTTTTTATTATGTTCTTGTTATAAATTGCCCAGATTGGCACAACGCGGTGATGTTTAACTCGTCATCAAGGGCAACAAAATCCGCTCGTTTGCCGGGTGCAATATCACCGTGGGTGTCTTGTAAACCTAGATAATGGGCAGGCGTTGTGCTGGCCATAGCTATTGCGTCTTCTAGTGGTAGCTGAATGTCATTTACGGCGTTTTTGACGGCGCTGAGCATATCTAGATGAGAGCCCGCTAGTGTGCCGTCTTCCGTGGTTAATTTGTTCCCGACTCGGGTCACTTTTTGGCTGCCAAACATAAAACTGTCTTGGTCTGTACCGATTAAACCCATAGCATCAGTGACTAGCATCAATCTTTCTTTGCCTTTGATTTTCATCGCTATTTCACTGCAAATCGGATCTATATGATAATGATCTAAAATTAAACCGGCATAGGTGTGAGGGGTATTGAGAGCTACCCCTACCATGCCCGGCGCGCGTGATTGCATGGCAGACATCGCATTAAATAAATGAGTGAAACCATCTGCACCTGCTTCAATCGCCTTGAGCACAGTATCCGCATCGGCATTTGAGTGACCTAAACACACCTTAACCCCACTTTGACTTAGGTGCTTGATGACATCAGGGCTAACATTCTCCGGCGCTAAAGTCACGATCACCTTGCCTAAATCTTGACGTAAATAGAGCGCCAACTCTTCATCGCTTATTGGGCGAATAAAAGATTCATCATGAACGCCCTTTTTCGGCTTGCTTAAATGCGGCCCTTCAAAATGAACACCAAGGATCCCTTCTACTCTTTGGCTGATAGCATCGGCCATGACCTGTGCCGCATTTTGCATAACAGGTAATTCATCAGTGATAAGGGTGGGCATCAAGCCGGTGGTGCCGAACTTTCTGTGGGCTTGGCTTATTTTAGTTAAGCCCGCCACACTGGGAGCCTGATTGAACAATACACCGCCTCCACCGTTCACTTGCACATCAATAAAGCCAGGGACTAAAGATCCAGCGATGAAATCTAGATGTGCGTCCTGTGAGGCTGTGGTGCTAATGCTGCGAATGATGCCTTGTTCAACGTGTATAGTTTGGTTATTTAACCAGCCATTTGAAGTGAGTAAGCGTTCACATTTAAACTGCATATTAATGGGTCTCTGTTACTTTTTTAAGGCCCTGAGGACGGTCGGGATCTCGGCCATAAGCGAGCGCTATGCGCTCAACGTCCACATAAAATCGCAGTACCACTAATAATGGCAAGCAGCGAGGGTGAAGCGAAAGCTTAGGGTGTGATAGAGATACAACTCGACCCCCTTGTTGGGCGAAGGTCTGTATCTGGCTACTATGCACGTCAGTTGATTCATCTTCAACTTGAACATCAATCACCTCTAATTGATTTGCGAGCATTGCTGAGGGGCCGTGCATAAATTCTG